>JAGOSV010000119.1 GCA_018062105.1 Sterolibacterium sp. | reverse complement strand
GGCCTTTGATAGGCCGTCGTGGCCGCATCGGCTTGGTGTTGTACGCCGCATTGGTCGGTTGGTCACGCATCGCAGCCGGAATGCACTTTCCTGCCGATGTGCTGGCGGGGTGGGTACTTGGATTGAGCTGCACGGCGCTCGCCGGGTGGCTGATGCCGCTGGCCGCCCCTGTGTGGCAATCGGCTCGCCGCACATCGACTTGGGTCTGGTTCGCAGTGGCCGCCAGTTCTGTCATGACAGATCAGCTCGCAAAGTTCGCCATCACCCGCACGTTTGCCTACGGTGAACAGGTCGAAGTCAGCACCTTCTTCAACATTGTCCATGTCCTGAATCCCGGCGCGGCATTCAGCTTTCTGGCGAACGCTGGCGGCTGGCAACGTTACTTTCTCATGGCGCTGGGTCTGGTCGTTTCTGCTTGGCTGGGCCGCATGCTGTGCCAGCAGCGGCCACGCCTTGAAGCGGTGGGCTACAGCCTGATCCTTGGTGGTGCGCTCGGCAATGTCGTGGATCGTGTGCTGCGTGGATCGGTTGTCGATTTCCTCGACTTCCATTGGCAGCTTGTGCACTGGCCCGCCTTCAACCTCGCTGATGTGGCGATAACTATCGGAGCGCTCTGCCTGTTCTTGACGGTTGTACCGAAAAGCAGTAGAGGCACAGAGGCCGATGTGTCCGGTTAAGCTATACCCTAACTTGGCGTCAAGTGCTGCACTCGAAATGCGTCAGGATAGAGTATTAATGAATATTTATTGACACATGTAGCAAAGGCTTATAAATTCTTTCCTGACACATTTGTGCAGGAGACACCCTTGAAAGGTCAACGCATCGGGTACGTGCGGGTCAGCAGCTTCGATCAGAACCCGGATCGCCAGCTTGAGCAGGTCCAGGTGGACAAGGTATTCACCGACAAGGCGTCGGGCAAAGATACGCTGCGCCCGCAGCTCGACACGCTGCTGACCTTCGTGCGCGAAGGCGATACCGTGGTGGTGCACAGCATGGATCGCCTGGCGCGCAACCTCGATGACTTGCGCCGCCTCGTGCAAAAGCTCACCAAGCGCGGCGTACGAATTGAGTTCGTCAAGGAATGCCTGACCTTCACCGGCGAGGATTCGCCGATGGCCAATCTGATGCTGTCCGTGATGGGTGCATTCGCCGAATTCGAGCGTGCCCTGATCCGCGAGAGGCAGCGCGAGGGCATTGCGCTGGCTAAGCAGCGCGGTGCCTACCGGGGCCGCAAGAAAGCCCTGTCGCCAGAGCGTGCGGCCGAGTTACGTCAACGGGCCGACGCAGGCGAACAAAAGTCGAAACTGGCGCGCGAGTTCGGCGTCAGTCGGGAGACCCTGTATCAATACTTGAGAACGGATCAGTAAATATGCCTCGTCGTTCCATCCTGTCCGCCGCCGAGCGGGAAAGCCTGCTGGCGTTGCCGGACACCAAGGACGATTTGATCCGGCATTACTCGCTCAGTGATAGTGACCTTTCGATCATCCGGCAGCGGCGCGGGCCTGCGAACCGGTTGGGCTTCGCGGTGCAGCTTTGCTACCTGCGCTTTCCCGGCATTCTCCTTGGCGTCGATCAGCCGCTGTTCCTGCCCTTGCTGAAACTGGTCGCCGACCAGCTCAAGGTCGGTGTTGAAAGCTGGAACGACTACGGGCAGCGGGAACAGACCCGGCGCGAGCACCTGGTCGAACTGCAAACGGTGTTCGGCTTCCAGCCGTTCACCATGAGCCATTACCGACAGGCCGTCCACACGCTGACCGAGCTGGCCATGCAGACCGACAAAGGCATCGTGCTGGCCAGCGCCTTGATTGAGCAACTGCGGCGGCAGTCGATCATCCTGCCCGCGCTCAACGCCATCGAGCGCGCCAGTGCTGAGGCCATCACTCGCGCCAACCGACGCATCTATGAAGCCCTGTCCGAGCCGCTGTCGAACGGACACCGGCATCGCCTCGACGATCTGCTGAAACGCCGCGACAACGGCAAGATGACCTGGCTGGCCTGGCTGCGTCAGTCGCCTGTCAAACCGAACTCCCGCCACATGCTCGAACACATTGAGCGCCTCAAAGCCTGGCAGGCCCTCGACCTGCCTTCTGGCATCGAGCGGCTGGTTCACCAGAACCGGCTGCTCAAAATCGCCCGCGAGGGCGGCCAGATGACGCCCGCCGACCTGGCCAAGTTCGAGCCGCGGCGGCGCTACGCCACCCTCGTGGCGCTGGCCATCGAAGGCATGGCCACCGTCACCGACGAAATCATCGACTTGCACGACCGCATCCTGGGGAAG
Organism: Sterolibacterium sp.; assembly: GCA_018062105.1. Classification (GTDB taxonomy): domain Bacteria; phylum Pseudomonadota; class Gammaproteobacteria; order Burkholderiales; family Rhodocyclaceae; genus Sterolibacterium. Next base: position 1,981 of record JAGOSV010000119.1, on the reverse strand, counting down.
CTGTTCAACGCCGCCAAGAACAAGCATCAGCAGCAGTTCCAGGCTTCTGGTAAAGCCATCAACGCCAAGGTGCGACTGTACGGGCGCATCGGTCAGGCGCTGATCGACGCCAAACAGTCAGGCCGCGACCCGTTCGCGGCCATTGAGGCCGTCATGTCCTGGGACGCTTTCGCCGAGAGCGTCACCGAGGCGCAAAAGCTCGCGCAGCCCGATGACTTCGACTTCCTGCATCGCATCGGCGAGAGTTACGCCACCTTGCGCCGCTACGCGCCGGAATTCCTTGCCGTGCTCAAGCTGCGGGCCGCGCCCGCCGCCAAGGGTGTGCTTGATGCCATCGAGGTGCTGCGCGGTATGAACACCGACAACGCCCGCAAGGTGCCAACCGATGCCCCGACCGACTTCATCAAGCCGCGCTGGCAGAAACTGGTGATGACCGACGCTGGTATCGACAGACGCTACTACGAACTGTGCGCCCTGTCGGAACTCAAGAACTCCCTTCGCTCGGGCGACATTTGGGTGCAGGGTTCGCGCCAGTTCAAGGACTTCGAGGACTACCTGGTGCCGCCCGATAAGTTCACCAGCCTCAAGCAGTCCAGCACATTGCCGCTGGCCGTTGTCACCGACTGCGACCAATATCTGCACGACCGGCTGACCCTACTGGAAACGCAGCTTGCCACCGTCAACCGCATGGCGGCGGCCAACGATCTGCCCGATGCCATCATCACCGAGTCCGGCTTGAAAATCACGCCGCTGGATGCGGCGGTGCCCGACACCGCGCAGGCGCTGATCGACCAGACGGCCATGATCCTGCCACACGTCAAGATCACCGAATTGCTGCTCGAAGTCGATGAGTGGACGGGCTTCACCCGCCACTTCACGCACCTGAAATCGGGCGATCTGGCCAAGGACAAAAACTTGCTGCTAACGACGATCCTGGCCGACGCAATCAACCTGGGCCTGACGAAGATGGCTGAGTCCTGTCCCGGCACGACCTACGCCAAGCTCGCCTGGTTGCAAGCCTGGCATACCCGCGACGAAACCTATTCGACGGCGCTGGCTGAATTGGTGAACGCCCAATTCCGGCATCCCTTCGCCGAGCATTGGGGCGACGGCACCACGTCATCATCGGACGGCCAGAACTTCCGCACCGGCAGCAAGGCCGAGAGTACCGGCCACATCAACCCGAAATATGGCAGCAGCCCAGGACGGACGTTCTACACCCACATCTCCGACCAGTACGCGCCGTTCCACACCAAGGTGGTAAATGTCGGCGTGCGCGACTCCACCTATGTGCTCGATGGCCTGCTGTACCACGAGTCCGACCTGCGCATCGAAGAACACTACACCGACACGGCGGGCTTCACCGATCATGTCTTTGCTCTGATGCACCTCTTGGGCTTCCGCTTCGCGCCGCGCATCCGCGATTTGGGAGACACCAAGCTCTACATTTCCAAGGGCGAAACCGCCTATGACGCGCTCAAGCCGATGATCGGCGGCACGCTCAACATCAAGCATGTCCGCGCCCATTGGGACGAAATTTTGCGGCTGGCCACCTCGATCAAGCAGGGCACGGTGACGGCCTCGCTGATGCTCAGGAAGCTCGGCAGTTAAATGTAGGCCCCGGCGACCAGCAAGCCCAGGACCACGCCCACAAGCATGAGATTTCTGAGCGCAACCAGGATGAGCCGCGCCTGGTGGGTCCAAAGCTCCGAGCCGCGTGCAAAGTTTCCAACCGTTGTCTTCTCTTCCCGTTTGGCCATGCTATTTTTCCCCCGCGCTTTTCATCAGCTGAACACGTTTTTCAGCTCTTTCCTGCGCGTCGTACAAGTCCTGGGGATTGCGGGCTTCAACAATAATCGTCAAAAGCGACTCAATCAGGAACAGGCTCTTCCAGGCGTCATCGGGGAGTCCTGGCTGCTTGATCGCGTAGACGGTCTGGCTGATTTTGTCCGCGACAGTGGCCATCCGGTGATGGACCGTT
>JAGOSV010000010.1 GCA_018062105.1 Sterolibacterium sp. | reverse complement strand
GTGGTGCCCGCAACGACTTGCAGCACGCAAGGATAAAGACTGCGACAGGCAACCTCGCCCATACGTTGAGTCCGGCATGTGAACTGGGGAAGGTCTGCACAGATGCCAAGGGAGTGTGCCCCCGATGCTGTGCAGGCTGGCGGAGCCTCCGTAGTAGTCCGAGGTCGGGAAAGCCGGCCACATGGCGAAGGGAGGCAGTTGAAGTGGATTGCAGGGTGGATTAACTGACCACAATGAGGTGAAGACCTTTGATAATCAGTGAAATGCAATGCAAGCTGGCGATATGGTCGACGGAGAACAAAGAGCGCAAGTTCGATCGCCTCCTGAGACTCATTGCCGAGGGGTTGGCTGAAGGAGGCGGCACGCATCACGCTGGCCTCCAAAGGAGCCCGTACGCCGGGCGTGGACGGTGTTGACAGAGGCATGATGGAAGCGAATCTCCAGCATGAACTGACGACGATACGCGATGAACTGTTGGCGGGCTCGTACAGCCCGCTGCCTGCGCGGCGCGTGTATATCCCGAAAGCGAACGGCAAGCTCCGGCCACTCGGTATCCCGAGCCTGCGGGACCGGATCGTGCAGCGGGCCATGCTGATGGATGGAGCCGATATGGGAAAGCGATTTCCACCCGGCTTCGTATGGCTTCAGACCGGCCCGCAGCGTACACCACGCGATTCGCACGGTGAAACTTCAGTTGCAAGACGGAGGTGAACAAAGTGTCGCTGGACGCTGGGTTATTGAGGGTGACCTCGCCAGCTACTTCGACACCGTGCACCATCGCCTGCTGATGAGGGGGATTCGCAAGCGGATTGCCGATCAGCGACTCTTGGCCCTGCTTTGGCGGTTTATCAAGGCGGGCTGTGTTGATCGCGACCTGTTTCGCGCGGCAAGCGAAGGGGTTCCCCAAGGCGGCGTCATCTCGCCGCTGCTATCCAACATCATGTTGCATGAGTTCGATGTGTGGATGGAAACGAACTACCTGAGCAAGAAAGTGCGGAAAGATTGGTGGGCGTGGAACTTCGCCATTCTCAAACAGCGTCCCATCGCTGTGCGGGAGAACCGACACTGGAAACCAGCAGTGTCCTACTGTCGGTACGCGGATGACTCTGTGATTGTGGTCAAGGGAACCCGTGAACATGCCAAGGCAGTGCGCGAGGCGTGCCGTGGATTCCTGGAGGATGACCTGAAGCTCAGGCTGAATATGGAGAAGACCCATATCACGCATGTGAACGATGGCTTTGTCTTCCTGGGTCACAGGATCATTCGCCAGCGCGGGCCACGGGGTCGCATGCGACCTGTGACGACCATACCGTGGAAGAAGTATCGGGGATTTGCCAGCCGAGTGGTGAAGCAACTGTCCGGCAATTACGGCATGAACAAGATGGACCTGATGGAAAGCCTGAACCGACAAATATCCGGCTGGGCCGCCTTCTATCAATACACCGACTACACGGCCACCCTGTTCAACAAGCTGGATCGAACGGTCTTCTGGAAGTTCGGCCACTGGCTTGCGCGCAAATATCGGCGGGGGTTCAGATCATTGATGCGCGACTTTGTTCGTGCGCCCGCGCCGGAACAAGCGAAAACATGGTTGCTGCAAGGCCAGAATGGTCGGGGCTGGTATGGGGCGGTGTCGCTACGGCGGCTCGTGACCAGTCGAAAAGGTCGTTTCACATGGCGAACGCCATCAGAAAATCCATACATCATGCACGACGAGAAACGATGCACCATCGAATCGCGCTATGCCGCTGTCGCCTTTGCCATGAGCAACACTTGAACGGAGAGCCGGATGCGCTGAGAGGTGCAAGTCCGGTTCGGAGAGGAGAGACAGGGAGATAGTCCGACTACGCCCTGTCTCTTACTCTACTCCCACATGAAGGCTGGCTGTATCTGGCCGTTGTCGTTGATCTGTTTTAATTGTCGGGTCATCTAATGGTCGATGCAGTCACAGATCATCAAGGAACTTGCACTTGATGCCTTGCTGGTGGTGGTATGGCATGGCGGACTCAAAAACCAAGTGCAACTTGTCGGATCAGTTAGGCAAGTTGCATCGATGGAAACATATAGCAGCTTAGCCCTGAAGCGGGTCGCCTCTTGATAACGCTATATTTGCTGGCCTGCCCTGTGCTCCTTCCACCGCAAGAGCAGGTAAAGCAGGACGGGGATCACTATCAGGGTCAGGACAGTGGCGGCAATCGTGCCAAAGATCAGGGAAATGGCAAGACCGACGAACAAGGGGTCGGAGAGCATGACGGCACTGCCCAGCACAATGGCCAGCGCCGTCAGCATGATGGGCCGCAAGCGTATCGCGCAGGCATCAAGAATAGCCTCACGCAAAGGCCGACCCTTGTCGCGGTACTCCAGGACGAAGTCGATGATTAGCAAGGAGTTGCGCACCACCACCCCGGCCAAGGCGATCACACCAACAATCGAGGTCGCCGAGAACTGTTGCTGCATGATCCAGTGTCCCGGCGCCACGCCGACAAGGCCCAGTGGAATCGCCATCATTGCCACCGCCGGCAGGCTGAACGACTGGTAATAGGCCACCAGCACCAGAAACAGCAAGGTAATGGCCACCGCCAGAGCGCGCAGCATGTCGCGATAAGTGTCCAGCATCTGACGTTGCTGGCCATCCCAGAACAGGCGGTAGCCGTGCATCGTGCTCACCTGCTCCGGCATCAGGCCCATATTGCCTGTGGTGAGCTGGCTGCCATCCGCCAGCCGCATGCCGTCCAGGCGCTTGTCCATATCCAGTACTGCGTAGAGTGGTGGAATACGATCCGTCTCTCCACCAACATAGCTGACACGCTCGCCATTCTTGCGCTGGATAGGACGATCCGAAACCGTATTCTGAACACGCACCAGTTCGGAGAGCGGCACTCGCCGCCCCTGAGCATTGGTGACAAAGGCACGCGACAATATTGTCACGTCGACTTGGTGACGGCGCGGAATCTGCAGCCGTATCGGCACGGCATTCAACTCACCGGTCATATGGGCGCGCCCAAGGTATTCGCCATCAATCAAGCGGCGCAGTGCGGTCGCCACTTCCGCTGCCGTCAGCCCGGACAGAGCCGCCTTTTCGCGATCCACCACAAGACGCTGCCTCACCACATCGGCAGGCTCCGAATCGGTCACCTCGACGACATCCCAGGTCTTGCGGAACTCACCGGCTACCTGCGCCGAAATTTCCCGCAAGCGCGCCGGGTCCTTCCCATAAATTTCAGCAAACAGGTTGCCGCGCACCGGGGGCCCCGGCGGATCTTCCACCAACTGTACTGTCGTGCCCGGATACCGGGCCGCCACTGCCATGATGGCCGGACGCAGTTCATGCACAATCGCCGGTGATTTCGTGTCGCGCTTACGGCGGTCGTTGAGCATGACACGTATTTCCGCCACCCAGGACCCGGACTTGTTGCCCGACCCGCGCAGCATGCCGTTGAAGTCGATAATGCCCGATTCACCCAGCCAAGTTTGATAGGCGCTGATTTCCGGGCGCTGCCGCAGTAGGCTGCCGATCTCGCGCGCCACCCGATCCGTCTGCTCGATGGGCGATCCCTCCGGCAGATCAATTGTGACATTGAAGGTATTCTTGCTGTCCTTGGGCATCATGCCCATTTCGATGCCAAACCAAGATTGCGGCCCATTGACACCGGCCGGACGCATGAACTGCCACAGCGGCTGCAACAGAGAAAATGCCAGCAGCAAGCTGATCACCATGAAGGCACGCCGACGCTGGTGGGAGTGGTCAATCAGCGGCGCCACTATCTGGCGAAAGCGACGCCCCAGAGCCGTTGGCCCATCGCCAAGATGCGTGGTGTCCTCTCCATGCCCGGAAGTCGCGGCATGGCCCAGTGGCAACCACCGCAGCGCCGCCCAGGGCACCACCGTGTAGGCCACCAGCAGGGACGACGCCATGGCCACGGGTACCGTGAAGGCAATCGGGAAGAAATACTGGCCGTGCATACCTGGAACCGACATCAGTGACGCAAAGACCAGCATCACTGCCAGCGTGGCCAGATTGGTTGGGTTGCCGATTTCGCGTGTAGCCAGCACGGTTGCGGCACGCTTATCGTGCACTCCCGGCAGATCATAGTTGCGGTGGATGTTTTCAATAACCACGATGGCATCGTCCACCAGCAAGCCCAGCGCCAGGATCAGGCCGAACAGCGTGACCCGGTTGATGCTATAGCCGGCCAGCCACACCATGCCCAGGGTAAGGGCCAATACCAGGGGAATCGCCAGCCCGACGATCAAGGCCTGGCGGACGCCGAGAAACGCCGTCACCACAAAGAATACGGCCAGAATGGCAATGAGCAGATGCTCGATCAGCCCTTTGATGGTGTCATTGGCGAACTCGCCATCATCACGGGTCGTGACGATGGTAACGCCCTCCGGCACAAAGGCCGCCCGCATGTCCTCGGCGCGCGCAAGTACATCCCGGGCAACGACCACCGCATTGGCATTCGCCTTCTTCGCAATGGCCACCGTTACCGCCGGCATCTCGGCATCTTTTGACTGGCCAAAGCGTGAATCGGCCGGCCCGAAGGCCAGCCGCGAAAGTTGGTTACGCTCATCTGGCGGACCGTCGACGATGGTGGCTACATCGCCCAGATGGACAGAGCGCCCTGCATGAGTCCCCACCACCAGATGCCGCACGCCCTCAGCGCCCTCCAGAAAACCGTCGAGAACGACTTCATTGCGGACGCCATAACGCATCACATCCCCTAGGGGAACCGTGACATTGCCGGCCGCCAGCATCGCCCGCACCACGTCCAGCGTGATGCCAAAGGCCTGCATGCGATCCGGGTCAAGCTCCACGCGGATTTCGCGGTCACGACCGCCCCGCACCTCTATCGCGCCGACATCGTCAAGACTGCGCAGCCCGTCGGCCATGCGGTCGGCCAATCTTTTTAGCGCATAGTCATCGTAGCGGTCCGAGGTCAGCGTAAGCGTGACGATGGGCACATCGTCCACGCTGGAACTGCGGATCACCGGGGCGGAGGCATCGGGTGGCAAGAGATCGCGCCGGCTACCGACACGGTCATTCAAGCGCACCAGTGCCGTTTCCGGATTTTCCTCAGCCTTGAACACCACCGAGACCACGGCCCTGGAGTTCAGCGCCGTGGAAAAAACGTCATCAACACCGGGTACCTGCTTGATGGCCGCCTCCAGCGGACGAATCACCAGCGCCTCGACCTCCGCTGGCGTCGCACCGGGCAAGTCCACCGTAATGCTGGCGGCGGGCACAACGATGCGCGGATTATCCTGTCGTGGCGTAATCAGCAAGGCCCAGCTGCCGATCAGGATACAGGCCAGAATGAAGGCTACCGTGAGACGCGAGGTGACAAAGGCATCCGCCAGCATGGAGGCGATACTGGATTTTTCGGCAAGCGGCTTGCCCGGTCGTTGATGGCGCTGACTCATGGCGTGCGATCCGACAGTGCCACAATACGATCACCCTCACGCAGCGCCGGCTCGGCCTGTGCCACGATATGCTCTCCGGCACTCAGGCCAGCCGTGACCTCCACGCGATCCGGCCACTCCCGTCCCAGACGAAGCCAGCGGAATGTCGCCAGACCCTTGCTGCCCACGACAAACACACCCCGCAATCCGCCCCGCTCCACCAGCATATGCAGCGGTATCACCGGCACCGGCGACGTGCCGAGCACGAACTCCACGCGGCCAAACATGCCGGGCATCAGACCACGGGCACCGGGCAGCGCAACCCGCACCGGGTAACTGCGGGTGACCGGATCTGCCGACTGGATGACCCGAAGCACCCTGCCCTTGAGCGGCGCGTCCAGACCATCAATCCTGATGGTGGCTGGCTTGCCGGGGGCAATACGGGCAATCTGCTGCTCCGTGACAAAGGTCTCAAACACCAGATTCCGGCCGGACTCCAGCGTCAACAGGGGGCCACCCGGCACCGCCAGATCACCGGTATGGCGCAGGCGTGCCACGACAATGCCGTCGATGGGGCTACGGATTTCTGCGTAATCCCGCTGCGCCCTGGCCGACGCCAGCGCGGCACGCGCCTGATTCAGTGTCTCCAGCAAGGCATCGTTGCGCAAACGCACCTTGCGCATCTCGCTGTCAGAGACATTGCCCTTCTCGTACAGCGTCTGGTAGCGCTCAAGATCGATCTTTGCATCCCGGTAGGCCGCATCGGCCGATGTTGCCTGCGCCTGGGCCTGGGCAATGCCACTGTCCACATCGGCGGCCTCTATCTGTGCCAGCACCTGACCGGCACGCACGGCATCCCCCTCCTGCACCCGCATCTCGCGCACATAACCGGACAGGCGCGAGGCCACCTCAACACGCTGGTCAGACACCACTGACCCGACACTGGTGTACTCCAGCGGTGCGCCCGCCGTCACCACAAGAACGGGTAGCTTCCATTCCTTCGGTAATGGCTGCGTTGCCTCAGGCGCTCGTCCACAGCCTGTTAACAGCAAGGCGGCGAAAAGCCCTGTAAAAAAGGAAAAAAGCGAATGTTTATTCATGGCGTCGTAGTCCGGGCGGGCGCGAGCAGACCGTACCTGAGCAGGCTCATGACGTGATCGGCGACCAATTGGGGATGAGCGTGCGGTGAGTGAAAGCCGGGCATGAAGCGCGTTACCTGCGCACTTTCAAACGGAAAGACCAGGAGCCCGAAGACAGACCCCAGCAAGGGATTGGCATCATCAAGCTGACAGATATCGTGCAGCAGACCGGAGACTGCTTGGTAGAAGGGCTTGAACACCCCGACCGCCAGTCTATGCGACCTGGCGTGATCTGTGTCCAGCAAGACCCATTGCATCAGGCGCTGCAAGTCTCGCTCACGGGCCAGTAAATGGATAAACCGGGTGACGAATACCTCCAGCCTGGCCCAGGGATCCACGGACTGGCTGATGTCACCCAGTACGTCGCGCACGCCACTGTTGAAGGCATGGCCGACCAGCGCCAGATAGAGATCCTCTTTGTCGCTGAAGTGGTAATAAAGCGCCGCTGGCGTCACGCCAGCGGCAGCCGCCACTTCCCTCATGGAGACGCCGTCGAAACCTGAGCGGGCAAACAAGGGAATGGCCAGTACAAGCATACGCTCAGCGGTGGCATCAGGTGGTCGGCGCACGGTCATCACCACCTCCCGACTTGATCAGCTTGCGGTCAGTGAACATAGTCACTCCTGGAACTTGCCGAGCATAAAAACCAGATATTAAACGAACGTTTAATAAATAGAAAGCACAGCAAGGGGTCGCCTCAGAAAACGGAAATTAAAGCACGCTAAGCCCGATCAGCCGCTGGCAGCCAGCGATATAGCGTGGCGATGGAAACGCCCAGATCCTTGGCCACGTCCTTGGGCGGTGCCCCTGTGGCCAGCAGTGTCCGTGCCGAGGCCAGTTTGCTGTCGGTCATCTTGGGTCGCCGCCCACCCTTACGCCCGAGACGACGGGCGGTCTCCAGCCCGGCGCGTGTGCGCTCGACGGTCAGTTCCCGCTCCATCTCCGCCAAGCTGGCCATGATGTTGAAAAAGAACCGACCGGACGGGGTGCCGGTATCTATGGCATCGGTCAGGCTGCGGAACTGCACCCCCTGCGCCTGCAGGTCGCTCACCCAGCCGATCAGTTGCTTCACGCTGCGACCCAGCCGATCCAGCTTCCAGACCACGAAGGTATCGCCCGCGCGCAGCATTTCGATCGCCCTGGCCAAACCGGGGCGGTCAACTTGTGCGCCGCTGATCTTATCCTCGAAGATTTTCTCGCACCCGGCCCGGAGCAGCGCCTCGCGTTGCAGTTCCAGATTCTGATCTTGTGTCGAGACACGGGCGTAGCCAATCAGCATGGACTCCTCTCTTCTCATAACCCGTTAATCATGGCCAAGATGATAACATGGTTCCGAGAGTGGTTTGTGAGAATCGCAAAGCCTTGCAGCGTCGTGGCTCATCGGTGGCCTTGAGCAGACTCTCAATAACCAACGTTTTCGAGAATCCCCAGAGGGAGGCTGCATGCCCCGCCGTTCGATTCTGTCCGCCGCCGAGCGGGACAGCCTGTTCGCCCTGCCGGACGCCAAGGATGACTTGATCCGGTACTACACGTTCAGCGAGAGTGACCTCACACTCATCCGGCAGCGGCGTGGCCCGGCCAACCGCCTGGGATTCGCCGTGCAGCTCTGTTACCTGCGCTTTCCCGGCATCATCCTGGGGCCCGAAGAAACCCCGTTTATGCCTCTGTTGGTTTTGGCCGCCGATCAACTCAAAGTTAACGTCGGGAGTTGGGACGAATACGGACACCGGGAGCAAACCCGCCGCGAGCATCTGGTCGAGTTGCAGACAGTGTTTGGCTTCCAGCCTTTCACCATGAACCACTACCGGCAAGCCGTCCAGTGGCTGACCGACATGGCGCTGCAAACCGACAAGGGCATAGTGCTGGCCACCGCCCTGATGGAGCACCTGCGGCGACAGTCGATCATCCTGCCGGCAATCAACGCCATCGAGCGGGCGAGCGCCGAGGCGATCACCCGCGCCAACCGGCGTATCTACGCCACATTGGCCGACCCGCTATCGGATGCCCACCGCCATCGCCTTGATGACCTGCTCAAGCGGCGCGATAGCAGTCATACCACTTGGCTGGCCTGGCTGCGCCAGTCACCCGCCAAGCCGAACTCAAGGCACATGCTGGAGCATATCGAACGCCTCAACGCCTGGCTGGCGCTGAACCTGCCTTCCGGCCTGGAGCGGTTGATCCACCAGAACCGCCTGCTCAAGATCGCCCGCGAGGGTGGCCAAATGACACCCGCTGACCTGGCCAAGTTCGAGCCGCAGCGCCGCTACGCGACCTTGGTGGCGCTCGCCGTCGAGGGCATGGCCACCGTCACCGATGAAATTATCGACCTGCATGACCGTATCCTCGGCAAGCTGTTCAATGACGCCAAGAGGAAGCACCAGCAGCAGTTCCAGGCTTCTGGCAAGGCGATCAACGCCAAGGTGCGTCTGTTCGGACGCATCGGCCAGGCCCTGATCGACGCCCGGCAGAGTGGCGATGACCCATTCACCGCGATTGAGGCGGTCATATCCTGGGCCGCCTTTGCCGAGAGTGTCAGCGACGCGCAGAAGCTGGCGCAGCCCGAGGACTTCGATTTCCTACCCCGTATCGGCGAGAGTTATGCCACGTTACGCCGCTACGCGCCGGAACTCCTTGACGTGCTCACGCTGCGGGCCGCGCCCGCCGCCAAGCCGTTGCTCGACGCCATCGTGGTGTTACGCGGCCTGAACGCCGACAACGCCCGCAAGGTGCCGGCGGATGCGCCGACGGACTTCATCAAGCCGCGCTGGCAGAAACTGGTGATGACCGACACCGGCATGGATCGGCGTTATTACGAACTATGCGCGTTGTCAGAGCTAAAGAATGCGCTGCGTTCCGGCGACATCTGGGTGCAGGGCTCCCGCCAGTTCAAGGACTTCGAGGACTACCTGACGCCGCCCGACACGTTCGGCCGCCTCAAGCAGACCGGTGAATTGCCATTGGCCGTACCCACCGGTTGCGACTAATACCTGCACGACCGGCTGACGCTGTTGGAGGATCAGCTCGCCACCGTCAACCGCCTGGCCTTGGCCAACGACCTGCCGGACGCCATCATTACCGAGTCGGGGTTGAAGATCACGCCGCTCGATGCGGCCGTGCCGGACACCGCCCAGGCGTTGATTGATCGGATCGCGATGCTGCTGCCGCACGTCAAGATCACGGAATTGCTGCTGGAAGTCGACGAGTGGACCGGCTTCACCCGGCACTTCACGCACCTGAAGTCAGGTGAACCGTCCCAGGACCGGAACCTGCTGCTGACAGCCATTCTGGCCGACGCCATCAATCTGGGCCTGACCAAGATGGCTGAGTCCTGTCCCGGCACGACCTATGCCAAGCTGGCCTGGTTGCAAGCCTGGCATATCCGCGATGAAACCTACGGGGCGGCGCTGGCCGACCTGGTCAATGCCCAGCTTCGCCATCCCTTCGCCGCGCACTGGGGCGACGGAACCACGTCCTCATCGGACGGCCAGAACTTCCGCACCGGCAGCAAGGCCGAAAGCACAGGCCATATCAACCCGAAATACGGCAGCAGCCCGGGCAGGACGTTTTACACCCACATCTCCGACCAATACGCGCCGTTCCACGCCAAGGTGGTCAATGTCGGCTTGCGCGACTCGACCTATGTCCTCGACGGCCTGCTGTACCACGAATCCGACCTTCGCATAGAAGAACACTACACCGACACGGCGGGCTTCACCGATCATGTCTTCGCCCTGATGCACCTGCTGGGCTTCCGTTTTGCGCCGCGCATCCGCGACCTCGGCGATACCAAGCTCTACCTTCCGAAGGGGGATGCCGTCTATGAGGGGCTAAAACCGATGATCGGCGGCACGCTCAACATAAAGCATATCCGGGCGCATTGGGATGAGATTCTGCGGCTGGCCACCTCGATCAAGCAAGGGACAGTGACCGCCTCGCTGATGCTGCGCAAGCTCGGCAGCTATCCCCGCCAGAACGGCCTGGCCGTGGCGCTGCGGGAGTTGGGGCGCATCGAGCGCACGCTGTTCATGCTGGACTGGCTGCAGAGCGTGGAATTACGCCGCCGTGTCCATGCCGGGCTGAACAAGGGTGAGGCTCGCAATGCCCTGGCGCGTGCCGTGTTCTTCAACCGGCTGGGCGAAATCCGCGACCGCAGCTTTGAGCAGCAGCGCTACCGGGCCAGCGGCCTCACTCTGGTGACGGCGGCCGTCGTGCTGTGGAATACGGTGTACCTGGAGCGGGCGGTAAAGGCCTTGCGCGAGCACGGCCAGCCGGTTGATGAGTCGCTGCTACCGTACTTGTCGCCGCTGGGTTGGGAGCACATCAATCTGACGGGGGACTACCTGTGGCGCAGCCGCGCCAAGATCGGGGTGGGCCGGTTCAGGCCGTTACGGTCGATGAAACCGGCTTAACGTGCTTTATTTTCCGTTTTCTGAGACGACACCTGATTCATGCCCCCTGCAAGGCCCAGGAGGCCCGTTAATGGCGTTCTCCAAACGTGTTTCCATACCCTTTCCCACAAAACGCCAGAAATCGGGCGTATCCGTGCGGTTAGAGGGCGAGATGAGGCGGCATTTAGCCGCCAGTGTCGAGATGGGGCAGCACAATGATGTGTGAAGTGAGCGTGGCTGTTGACACTTGAGAAGCATGTTTCACGATTAGATACAAAAAAGCGCCTCCGGCGCCAGCATGACAAAAAGTTATCCACAGGCCGGAATCCGATATTGACACTTGAGGGGCCAAAAATCCTAAAACATTGACACTTGAGGGGCAAAACTATTGACACTTGAGGGGCGTGTTTAAATCCCCTATTGACACTTGAGGGGCGAAACTATTGACACTTGAGGGGCTGACTATTGACACTTGAGGGGCGAAAGTATTGACACTTGAGGGGCGGCCGCTCATGAAAATAATCTTAAATAATAATAGGTTACGTGCGTTTTTTTGCACCCCTAACCATATAACCTAAATTTAACCAAATTTATAACCACGCGCGCGAAGGCGCGCACCGCCTCTTGGGGCTTCGCTCCGCCCGCGCTGCGCGCTCCCCACCCGGCACCCCCAGGGGCTTCGCCCCTCGCTATGCTCACCCCACAAAGGACCGGCCCTCTGGGCCGACTTATCTACCTAATTAATCTCTACGAATCACAAACATGTTCAATCCAAATTTGTTTGGCGCTCTCCAGTCGCTGTGGCTGCCCTTCCAGGGCACCGCTATCGCTGCCTTCGCTCCTTCAAGCGCCACACCGCACGCGGTGCAAAAGCATGGTTTTTAGAATTGAGTCGTGACTTTTTCCCAAAGTCTCTCTATGCTCCAAACATGCTTTTTCATTCTTTAGACAACCTGTTTTAATATTAAAACAATGTCTTTATGAGGTTGTTATGATAGTTACAGTGGGAAACACAAAAGGTGGAGTTGGCAAGACCACTCTGGCGCTAAATATAGCGATCGGCCGTGCTTTAGCAGGTCGTGATGTGTGGCTGATTGATGGCGATCGGCAAGGAACAGCACAGACAGCCATTGCCCTGCGGGCTGAAGCAAACAGGCAACCTGCAATTGCGTGTGCACAGTATGCTGACGGCAGCACCCTGCGAACCCAGCTTCAACATCAAGGCCGAAAGTTCGAGGACATCATTATTGATGCTGGCGGTCGCGATTCCACTGCCCTCCGCGCTGCGCTGGTGCTCTCGGATGTACTGTTGGTGCCTTTTGCGCCCCGTTCTCTGGATGTCTGGGCCCTGGCGGATATCTGCGCCCTGATTGATGAAGCGAGGGCTGTCCGTGATGGCCTGAAGGCCTATGCCGTGCTCAATTCGGCGGACCCCGGCGGTTCAGACAATGCGGATGCCGCTGCTGCGGTCTCGGACTTCCCGCAGTTGGTGTATCTCGATACACCGATCCGACGCCGCAAGGCGATTGCCAACGCCGCCGGGCAAGGTTTGTCGGTTTTGGAGGCTTCCCCCAAGGATGCCAAAGCCTGTGATGAGTTAAATGCACTTCTTTTAAAATTGTTTTAATATTGAAAAACTGCGTTTTGATATGAAAAGAGCATGATATGGCTATTACAAAACCGGCTGCCAAGCCAGCGATGCCGCCTGCAGTTGTCGATGACTTCATCAACAGCGCACCGGATGGTGAAAAAGCCCGCAAGGGTGTGAAGAAAGGCAAGCGTGAGCAGATCAGCCTGACCATTCCCCCTGCTCTGCTGGCCCGTCTGGATGCAGTCGCTGACCGGCTTGCCTTGTCGCGTGCCGGCATGATCAATCTGGCCATCGTCCGTGCTGTTGAACAGGAAGAAAAATCGTTGTGACCGCCTTGGGTGCTGGAATAAATCAGGTGCCTCGTCCGTCCTGTTCAGCCGGTAGCGTTATTTCCCCATGTTGATGTTCGTGAAATCAGGCGCTGACTGATGACGAGCCGTCACTTTTAGGCGTGGGATATATTGACACTTGAGGGGCTCACTTTCGCGACTCAAGCCTCAAATGACAGTATTTTTTTCATATCATTTTAATGGTCTATCAATCATTAAAAACTATGATTCTAACTTTCTGATGGCTTTCACATCGCTAGCCAAATCCTGAGTCAGTCAAAATTTCATCCGGTTGGTGACTGATCCGGAATTGACACTTGAGGGGCAGTTTTTAGTCGTCTGCATCCGCTCTGTGTGGGATTTCTTCCGGTACACCAGTTAATTTTCAGGTTGACCGGTGTCGTGTCGTGGTTCACTTTGGCTTCAATGGCATCCAGATTAATGAGACCTCCTTGAGGTGATCAGCTCCTGATTGTCATACTTAAACGATTTCATAATGATATTTATTTAATATCATAAAAATGGTTAAAGTACATTAGTCGGGAAGATATTGCAGCCGTTGTTTCTTTGCAGGCTGTTTCGTAGCTGCATTCAGGTGGGCAAGGTCTTTGGCTGCTTTCTGCGGCTCCATCCGCGTCTCGGCCAGAGCCAGGCTTGCATTTTTTGCGGAAGGGGCAGGGCGTGCTGGCTGCCACCCTGCGAAGGAGCGAGTACTGTGGAAAGGATGTTGTAGCGAGTATATTTCAATATTTATTTAATATTGAAATGGTAGTCATGCGGCTTGTGCAGACAAAACAGAATCTTCCCTGACAATGGGCTTGTCAACGCGCAGGCGCACCCAAGTCTTGCCGTCACGGTCCTGAGTTTCAAATTGCCCATCTGCTTCGATGACTTCGCAAATACTGTATTGCCCATAATGACGCGGGGCGAAAAGTTGGCAGTGACGCTGGGTTTCTGACAACACCTTTTCCAAGGAGATCCAGCCGTCGCTATCGCTCTGGAACGCCACAATCATCGTGATGAGTTCGGAAAGTCCCGGCAAGCTCAGGTTCGGCGGGCTTTTCGGTTGAAGCGGGCGTGGTTGGCCACGCTTTGGGTCATCAGTGAGGCCGACGAGCAGTTCCCGGCGGTTGGTATCGCTGGCGATGGTCAGGTAGGGCAGATCGCCCAGAAGCTTCCAGGCAATGGTTGCGTTTTCCGGCCAGTGGTATCCGGTCAACGGATGCTGGAGGTAGCGCAACACATCCAGGGCCGAGCACCAGTGATCGGACCGCTGGAGCAGATCAATGGCTCGATGGACCAAGGAGTCCGGATTGATAGCGGCGGCTTCTGGATTTACCTGTTTGATGACCAGCATGGTTTTGACTCGCGTCGTTGGGCCGTCGCACAGCCTCAGCTCCGGGTGTTCCGCCAGTAGGCCTTCCCAAGAGATATGACCATATGTCTGTGGACGAAAGGAGGGGGCCAGTACCAAGAGCGCATCCCGGAGCACTGTTGTGGCAACCCGGTTTTGTTCGTCTGCATGGATCCGCGCCAAGATGCTGATCCGGTCGAATAATGCCTGCTTCTGATCGGCAGACGCACTTTCGACGGAGTGTACTGCTGGAGTATCGGCTACGTTAGGCAGGCAGCGAACCAAATAGACTCCCGGTTGCTCACGGCGATGGCCGAGCTCCAGATAGTTCAGTGCCATAAGCATCTTGGACAAGCTGGGGAATTGCTTCCTGATGGATTGGTAATGCAAATGCTCCTTCAGGGCGCTATCCAGCTTGTTTATATCCAGCCATTCCCATTGTTGTTTTGGTTGTTTGTCGAAGGCATCCTGCAGCAGGGTTTGTAGCGCGGGATCCTGACTCAAGGGAGTGTGGATGATGCGCTTCTGGGTGATCGGGGCCGTGACAATCTTGCCAGGCTGACCAGCTGGTGATGAGGGAGGGGAGGGCTTGCTGGCCTTTGCAACCGGTTGATCCAGCATGACGAAGTGATGGCAGGCATTCTGCAAGCCGCTGATGGCTTTGTGCTGCCCGATACCAAAGACCAGTTTACCGTGTTGTCGCAGGCGGATGGCGAGCGGTGCGAAATCGCTGTCGCTGCTGATCAGGCAGAAGCCGTCGAGTGGAATCTCGCCATGTAGGAGGTCCATAGCGTCAATGATCAACGCCATGTCGGTTGTGCTTTTGCCTTTGACGTAGTTGTGCTGGTGAATGGCTTGCATGGGGTGCAGGCGGCAAACCTGTTTCCAGGGGTGGACGGTACCATTGGTCCAATCGGCATAAACCCGCATGACCACGGGATGCCCCCAGCGCCGGATTTGAGCCAGCAGCTGATCGGCGCTAGCGGCCGGGATGTTTTCGGCATCGATGAGGACCGCCAGTCGGGGTTGACCTGGTGCGATGGCCAAACGCTCTAACTCGCGGTTGAGGCGTGTGATAGCCGGGCGGGCTAACTGAAGCAGTCCTTGAAGGATCGGCATGAGCATCTCCTGGTGGCTCAGGGAAATATGGCAATGGTGTTGTGTCGGTAGGTCAGACGGCAATGACGCTGGTCTATGGAGCGACACATGTTGACGCTGATGGCGAGCGTGATGAACTCGGCATGGAGAGGACTTTAGCAAGGCATAAACATTAAAGGAATATTTTATTAATATTAAAGAAGGTGTAATTTTGTTTTAATATAACATCATTATGATGTTTAGCCCGTGAATGTGAGCTTCTGTTCCAACATGAATGCTTGCGCACGAAAATCGTCAGGACGGCGCTTCTTGAATGTTTCCAGATTAGCCAGTTTCCAGCGCAGTGCTGGAAGTTCCGAGGCGTAGGGGCAATGAAGGAGGTTCCATTCCGGCTGTGCCTGACTGAGGCTAATCAAGAAGCGCCTCTGGGCGCTTGTCAGTCGTCGTGACAACTCCTCACGGAGACGGGTTCGTGCGGCTAACAGGGTTTCCAGCGGGACAGCTTCGGCGGTCATGCCGACAAAGTGATCCTGATACTCGCGCTCGATGGCCTTGTCCGTGCCAAAAAGAACCTCGTGGAAAGGGCGGTTGTGGCCGGCGAGATAGGTGACAAAACATTCTATCGTGGCGTCGCTGAGGCCGCCTGTTTCAAACAGCCGCCAAACGTCAAAGAGATCACGCGGGTGCTGCCGATCCATTGCCGCCACCAGCTTGCTTCCATACAGTTCATCCGGAGCCAGCAGGGGTGCTGCCAGTTCGACGCTGAAGAGCTCTGCTGTTTTTCGGCTGAGAGGCTGTCGGAGTACAGAAAGAACCGTGCCGCGAAAAACAAAGTTCACTTCCACTTTGACTTGGCTGATCTCGTTTTCGATGAACAGCTTGGTTTCACTCTGATCTCGGGAGGGCAGGGTGCGTACTATGAGCCCCAAGGGGGCAAGACGCGCCCGAATGCGTTCCAATTCGGCGGCAATATCGTGCAGGGCCTCTTCCCGGTTCGGCTGCCAAGGGATATAGACCACATCAATGTCTACGGAGAGGCGGGGCATGTCCTGGATGAACAGATTAATGGCGGTCCCGCCTTTCATGGCGAAGATGGCGTTGTCGAATACTGCCGGAGCGGCGGTCAGCAGCAATCGTACTGTCCGGGCGTAATGCTCATCCATGGGGTTTCAGACTCAACAGGCTGCCGTCATCAAGGTGACGTATCCAGCGTTTGTTACTGCCGGTGGACAGCCGGTATTGTTGTTGCAGCAACTCGACATTGATGGCTCCTGTTTCGCGGCCCCATGTCAGTAGCAACCTCGTGGTCTTGATGCTGGTGCACGCCTCCAGCAACGGTCCCAAGATGTTTAACCGCAAATTGCGGACCCCGGTAAACAGGTTGTAGGCCTCTTCCAGGCCTTGATGAGTGCCAACTTCATAGAGAAGTTCCAGCAACGCCCGTTCCGGTACGGAAACGCGCAACCCGGCCGTCACGCCTGGCGGAGTGGTCAGTGTTTTTTCCTGCCAGGAAGAGTCCGGCCATTGAAAGAGGGCTGCGGAAACATAATGGGCTGGGAATCGGCTGGTGAGCCACTCTGGCAGTGAAAAGCGGGTGTCTCCCCACAAGACTGTTTTTTCTCGACTCATCAGGTTGTGGCGAACGCCTTGCATCGCTAGGGCGCTTTTCCCGGCGACATGTAAACCGCTGACGCGGTTTTGCAGAAAGCAGAGGGTAGGGTGGAGCACCAGGGAATCGCCGGCGAATGCGTAAACTCCATGGCCAAGCCTGACCAGCCAGCCGCTTTTGACGTACTTGGCGGCCAGCTGAGGAGACACGCCATGCTTCTGCAGGGTGTCGAGGTCAAAGGGCGTGCCACGGGGCAGGGTGGTTTGCAGTCCTTTGATTAGATCGTGCCGTGAATTTAAACTCATGGTTTAAAATTACAGCAAAAAATAAACAATTGGAAGCATGCCATGCGAGCGAGTGTATCTGAAGCTGCGGCATAGTGCCCGGAGTCACCACTATGACGAAGCCTCTTGCATATGAGTCAGAGGTCATCCCTTGCGATGGAGAAGGAGGCTTGTCACGTTCTTTTCCTCAACCTGCTTTGAGAGATCATAGCCTGTCAGTTGGGCGATAATTTCCTCACTGACCCCCAATGAGTCAGCAATGTCGAAAATGGAAACACCCATCTGGCTGTAGATGATGTCTAACGCAGCGCCAAGAATCTCCGGGCTCTCATAGGGTATCTCATCATCGTATTCTTCAGTCCGCCCACCTTTGCTGAGAAACACGTTTGCTGTGCGATATTGCTGCGCAGTTAGCAGTCCCAGATAGTTGGCCCTATAGATAATTGCCCGAGCGCTCATTCGCCACCGGCGTTTGAGGGCGTAAATCCTTTCCCAGCGAATACGTGTTGGTCCAACGCACCCTTCAAACTCTTTTAGGAATGCACTTCTTGGGAACAAGAATGCGCTGGCAAAGCAATCAGCTTCTTTTTCTGTCTGGGTACATCCCGTCTCAAGCCCTTGATGCAGGATCAGGTGTCCGCATTCATGTGCGAGGTCAAAGCGAATCCGACAAGAACTGCCTTTGTTACGGTTCAGGACTACGATAGGTCTTTTTCTGTTGATGGATAAGGCATCTACTTTGTCAGAGACGTCATCAAAACTCGTGATGACAGCTCCAGCATTCTCAAGGACTCTGACCATGTTGCTTATGGGGGCCATCAGCCCAAGTTCCCAATGCTTTCGGCACGATTCGGCTTCCCTTTCCAGTGCATCGGCATCTGGACTGTCGACCTGTGCAGCGGGGAAATCGGGTTCCGGCAATTCGAGATGGTGGTCTAGAATTTCTACAAGAAGTTCGAAAATCGTTCCAAGAGCTAAGACTCGGTTGGCCAAACCAACAGGAGTGGTCTTCCTTTTCCGGAAATGGCATTGCTCGTATTTAACATCGTTGATGATGCTGTGGTTGAAGAAGGCGGGTTTGACCTTGAGCACTTCCGCGAGAGCTGCCCACACATCATCTGCAGGACTTTTATCTCCGCTTTCCATCTGATGGACAAATTGCCTGGACACAGTAACCAAATGACCCAACTCTTGTTGGGTCATTCCAGACATAAGACGAGCTAACCGTAATCGGTCGCCATGGAAGTTGTTAGTTTCCATTTTCGGAATCGTCGTTCTTTTTTGGCTTCTTGGTTGTCAAACGATTTGCGGCCGAAGGCAAATCGATAGCCTGAGGGCGGGAGTCGCTGACTGGCGTGATCTTGCTAGGAACACCACTCAGATTTATGTCATGTCTTGCACAAATTTCTTCTGCGTGGTCGTAAGCGGCGAAATGGACACGGTCAATGGTCCGCTTATCATTCCGTCCGAGGACACAATACCAAACCAGATCCTCAGTCTGATCAGGAGTGGACAATAATCCCAGCTGGAGGAGGGACTCTTCAGACCTAATAAGCTTTCCTGAAGGGAGCTTTTCTGGTGATTCGCCACTCCAAAAGCGCATCGGCGTTGATCCGATGGTGAAAGTGAATCGACCTCCAGGCGTCAGAATGTTCAGCCATTCATGTTTGCGGCTTAGTCGGATGATGTTGGTTCGCAGGCATTCATAGATGCGCATACCGAGGGAGGTATTTGTATCGCCGATCGCTGGATCATGTAGATCCACAACATCAGCAGTGATGTCAGCCAAGGCACTTGCCAATACAGACAATCTTTCCGGTTGTAGATTGGAGCAAATTTTCCAGGGCTTTTTCATGACGTCCGGCACAAGATAAGTGAGAGGTCCAATTTTGGGGTAAATCATTATTTTGTCAAGCTAATACTGTTTTGGAAAGCGACAGTCTATGACGTCATGATTAAGCGAGAACAGCGCTATTTTGTGGCTGAGACTTCATTTTATGCATCAGTATCTAATGCTCCACACGGGGCTGTCAGCAGGTCGCATTTCCCGCCGGTCATAAATCCTCGTGGTGGAGATGTTGGCATGCCCCAGGAATTGCTGGACCTTGGCGATATCAACTTGGTGCTCCAGCGCATTTGTCGCGGCGGTCGCCCGGAGGGCGTGAGGGGCCACCCGCCCGGACAGAGGGATGTTTGCTTCCTTGGCGTAGTTACGGACAATTCTCCAGATGGCATCGGCAGACAGCGCCTTTTCCAAAATCCCGGTACGGTTGTTCTTCAGTGGCCGGAACAAGGCTCCCTCCGAGTCATTGCCGTGGCTGGCCGTGCTCAGGTAGTCGAGAATGGCCTCGATCGTTGCAGTGTGAACCGGGATGTAACGGATTCGGGATCCTTTTCCATGAACCCGGAAATGTTTGACACCGCGCCGGTCCTGAATATCCGGAATTGTCAGGCGGCACAGTTCATCCCGGCGCAGGGCGTGATGCAGCAGCGTGGACAGGATGGCGTGATCCCGTTTTCCCTTTAACGTTTTCAGGTCTGGAGCCTCCAGCAGTGCGCGGGCATCGGCATCTGATAGTGCCGGCGTCTTTCCTTCCTCTGATTCCGCTTTCGGACGTTTCACGCCATCGACCGGGGAAAGCAGGATGCTGTTGTTCTCGGCCAGGTATCCATATAAGGAAGAAAGAGCGGCCAGCTTGCGCCGGATCGTCGCCCGACTGCATTCGCGCTGAACCAGATGCTCCCGCCAGGCGATGACATGGGTGCGTACAACCGAACGCAGCTGCTCCGAGCCGGTGAGGCCGGTGAAGGTCATGAAGTCGCGGATATCATTCCGGTAGGCCCGGCGGGTGTTTGGGTTGTCGAGATTGGCAAACCATTCCGTTTCGGGAGGAACGTCCCGCAGACCGTAAAACTCTTCGATCGAGAGGACCGCCGGGCTGGCTTGTTGTGGAACGGAGAGCCGGGTCATGGTGGGTCTCTTTTATTCGTGATAAAAAACATTATCACGAATAATTATGATTGCAATACGTTCCTTCCCGCCGCCCCCAAATCCTTTGATACATGCCTTGCTCTCATGCGTCATGCGTACTTCAAACGCTGGCGCGCGCATTCGTTTGATGGTCGCCGATTCATGGCGTAGACTGAAGGAAAGTCAGGGGCTGGCATCATGGCCGATCAATTACTGTTGTCACTCAAGAAGCGTCGTGGTCTGAATGTGCGGCATGCAGTCGCTTCCGCTCAGCTAGAGGGGGTGATTCCTTCGCCCGACCTCCAGACGAAGATGCGCCTCTATGCGGAGGGAACGATGTCCGCAGAACAGGTTCTGGATGAGACCAAGCGCAAGTATGCCCTCGCCGCCTCCCGTATCTGATCCTGATGATCATTACTACGTCGCTGGCTATACCGTCGACGATGACCCCTATGCCGAACCTTCCGGCGTTCTGAAAAATCTTTACGGTATTACCTCCACCGGCGAGTTAGCCCAAGTGGAGGGGGAATTGGCCGCCGCCAGAACATTGGTTTTTCTGGAGCGTCCGGTAACCGGCCAATTCGATCTTGCGCATCTTCAGGCAATCCATCATTTTCTCTTTCAGGATATTTATGAATGGGCAGGGAAAATAAGAACAGTCGGCATTGGCAAGAATGATACCCATTTCAAATTGCCAGAAGAGATAACCCCACTGGCCAATACGCTGTTTAAGTGGCTTGCAGATAATCATTATTTTCGTGGGCTTGACCCTTCCCAATTTGCACAGAAATCCGGTGAATTGCTGGGGCGACTCAATATGATCCATCCGTTTCGTGAAGGAAATGGCAGAACCCAACGCATGTTTATGACGTTGATTGCGCGTAGCGCAGGCTACGACATTAATTGGTCCGGCTGTTCAAAGGAGGCTATGAAAAATGCCTGTATTGAAGCCGGGGACGGAAATTTTAAAAAAATCGGCAAAATCATTCTCATTGGTTTGGAGCCTTGGGACGAGAATTAAGACCCCCCCGCCAATGGCGGGGGGGTTGAGTTAGGAGTGTTTTCACGGATATAAGCCACAAACGTAGCCTTCACCGTGGTCCGGCCGATCATAAGATCGCCACCCCTCCGGACAGGGTTTGGTTAATCTCTACCACAACTTTTCGGCGTGTGATTGCCTGATTTCCGCAAAAGCAGAGAACAAAGCGAGCAGGGTGCCACCCCTGCCGCACACACACTTCGTCTTCCCACCAACCAACAACTGGTTCCGACTTTCGGGTACATACCGACCGCACAAAGTACGTTCGGTTCGTGACCAGGCTTCGACTGAATCGCCTGACCCCTTTCGCCCCTACTCATCGAATCTCCCCCGCTTGCGCCTCGACGGTGCCACCCGTCTCAATTGGCCGTCAGCGGATCCCACGTTATTTTCCGGTGTCTCATTGAACAGAACGCCAGCGCTCTCCCCTAATGTGTCTTGGCCATCGGCCTCACCTGCAAGGCAGGTTTTCAGCGCTCCGAGATTCCAAAGCAAGTCGCTTACCAACACATCGGATCATCGAACTTCAGTCATAGGACTGGCTCATGTTCCCCACGATGCACCCTCTGCTGGCGCAATTACAGGCTTAAGCTGTACAGCGATCCTGGCGGCTTGCGCCCCCAGGTACCGAGTCTTCCAGATTTCTCCTCAGACCCCTGACGTGTTTCCACGCCCTCAGCAGCCCACCTGCGTGGCACAGGTTCGACAGTCTCCTGCCGCCCCTGGATCGGACTGATACCGATTCTCACCGGAAACAGGGTGTGGCCTGGTTACCCAGGCTCCCGTGTCCGTGTCGCCCAAACTCAACATCATGAAACCTGATCCATGAGTCGTGACTCATGAAACATGAATTACCTCCCTCGGAGGCGGATTGGGTCGAAAGGAGCGTCGCAGCTCCTAGCGCCCGTCGTAGCCGTACCAGCCCAATTACGGGCATACGGCTTCACCAGTCTGGTTCCCGATTGGCAGTCGGGAAGTCCTGGTCAGTGGGAAGACGCAGCGGGGGTGGCAACCCCGCTGTCACACGAGGCTGACACCCGGATCTCTGGCGTCAGGGAAATTTTCGCAGGTAGCAGTGCAGGCCTCAAGGCCTGCAGGAATCTCTTATTATTCAGAAGCTCACTCCCTGAGCAAACGATTCAAAAGCGGTTACTAATTCCTACATCATTGATTGTAATGAATACAGAAGCTCTTTATTCGGTTGCGGTGATTCCGCTAGGATTCGCGCCCTCGAAGTGAACGGATGCCCTCTTCCCATGCTGACCTGCGAAAGCAAGATCCTCCTGATGCAACGTCTTCAGGACTATGCCCGCCTCGATTACCGGTTTTATTTCCAGGGTGAAGTCGGC
Source organism: Sterolibacterium sp. (assembly GCA_018062105.1). GTDB lineage: Bacteria > Pseudomonadota > Gammaproteobacteria > Burkholderiales > Rhodocyclaceae > Sterolibacterium. Next base: position 36,131 of record JAGOSV010000010.1, on the reverse strand, counting down.
CTCGAAAAGCTGAATAGCCTGAGCCGGAAGTTTGCACAGCAGTACGACACCGAGTTGAGCAAGTTCCAGCGTGCCCGCCGCAAGCGTAGCGGCGAGGCCGTCACCCAGCTCTTGATCTGGATTCCGGAAGACAGCGACAAGGCGCGATTCTGGCTGATGGCCACCGAAGGCAAAGGCCGGGTTCACGAATACGAAACGCTGCGTGATCTCCGGGACAAGTCAAACCGGATCAGCCTGTCCGATTACGAGCTGGTGCATGACGGGGTGAGCTGGTCCTGGCGGATGACCCAGGCGACTTACACCTTCCATCAGAAACGGCTCCGGAACGCGATCCTGGCGCGTAACGATCTTCTATATGGGGTTGCCGTCGCTTCGCTCTACCAAAGCCCCGGATTTCGCCTTGTACGCCGTCAGGTTGGTATGCTGGCCCGCTGGTTACGCATGGAGTGGGGAAAGTTGCGGAAGGAACCCATGCCGGAGCTCCCGACGTTTTTGGCTTATGTGCGCCGGCTGCCGAATCCGGTAGCCAAGACCCGTCGAAAAGTGCAGGACAGCACCCGTCAGCAGGTCGCAGAATCAGAGCCAGCCTGACAGGAAAACCATGCCTGATCCGGCAAGAGCTGATACACTGTATACAGGTGTGTACACTTCGATACAGGTGTTTTATGTCAACCACAATATCCATGCGATTGCCGGAAAACTTGGTCCAGCAACTTGAAGTGTTGGCAAAGGCGATGGGGCGTAGCCGCTCGTTTGTGGCGGCCGAGGCCATTCAGTCCTATGTCCGTGAGCAGGCTTGGCAAGTCCAGGAGATGCAGGATGCGGTGAAGGAAGCCGATGCCGGTGATTTCGCGACGCCTGCCGAGACTCAGGCCGCCTTCGGCAAATGGTTAAATAATGCAGGTTAAGTGGCTGCGTCGGGCCTTATTAAAGCTGGATGAGGCAGCTGATTGGATTTCCAAGGACAATCCAAAAGCAGCCCGGGATTTTGTGACTGCCGTGATAAGTACCGTTGACCGTATTTCTGATTTTCCGGGATTGGGTAAAACCGGGCGTGTTTTCGGCGTGCGTGAAATAACCGTACAAGGCTATCCGTATATTATTCCCTACCGTGTGGTGGGTGATGAGTTGCAGATATTGCGGGTATTCCATGTCCGTCAGCAACGGCCCGAGGAATGGAATTAAAGACGTGCTGCGGTTGGTAATTTAAGAGCGGGAGGCAGGGAAATAATGACTACGCATCAGAATGAACGGAAAGAAAAAACGTCAGGCCTGGCGGCGACGGTAGAAGCTATGCAGCGCCGTGCGCTGGTAAAAGGCCGCGATAAGAAAACGGATGATAGCGTTCAGCTTCCTTTGTGGCCGGCGGAGATGCGGGCGATTCCCAACGATTATGCCCGCTCTGCCCTCTTTACGGTGCGCAACAAGAAAACGCCCCGTGCGGCGATGATGAGCCATGAAATTTTCCATGTGAACCAGGAAGTCCAGATTTCCTTTACCGGGATCGAGCTGCGCGCGGACGATGATGAGCTGGTCTGGCAGCAGGTGCTGGAGTATGCCAAGCATTTCCCCTTGGGCACCCCGATTCCGTTCACGATGTACCAGCTCTGTATGGATCTGGGCTGGCCGATTAACGGCCGTTATTACAAACGTGCGGAGGAATGTCTGGACCGCCTGCAGGCCAGTGCGATCAAGTTTGTCTCGAAACGGATCGGCCGTCTGGATTCGCTGTCGATGATCAAGCGCTACCGGATGGTTGGTCTTGGATCGCGGGGCGCCCATTGTGAAGTGGAGATTGATGAGGAGATGGTTTACCTGTTTGCCGGTCACCATTACACGCAGGTGGTTTGGTCCAAGTACCGGAAGCTCTCCCCGATTTCGCGACGGCTGTTCGATTACATGGCCTCTCACAAGGAGCCCTACCCGCTGGCCCTGGAGACCTTCAACCGGATGTGTGCGTCCTTGTGCAGCCGTCCGAAGAAGTGGGCGGAGATGGTCAGGGAGGCTTGTGACGAGTTGAAGCAGGCGGGTCTGGTAGAAGCGGCTTGGGTGCATGAGGGGATGATTCTGTCGCAACGCTAGGCGGCTGTCCTCAGGATGATTGTCGTGTGCCGGTGATGCCCCTAAAATCAGCGGCTCGAATAAAACCCGCCATTTTCCCATACAAAGGAGTTCCCCCGGTGTAAGTCCCCCTCCAGGCGAGTAGCCGCTTCATCCCCAGACTCTCGCGCGAGGCTTGCACGCCCGTATGGCATCCGTAACCGTTCACAGGGGTTTGACCTTTTCGACGGTGCTTCCTGGACTCAGGACAGCGCGGGAGTAGCGTTCGGGAAAGGCAATCTGACCGTCACCGGCTGATTTTTAATGCCCTGTTCGCATACCAGCCGCAAGAACTGATAAGCCATCACCCCCAGCCGCTTGCAGCTCTCCGTCACCGATAAAATCCGCTCCCGGAACCGGTCGCCCCGCGCCGACTGGCTGAAGAAGCTCGTCTTGCGCCAGATCACATAAGGCCTGACTGCGCGCTCCGCTGCATTGTTGGTCAGGGGCACATCCGGATAACGCCGGAACGTCCACAGCATCGGCTCATCCCGCAACAACTGTCGGCACTGGTTCATCGTTTTCTTGCAGCTTGTCCAACCGGCTCCCTGCTCAATCCCCTGATGAAAGACGTTCTGGAGTCGATCCAGCCGATGTCGGTAACGTCGGTCGTCATATCGACCCTTGCGCCACGCATGCTCGGTCCGGAATACCAGCCGCAGCAAGCGCACCAGCCGCCTTCCCAGTCGCCCCGGCTCGCCCTTGCGCTGCGACATGGCGGTCAGGTTGCGGATGACATGCGCCAGACAGACCTGCCGCCGCTCCTGGGGGTGGCAGCGGTAGCTGCCCAGACGGTCTGTCACCAATACCCCGTCAAACCCTTCCAGCAGGTTCCCCGCCGCCCGTTTGCCGCGCGAGAAGTGTGCGCTGAAATACACCGCCGGTCCCGCTGTCAGCGTCCACAGCCAATGGCGCTCCAGACCTTGTGTCGCAGAATAGCGGTAATGCGTGGTTTCATCCGCGTGCGCCACCGGCGCAGCCTTGGCCATGTCGCCGATGTGTGCGTGCGGAGCCTTCAGCCAGTCCGCCAGCTTCTGCTGGCACTCGCTGATCGCCCCCAGGCTGAAATGCAGTCCCCATTGCTCGGCCAGCAGGGATTGCAGGGTGCGGGTGGACAGCCGGTTGCCACCATTAAGCAGGCCGATCCAGGCGATCAGTCCCGGTCCCATCTGGCCCGAGGGGACGTCATCCGGCAAGCCACCCCGGCAATGCTTGCCGCAACGAGTGCAACGGCCTGCGTGGACCTGGTGCTCGGTGACGGTGTACTTCACTTCCGGCAGGTCAAAGACCTGATGGCGCAGGTGTGGTTCGGCTTCCAGGGCAATGGCTCCGCCACAGGCACATTGCCCTTCGGGGTAGTAATGCGTCAGCGCATCCACGGCCGCCTCGTCGATCATCATCCGCGATTGCTTGCGGTGTCCCGGTTGAGCGCCTTTTTTAGTACCGGTGGGCGGCTTGCCGGGACGCTTGTCGCGTTGGCCGGGGGAGTCTTGCGAAGGCGGTTTAGAGGAGTTGCCGGAGTTCTGGTTAAGCCGTTCTTCGAGTTCAGCAACCCTGGCTTTCAAGGACGCAACTTCCACTCGCAGGCCATCGATGACATCAAGAAGGGAGAGAATGACCTGATGCGCCTCCGGCAGGGTCGCGGGAAGCTCGATGAGGGTTCCGTCGGGGCGACGCACCAGATGCTTTGACATCCGGAAATTCTATGCAAATTCAACAGCCTTGCATAGGGTAAAATCAGGGCTGTGAACGGTTACATGGCATCCTGCACTTCCGATTCGGTCGGGCTCCCGCCCGCCATCCCGGGGTCGCCGGAGAAAACGGAAAATATCGTACGCTAAGGTTTAGCCCCGTCCCGTAGTGGCCGGAACTGGCCTGGCCCCGGCTTGCGGCCTTGCCGCCAGACATAATTCCCGGTCAGGTTGATATGTTCCCACCCCAGCGGTGACAAGTATTTCAGCAAGCTGTTATCCACGATCTCTCCGGCATCCCTTAATGCCTGTACCGCCCGCTCCAGATACACCGTATTCCACAACACGATGGCGGCCGTCACCAGGTTCAGGCCGCTGGCCGAGTAACGCTGCTGCTCAAAGCTGCGATCCCGCACTTCGCCCAGCCGGTTGAAGAACACGGCGCGGGCCATCGCGTTCCGGGCCTCGCCTTTATTCAACCCCGCCTGGACCCGCCGCCGAAGTTCCACGCTCTGCAGCCAGTCCAGGATGAACAGGGTGCGCTCGATGCGTCCCAACTCCCGCAGAGACACGGCCAAGCCGTTCTGACGCGGGTAGCTCCCCAGCTTGCGCAGCATCAGCGAGGCGGTAACCGTCCCTTGCTTGATCGAAGCAGCCAAGCGCAGAATCTCATCCCAGTGTGCCCGGATCTGGCTGATATTCAGTTTACCGCCGATCAACGGTGTCAGCGCCGGATAGTCGGCCGCACTGCCATCGACATACAGCTTGGTGTCCCCCAGGTCACGAATGCGCGGCGCAAAGCGGAAGCCCAGCAGTTGCATCAGACCGAACACATGGTCGGTGAAACCGGCCGTGTCGGTGTAATGCTCCTCAATCCGCAGGTCGGACTCATGGTACAGCAGGCCGTCGAGCACATAGGTCGAGTCCCGAACACCGACATTGACCACGCGCGTGCTGAACGGTGCGTACTGATCCGAGATATGGGTATAGAACAACCGTCCCGGCTCACTGCCGTAACGGGGATTGATGTGGCCGCTGCTTTCACCCCGGCCGCCGGCGCGGAAGCGCTGGCCGTCCGACGAGGATGTGGTGCCATCGCCCCAGTGTTCGGCGAACGGGTGCCGAAACTGTGCGTTTACCAGCTCGGCCAGCGCCTGTGAATACGTGTCGTCCCGGATGTGCCAGGCCTGCAGCCAGGAGAGCTTGGCATAGGTCGTGCCCGGGCAGGACTCCGCCATCTTGGTCAGTCCGAGATTGATGGCGTCGGCCAGCACCACCGACAGCAACAGCGTCCGGTCCTGGGCCGGTTTGCCGTCCTTCAGGTGCACAAAGCATTCCGAGAAGCCGGTCCATTCGTCTACGTCCAGTAACAACTCGGTGATCTTGATGCGGGGCAGCATGCGGCCGAGCCGGTCGATCAGCGCTTGGGCACCCGCTGGCAGGTCCGCCTCCTGCGGCGTGATCTTCAGGCCCGTGTTCGTCACCTCCGCGTCCGGCAAGCCGTTGACCTGGGCCAATCGGTTCACGGTGGCCAACTCACCCGCCAATCGCGCCAGCCGCTCCTGCAGGTAGGCATCACACGTCTGATTGACGGCGATCGGCAAGGTATTCGCGGCCTGCAGTGCTCCGAAACGGTCGGCGGGCAGCAGGTATTCCTCAAAATCCTTGAACTGGCGGGAGCCCTGCACCCAGATATCGCCGGAGCGCAGTGCATTCTTCAATTCGGACAGGGCGCAGATTTCATAAAAGCGGCGATCCAGCCCGTGCTCAGTGAACACCAACGGCCGCCAGCGCGGCTTGATGAAGGTGGTCGGGGCATTGGCCGGGAGCTTGCGGGAACCTTCCGCATTCATGTCGCGCAAGGTGTCCACGGCGTGCAACACGCCCTGTGCCGCCGTGGTCGCCCGTAACGGCAACACCGCCAGCAGTTCCGGGGTATAGCGCCGCAAGGTGCTGAACTGTTCGCTGATCCGGTGCAGATGATCGAAGGACGCCGGACGGGCCAGTTGTCCCGCTTCCGTGACGCTTTGCAGGAAGTCCGCCCACGGCATAACCGCTTCAATCGCGGCATACGGATCATCCCCGAACTCGCGGGCTTCCTGAAGCGCCTGACCGATGCGGGCATAGAGCCGCACCTTGTCATTGATGGCCTTGCCCTGGTGCTGGAATTGCTGCTGATGCTTGTGCTTGGCCGTACTGAACAACTTGACCAGCACCCGATCATGCAGGTCGATCAACTCGTCAGTGACGGTGGCCATGCCCTCCAGCGCCAAGGCGACCAGCGTTGCCAGGCGGCGCTCGCGCTCAAACTTGCCCAGGTCCTGCGGCGTCATCTGGCCGCCTTCCCGCGCCATCTTCAACAGCCGGTTCTGATGAACCTGCGTGGCAACGCCCGGCGGCAGTTCCAGCGCCTGGTAAACCTTCAGCCGTTCAATGTGTTCCAGCAGATGACGGGATGACGGCTTCAGGGGGGACTGGCGCAGCCAGGACAGCCAGGTGACATGGCTATCCGGTTTCAACGCCAGCAAGGCTTCAAGCCGTTGCCGGTGAGTGGCTGTGAGCGGTGAGGTCAGTGCCTGATGAATGCGTCGGGTCGCCCGGGTCAGGCCTTCCGCGCCGGCGCGCTCGACCACCGGCAGGGTTGGGAGAATGACCTGCCGCTGCCGCAGGTATTCCAGGGCTTGCCCGGCCAGTACCAGCCCCTTGTCCGTCTGTAAGGCCAGCTCCGTCAGCTCGTGCACCAATCGCCGGAAGTCCGACAGGCCAAATGGCGTGAGTCGCAGGTAGGCGCGCAATTCCAGCAAGTGCTCACGTCGGGTTTCGGCCCGCTCGCTATAACGGGGCCAGGAGGCGGGATCGACATGACTGCCTCGCGATCCAATCCACCACTCCAGCCGGCACTTCATCCGCTCTCAACGGCGCATAGCCGGGATACCGCAGCAGGCAAAGCTGAATCGCGAAGCCCAGTCGATTGGCATCGCCGCGCCGTTGGCGAACGAGGGACAGGTCGGGTTCGCTCAAGGAGTAATGTCGAATCAGGTCATCCGGGTGTTCAGGCAACGCCAGCAGGCTGGCCCTTTCCGAGGCGGACAGCAGGGAGCGGCGCGGCATGCGCTAGCTTCCCGCATCGTCTGACACGATGGAGCCCAAGGCGGTGTACAAGGCGGTTTTTCCAATCTTGAGCCGGGTTGCTGCCTCACGAACCGTTAAGCCCTGCTGGAGTAGAGATCGGGCCTTTTGCAATTTCTCGTCCGTGACGACTGGTTTGCGACCTCCCTTGCGGCCGCGTGCCGCAGCTGCAGCAAGACCGGCCCGGGTTCGCTCCCGGATCAAGTCCCGCTCAAATTGCCCCAGAGCACCGAAAACATGAAAGATAAGCCGACCACCCGATGTGGTGGTATCAATCGCCTCAGTCAGCGAGCGGAATCCGACCGACCGGGCGTCTAGGTCGGCCACCACCTGGATCAGATGCGCCAGAGAGCGTCCCAAGCGATCCAGCCGCCAAACCACCAGCACATCACCATCCCGCAGATAGGACAGGGCGGCTGACAGCCCCGGCCGTTCGGCCGTCGCTCCGGAAAGCCGGTCCTCGAAAATCCGGATGCAGCCTGCCTGGGACAAAGCATCGGTTTGAAGTGCGGTGTCCTGCTCCGCGGTTGAAACCCGCGCATACCCGACTAAAGCCACTGGTGGCGCCTCGTTTGTCCGTTAACCTGTCCAGCAATCATATTGTCCGGATTCTCGTTCGGCAAGCCTGTTAACGGACAAAGGCTCACTGCCCGTCAGACCTTCCTTTGACGGACAGCCGCAGCCCGTAGTGATAGCGGGCATGCGTGGCGATATCCCGGTCATCCACCGTAAACCCGACTGCTTCCGCCCACGCCCGGCACTGCTCCGGACCCGGCCGGATGGCCATTGACGGCCCGCGCGGCGTGGGTATATCCCGCCGCCAGTGGATTACCGATGCCGTGCCATCCGGCCGCAGAATACGGCGCGTCTCCCGCAGCAAGACCTCTGGCTCCTCAATGTGCAGCAGGTTGTAAAGCATGACATGATCGACACTGCTATCCGGCAGGCCGGTTCCATCCTTTACGAAGTCCCGCTCTTGCACCCGCACGCCGCTCAGTCCTGCCGCCATTGCTTGATTTTGCAATTGCCTTACCAGCTCCGGTTCGATATCCAAGGCGTAAATCAGGCCGGTCGTTTGCCGCGCCAGCGGCAAGGTGAAGGTGCCGTAGCCGCTGCCGAACTCCACCACCGTTTCCTGCCCGGTGGGCGCACAGCCCAGCACGTCCAGAATGCCGTCCACGTCAAAAAAACTGTTCCAGTACTCGGCATCCGGCATGCCGCTTTCCCGCCCTTTCATGCCATCCGCTCCTAAAACACCAGAACCTTGTCGGCTTGCAGCGTCCAGTCCGCCAGTTCTTCCAGTGTCCCGCGCCGACTGCCCTCGATCAGCTCCGCCCCGGTCAAGCCACGGGCATCCATGCAGGTGCCGCAGACCGCAACGCGGTCATCACCTTGGCGGATGACCCGGCCCAGCATGGACTCCAGATTGTAGAAACCGGTGGGCACCTGCTGGCCGCGCTTGGCCGCCATCGCCGCATCGCCCATCAGAAACACCCGCACAGGTGTCCCGGCACGCTTCGCCAGCGCGCCGGCCAGTCGTAATCCGTTGTAGGTGCGTTCGTCGCCATACGGCGCGCCGTTCAGAATGAAGAGCATTTCCATGATCAAACCCTCACGCTTGCAAATAATCCAAAGATCATTAGAATGTTTGTTTATAGCCATGTCAAGTGCAGAGATTCCGTCGCATGAGCAGTCGTCGTGTCCTCAAGGACCTGTTGTATGAACAAGTGGGCCGCCTGGTGAAAGGCATGGCCAACGCCAAGCGCCTGGAGCTGGTGGAGTTGCTGTGCCAGGCCCCGAAGTCCGTGGAGACGCTGGCGACTGAGGCAGGTATCAGCGTCAAACTGGCCAGCGCCCACCTCAAGGAGTTGCGGTTGGCGCACCTGGTCGATACCGAAAAGCAGGGGCGGCAGGTGATCTACCGCATTGCCTGCCCGGAAGTGGCGGGATTGCTGGTGATGATGCGTACGCTGGCCGAAGACCGGCTCTTCGAGTTGCAGCATTCCCTCAAGGAGTTGTCAGGCTCGTCCGAGCCATGGGTAGAAACGGACAGCGAAACCCTGTGGCATCGCGCCCAGCACGGTGAAGTGACCGTGATCGACGTGCGGCCGGTACTGGAATACGCCCAGCGCCATTTGCCCTATGCCCGCTCGATGCCGCTGGCGGAACTGAAGGCGCACCTGAAAGACATCCCCAAGGACAAGCCGGTGGTGGCCTATTGCCGGGGGCCGTTCTGCGCCTTGTCAGTAGAGGCGGTGAAACTGCTGCAGGCCGAGGGGTTCCAGGCCTACCAGTGGCGTGAAGGGGCGGCGGACTGGATTGCCGGCAGTCCCGAACCGATCTGACCATTCCCTTAATCCTTGTTGCCGCTGCCTGCGGCCATGTTCTTTGGAGTTTTTCATGACCGCATCCGTTTGCCCGGCCGAATCCGGCACAACCGATCTTGCCCAACTGGCCAAAGGTGCGCTGGAGCGCGTCTGTTCCGGCTCTGGCCTGTCCCCGGCCTCGCGCTATTACAGCCCGCACTTCGTCGATTACGTCAATGACCTGACCTTTCACGGTCTGGCCGGCGCCGCGCAGTCCGTGGCGATCTACACCCAGGTGCTGACCGATATCCGGATCGAGGTCCAGGAACAGGTCACGGAGGGCGACCGGGTGACTTCCCGCTTTGTCGTCTCCGGCACCAACCGGGGACGCCGGGTGCACTTCAACGGCATCACGATCAGCCGTTTCGAGGATGGCCTGATCGTTGAAGACTGGTCGGTGACGGACACTCTGGGCATGCTGCGGCAACTGGGCCTCTGGCGCACGGCTCTGGTGGGTGTGCAGCAGTGGAAATCGCTGGCGGCAGCCAGCAAAACCTCACGCTGAGCTTCGGTACATCTGTTTATGGATGAAATGCTGCGTGTGGACGGCTTCGGCTGCTGGCAACGGGCGCGGATGTGGCGTATTAAGCGCCTCCCGGAATAAGAGTCGTGACTCAACAATCGGACCTCAGCACAACACGGAGTAGTGGCTTAGCGTACGATTTTTCCGTTTTCTGAGACGACCCCTACCTCTACGACTACGGTGATAACTGGCAGCATCGTGTGAAGGTCGAGAAGGTATTGCCGCCCGACCCTGCACTGCGCTTGCCGCGTTGCCTGGCTGGCGGCAATGCCTGCCCGCCAGAAGATGTCGGTGGTGGCCCTAGATACATCGACTTCCTGGAAGCGATCGGCGACCCGTCACACGAAGACCATCAGCACATGCTCGACTGGTGCGGTGGTAGCTTCGACCCGGATGCCTTTGAGCTGGATGCTGTTAATCGGCAGCTCTCGAAAATTAAACTCTGAGGGTCAATATGGCCTTCAAATGACGCTTACGGAGGTAGTTCATGTACTCGTACGAAGACAGGATTCGAGCGGTCGAGCTCTACATCAAGTTCGGCAACGCGTCAGGGCAACCAAAAGTCAGCATGGCTACCCAACCAAGAATGCGCTAAGGAAACTCTGAACAAGTCCCCGACCGGTTCTGCTAAAATTTGACCATCGTTTTGCAGGCTCCGACCATGGAACATCAGCCCAGTTTTGCCGATCTTGAGCATGAGCATGAGCATGAGCATGAGCATGAGCATGAGCATGAGCACAAGCGCAAGAAGACCCGTCGTGAAGTCTTCCTGGCTGAAATGGATCAGGTCGTTCCCTGGAAACAACTGATTGCCTTGGTTGAACCCCACTACCCGAAAGCCGGCAACGGCCGCCGCCCCTATCCCTTGGAAACCATGCTGCGCATCCACTTCCTGCAGCACTGGTATTCCCTGTCCGATCCGGCGATGGAAGAGCATCTCTATGAAATCGCCTCCTTGCGCCGCTTTGCCGGACTGTCCCTGAGCCGTGACCGCATCCCCGACGAAACCACGATTCTCAACTTCCGGCATTTGCTCGAAGAGCATGACCTTGCATCACGCCTGTTCGAATCCGTGAACGGCTATCTGGCGGCCAAGGGTTTGATGATGAAGAAGGGGACGATTGTTGACGCCACGCTGATTGCCGCGCCGCCCTCGACCAAGAACAAGGCGGAAGCACGGGATCCGGAGATGCATCAGACCAAGAAGGGTAACCAGTGGCATTTTGGCATGAAGGCCCACATCGGCGTGGATGCGGATTCCGGCTTGGTGCATACGGTGCAAGGGACAGCGGCCAACGTGGCGGATGTCACCATGGCGCATGCCCTGCTGCACGGACAGGAAGAAACCGCGTTTGGCGACGCCGGTTACACCGGTGTGGAGAAGCGGGAAGAACAGTCCGGGAAAAGCATTGCGTGGCAGATTGCCATGAAGCGAAGCAAGCTGGCGCCGCTGCTGGAAGGCCCACTGGCGGAGGAGTATCGCTGGTTGGAGTATGTGAAGGCGCATGTTCGCTCCAAGGTGGAACATCCCTTCCGGGTGATCAAATGCCAGTTTGGCTACACCAAGACCCGTTATCGGGGACTGGCTAAAAACACGGCCAAGGCGGTCATGTTATTCATGTTGTCGAATTTGTGGGGGATGGCGAGGCGGAAATTGATGGCTATGGGATAAATTCGCCTGAAAGGCGGAAGAGCGGCTGGCTTTTGTTCAAAACAGGCTAAACAGCAGAAAAATCGAACAAGGAACAGCCCAAAAAACAGGTCGCGATAGCGCCTCAAGAAAAGTGAGGCGACCTGTTCAGACTTTCCCTAAAGGACTGGAATCGGGAATACGAGCAACCTCTCGATTTACGAATGAGCCATGCACGCTCAAAGCCAAAGTACTCACATGCGCAGAAGACTGAGGCGGTAGAGCACTATGTCAGCCACGACCGCTGCATTGCTGCAACCATAAGGGCGTTGGGCTATGCACGCGTGCCCCTTAGCACCAGCAAGCCGAATCGGCTCGCCTCGAGCAACACTGCATTCTACGCAACTAGTTCGAAACATTGCAGATCAGCTGGTACGACGCTGTTCGCGCTCTTCAAGCACCGCACTGCGGATCATTCGCCAAACAAAATCTCCGATATCTTCGAGCGAATAGCGACCTTCCTCACGAAACCAGGTTGCCACCCAATTGAGCGCCCCGAGGCCGATCAAACGCAGCAGCTCCAGATCCATATCCTTCCGAATCACTCCCTGTTCAGCCAGCAGTTTAAGCATCGCGGCCCACAACGACTCATAGCGGTCACGCAGCTTTATCATTTCCCTGCGCGCCTCGCCACGCAGGGAGCGCCACTCGAACAACAGCACATAGACCATATCCGAACCACTGACCAGCAATTGCAGGTGTGCATTGATGCCGCGGCGCAACTGCTCGGCAGGCTCTGTCGCACCCGCCACAGCCTGGGTGACGGCTATCGAGGCCTGCTCCAGACCCAGCCGCATCAAATCGACGAGAATGTCTTCTTTGGCCTGATAACGGTAATGAAGGCTGCCGGGCAGCATGTTGCACGCCTCAGCAATCTCCTTGACCGTGGTCCGGTCATAACCTTGCTCCCGGAACAGGCGCGCGGCAGAACTCAACACGAAATCACGATCAGACTGGGCAACCGGCCTGACTTGACGACTTTTCTTCACGGCATCCTCCCGAGCAACTGAAACGCTATTCTAGCCTGAGTACCGCTCGGCACGCCTATATTCGATCCCGTCACGCCCACGATCAGCGTCTTTACAACCTTGTCGCCGCTGCCTGCTCAGGCGCCGACGGCGCCTGATACAAATTTCAGGTCTATGTTTATATGGCAGGATTGACATTTGGTTGACCAACCAATTACGTTGATTGCCATGGTCGCTATAGCGGGAGAATCCAAATGGCCCTGGCAAATCGTAAGATCGGTTACGGCGAGGTTGTAACGCGTGACCTCCACTTTTCGATGAACCGTGAGACGGTCACCCGTCACTGGTTCAACAACGACCCCTGGTGCACGCACTGGATGAACGCCATTCTGGCGGCCGTTCCGGATGGCGAGCGCTGGGTGATGAACTCGGCCCGCCGACAACTCGACAAATTGCGTGACCCGGAAGTGCGCAAGGCTGCTGGCGAGTTCATCCGTCAGGAGCGCATTCACGCCCGCGAGCATGACGAGATGAATGCCATTTGCTTACAGCAGGGCGTCCCTATTGACCAGGTCGAAGCCACCTTCAAGCTCATTCGCAAGGAACTCCAGCATCGCCTGAGCGATGACATGCAAAGCTCCATCGCCGCGGCGTTCGAGCACTTCACCGCCATCATTTCCTCGGTGTTGCTGGAGCACCCGGAACTTTTCGACGAAACACATCCTGAATTACGTGCCATGTTGTACTGGCACTTCGTCGAGGAAACCGAGCACAAGAGTGTCAGTTTCGATGTGTTCGTCGACGCAAGCGGCGGCGGTCTGCGCAGTTACCGGTTGCGCATCAGTGGCATGATGCTGGCCATCTCGCTCGGTTTTCCAATCATGATCGGAAATCAGGCGTTTTTGCTCTATAGAGACAAACAGCTCCTCAATCTGCGTTCGGCGACGCATATGCTCAAGGTGCTGTTCGTCAAGCCCGGCATTCTTTCCAAAGTGCTGGCAGGTGTCTTCCCTTATTTCTCGCCAACCTTCCATCCTTGGGACGATGACAATCGGGAGACCATCAGGATCTGGAAGCGCGCCTACGAGCAGACCGGCGACACCCACAAGGCATTCGAGGCACTGGTCAAACACCAGCCCGGTATCCGGACAGGTCTCCGTACAGTTGCGCACCCGCCTGAGGGACTCTCATGAAAAAACAACCCTTACCACCTTCTCGCAATGCAGCCGCTGTCGTCACCGGAGCTGGCAGCGGCATTGGCCGCAGCTTTGCCTACGAGCTGGCTCGTCGTGGCGGTGCGGTGATCTGCGTCGACATCAATGAAGAGAGAGCCGAGCAGGTCGTCGCAAGCCTGCAGGCCCTCGGCAGCCAGGCAATTGCCTATCGCTGTGACGTGGGCGATGCGAAGCAGATGGAAGCCCTCAGCGATGAGGCCGAGAAACTGCTCGGCCGTCCGGTGACTCTGGTGATCAACAATGCAGGCGTGGGTCTCGGCGGGCCAATCGGCGCGGTGTCACTGGAAGACTGGCAATGGTGTATGAACGTCAACCTCTGGGGCGTGATCCACGGCTGCCATTTCTTCGCGCCGAAACTTCGGGATCTTGGCTATGGCGGCATCATTAATGTCGCTTCCGCCGCTGCTTTCGGTGCAGCGCCGGAAATGAGCACCTACAACGTCACCAAGGCCGGTGTACTGGCGCTCTCGGAAACCCTGGCTGCTGAGCTTACCGGCACCGGCGTGAGAGTCACGGCACTGTGCCCAACCGTGGTACCCACCAACATCGTCAACGACGGCAAGCTACCGGAAAAGCGCCGCGAGTTTGCGCGGTCCGCCATGACGCGCTTCGCCCTGACCACCGCCGACAAGGTAGCCCGACAAACACTTGATGCGCTGGATCGTGGTGAGCTTTACATGCTGCCGCAAATCGATGGGCGCCTCGCCTGGCGTTTCAAACGACTGATGCCGCGCCTGTATGCCCGTACCGTTGGCGAGGCCTATCGCCTGCTGGCCAATTGATCAAGGAGACTCTCATGGCATCACTCCCTGCAAGAATCATCAAGCCCCTGTTCCGCGCGATCATGAAGCGCGATATTCAGGACCCCGATCATCTGGTCCGTCATTTACGCATGGTCATGAATGCCCCGCTGATGCCTTCGGTGATCCCCCGCGGCGTCAGTCTGCGCCATGGCCGCGTGGCCGATGTACCCGGCCAGTGGTTGAGTACCGCCCATCCTGCGGCGACCATACTGTTCCTCCATGGAGGGGCTTTCGTGGGCGGTCGTCTGGATACCTATCACCACTTCTGCGGCACGCTGACGAAGGCACTCAACGCCCGCATTTTTCTCGCCGATTACCGACTGGCACCGGAGCACCCTTTCCCGGCGGCAACCGATGATGCCTTTGCCGCGTACAGCGAGCTGATCGAAGAATCCCTGCCGCTGATCGTGGCCGGCGATTCCGCCGGCGGCAACCTGACCCTGGCAACGTTACTGCGTGCCCGCGACGAGCAACTGTCCATGCCGGTGTGTGCCGTAGCCATTTCACCAGGCGCTGACGCTACCGGCGAGTTGATGTCCCGGGATGCCAATAATGAGAGCGACCCGATGCTTTCACGGGTGATGATCGATGGCGCCGTCAGGATCTACCTGCAAGGTGCCGATCCGTTCCATCCCTACGCATCCCCGACGCGGGGAGACTATCGGGGTCTGCCACCATTGATGCTGACGGTAAGTGAAGAGGAATGCCTGCGAGATGATGCCTATGTCGTTGCCGAACAAGCGCGTCATGCGGGGGTGCCGGTCACGCTGCTATCGCGACAGGACATGCCCCACATCTGGCCAATTTTCCTGCTGCTGCCAGAAGCCCGTCAGGATACACGCAAAATAATCCGCTTTATGCAGTCCCGTCTGGATAATCGACGGCATAACGATCTACCCAACCACCGTGCCGGATCCGGTGACTTGCACACACCATCGACCACGCAGGAGGCTGTTGCATGAACATGACTGCTTTCACTGCCGATCAGACCCGGCACCATCCTCCTGTTCCTCCTGATCACGAGGTGATTATTGTCGGCGCCGGCATCTCCGGCATCGGTGCCGCCATCCAGCTCAAAGCAGACGGCGTCAACGACATCCTGATTCTTGAGCGTGACAATGATGTCGGTGGCACCTGGCGTGACAATCGCTATCCCGGCATTGCCGTGGACATCACCTCGGTTACCTACTCTTTTTCGTTCGAGCAGAATGCTAACTGGTCACGAGTGTTCGCTCCGGGCAACGAGCTGTATCAATACACCCGGCGGGTGTCATCCAAATATGGCATCTACCGCCATATCCGCTTCGGCGTTGAGGTGGAACGGGCGCAATTCGACACGGAAAACAATCTCTGGGTAGTCAGCCTGGCGAGTGGCGAGACATTGCGCGGCCGACATCTGATCTCCGCCTGCGGCGGGCTGATCTCACCCAAGCTGCCTGACATCGAAGGTCTTGACGCCTTCGAGGGAGAAATTATCCACACTGCCCGCTGGCCTGAAGGCATGGACCTGACGGGCAAGCGTGTTGCCGTCATCGGCACCGGCGCCACCGCCGTGCAACTGGTTCCGGAGATCGCCCGTCAAGCGAAACAGCTTGATGTCTATCAGCGCACCCCGATCTGGGTTCTGAAAAAACCGGACCGGATATTGCCCGGCTGGCTGAAAAGCCTGTTTCGTGCCTTACCCGCCCTGCAAGGTGGTGTTCGCGGCATAACCGACGTGGCCAGCGAAACCCTGATGGTACTGTCGGCGATCTACTACCGTCAGGCCCCCTGGATAGTGCGCGCCTGCGAGAAGGCCGCACTCGACAATATGCGAAAACAACTCCCCGGCAGACAGGATCTCTGGGAAAAACTCAGCCCGGCCTATGGCTTTGGTTGCAAACGGCCCACCTTTTCCAACGAGTACTTCACAACGTTCGCTCGTGACAGTGTCGAGCTGGTCACCACGCCCATCCGTCGCATCACCCGACAGGGCATCACCACCAGTGACGGCAAGTCGCGACGCATTGATGTACTGGTGCTTGCCACCGGCTACAAGACCTTCGAAAAGGGCAATATCCCCTCATTCGAGCTGATCGGAAGCAATGGTGTTGATCTCGGCCAGTTCTGGCACGATAACCGCTATCAGGCCTACGAAGGCTTGACCATTCCGGGGTACCCGAACTTCTACATCATGCTCGGCCCCTATGCACTGATTGGTACCTCCTACTTCAAGATGGTAGAGGGAAATGCCATTCATCTTTCACGCTGCATCCGCGAGGCCCACCGGCGCAAGGCAACCCGGGTGGAAATCCGGCAGATCGTGCATGACCGCTACTTTCAGAACATTCAGCAACGTCAGCAGAACACCGTGTTTCTCAACCACAACTGCGCACTCTCCAACAGCTATTATTTCGACCACCATGGCGACGCGCCCATGCTTCGCCCCTCGACCTCGGTGGAGATGCTGTGGCGGGCGAAGCACCTGCCAATGGACAATTACTTGTTCCTGAAGAGCAAAGATACGGGAGCATATTTCAGACCAGAGACTTCAAATCGGTACCCGAATCACTCAATGCTTCAGCGCTGACGCTCTTGCGGTGCTGGACCAGCTGCTTGCCGACCATGAAAGCAATGGGCAGATTGACCGCGTCAACAGCAATGACACAGCCCTCGCGGAGATAGAACACCGCAAATTCCTTATCCTCGGGGCTGCCGCGCATCACACGCTGATCATGATTTTGCGACAACCCCACCATCTGCAGGCGTACGTCATACTGGTTCGACCAGAACCATGGGACGCTATCGTAAGGTTTCTCCTCTCCCATCAGAGTCGCCGCCGCAGTACGAGCTTGATCGACAGCGTTGGCGACAGACTCAAGCCGTTGCATCTTCTCGAAGAAAAGATTCCGGTGACGGGTACAGTCGCCAATCGACAGGATGGCGGGATCGCCGGTGCGGGTAAACTCGTCGACAACAATACCGTCATCACAGGGCAGGCTGGCGACCTCAGCCAAAGTGGTTTCCGGTATGACGCCGATCGAGACGAGCACGATATCGGCCGGCAAAGTGCCTCCATTCGCCAACATCACGCCAGCCACACGACCCTGATCATCCGCTTCAAAGCCGGTTACCGCTGTGTTCAGGCGTACATCCACGCCAGCGCCACTGTGTTTGGCGTAAAAGAACGCCGACATCTCCGGGCCCGTAACGCGCTGCATAAGACGCTCTGCGGCTTCCAGCACCGTGACATTAACGCCTTTTTTGATAGCGCTGGCAGCCACCTCAAGGCCGATAAAACCGCCACCCACAATGACCAGACTCTTCCCCGGGACTAATTGTTCACGCAGGGCATCTGTGTCAGCTATGTCATGCAGATAATGAATGCCTTTCAAGTCAGCCCCGGGCGCTTTCAGACGTCGGACGTGTGAGCCCGTGGCCAAGACCAGTCGATCGTATTTCAACGTGCTCTGGTCCGACAAGCTGATGGTCTTGTTGTCTCGATCAATTTGTTCGACGCGCACACCGAGCCGCAACTGATGGCCAGCCTTCTCGTACACCGAGCGCGGCTTCAGGTACAGCGACTCCTGATCAACATCTCCTGCCAGGTAATTCTTGGACAAAGGCGGTCGCTGATATGGTGGATGGGGTTCTTCGCCCACCAGAACCACCTCATGTTGATATTTTTTTTGCAGCAAGGTTGTCAGGAGCGCACCTGCTGCGTGCCCGCCGCCAACGATGACTGTGGTCTCTTTCCGTTTGTTTACCATAGCCTCTCTCTTTAGCTGTGCCTTGGGATCGGATTGTTCAGGAAAATGCCAACCGAGACGAGCACAAGGTCGGCTGGCACGGTGATGTCAACCGCGCCCCGCGACACCCCGCACGCGGCTCTCAGCCGCCGGAGGTCTCGGCATCCTCAAGCATCATCGCGGCGCCCTTCTCGCCGATCATGGTCGCCGGCTGATTGGTGTTACCGCCGACCAGCGTTGGCATGATGGAGGCATCAATCACCCGCAGACATTGCAGTCCATATACACGCAGGCGCGAATCGACCACCGCCATCGAATCGACGCCCATCTTGCAGGTGCCGACAGGGTGATATGCCGACTCACCGCTGCGCCGCACCCATGCAGCCAGGTCGTCGTCATTCTGCAGCGCTGGCTCGGGCGACATCTCGACCTCGTGGTGCGGGGCGAAGGCCGGCTGCGCCAGTATCCTTCGCACCAGATGCACCCCGCGAACCAGTTGCTCGACGTCGGCGGGCTCAGCCATGTAATTGGGGTCGATCAGCGGCGCCGCGAACGGGTCGGCACTGTGCAAACCAATCCGGCCGCGCGACAATGGCCTGAGCCCGTAGATCATGACTATGTAGCCATAACCGCTCATTGCGGTCTTCATGTCTCGCCCATGATCGGCGTACAGCATTGGCCCAAAGTGCAGTTGCAGGTCGGGTATCGGCTCCTCTGGCCGGGAGCGGATGAACCCGCCGGCCTCGGCGCCATTGCTCGACAACACGCCGCCCCGACCGCTCAGGTATTGCAGCAGGGCCCCCAGACCCTTGAGCCAGTAGCTCGGGTGCATCGAGATGCTCTGACGGCTGCGCGCTCTGACGCGCATGAACACGTCGATATGATCCTGGAGGTTCTGCCCAACCCCCTCCAACGCATGACGCAATTCGATGCCGTGCCGGGACAGTTCCTCACGCGGACCAATGCCGGATAGCATCAGCAGTTGCGGCGAGTTGAACGCCCCGCCGCAAAGCACAACCTCGCGCCCGGCACGGACCTGCACCAGCCCCTTCGCGCTGCGGTACTCGACACCGGTAGCGCGGGTGCCATCGAACAACACACGGGTAACGTGCGCGCCACTGCGGACCGTCAGGTTGGAACGCCCTGCGGCAGGTTCGAGATAGGCGCGCGCATTACTGCAGCGCGCGCCGTCCTTCTGATAAGCGTAGTAGAAGCCCGCGCCTTCCTGCTCACTTCCGTTAAAATCCAAATTGCGCCGGTGCCCCGCCTGCATCGCCGCCTCGACGAACGCCGTACTCAGCGGATTGGTATAGCGACGCTCGGCCACATTGAGCGGGCCACCCTGGCCATGAAACTCTGCCTCACCCGGCGTCAACTTCGGCTCGAAATGTTCGGATCTGCGGAAGTACGGCAACACATCTGCGTACGACCAACCCTCGCAACCCAGCCGCGCCCATTCGTCGTAGTCCCAGGCATGCCCACGAATGTAGACCTGCGCGTTCATGCCACTGGAGCCGCCAAGCATCTTGCCCCGCGGCTGGAACAGCGAACGGTCATGCATGTGACGCTGCGGCTCGGTATTGAACTGCCAGTTGAAACGACGGCTGAACATCAGCTGCAGGAAACCCAGCGGCATGTTCACGAAAGGGTTGCGGCGGCTCTCCGGACCGGCCTCGAGCAGCAGCACCGAATAGTGACCGCTCTCAGACAGGCGGTTGGCCACTGCACACCCCGCCGAGCCCGCGCCGACCACCACATAATCGAAGTGTTCGGACGCCACTCCGCTCGGACGACTCATTTACTTTTTGCCGTCAGCTTGACCATCATCGTGGAATAGCCCCGCACGAAGTTGGACTGCACACGCTCCGGCTCACCAACGACTTCGATGTTATCAAAACGCTTGAGCAGTTCTTCCCAGAGAATGCGCAGTTGCAATTCGGCCAGACGGTTGCCCATGCAACGGTGAACGCCGTAACCAAAAGAAATATGGTTACGGGCTTCCTTGCGATCGATAATGAGCTGATCCGCATTTTCGAACTTGCGTTCGTCCCGATTGCCCGAGGCGTACCACATCACCACACGATCACCCTTCTTGATAGTCTGACCACGCAGCTCCACGTCCTGCGTAGCGACCCGGCGCATTTTCGCCAGCGGGGTTTGCCAGCGGATGATTTCCGAGACCATATTCGGAATCAGCTCCGGGTTCGCCTTGAGCTTGGCAAATTCTTCAGGGAACTGGTTCAGAGCCAATACACCGCCGCTCATGGAGTTGCGAGTGGTGTCATTGCCGCCAACGATAAGCAGCGCCAGATTCCCGATAAACTCCATCGGACGATTGATCAAGTCCTTTGTATCTTCGTTGCTCTGCAACATACTGATCAAATCGAAACCGGGCTCTTCACCGGCTGCACGACGTGCTTCCTTGTCGCGCCATAGCCTGGAGAAAGCCCTCGCCATTTCAGCAGCAGCGTCGAACATGCCGTCTTCATCGGTAAACTCGCCGCCGGTCGCTGATACTGCGCCGGACAATACATCCGACCAATCAACCAGCTTGTGACGTTCCTCGTAAGGGAAATCCAGCAGCGACGCCAACATGCGCCCCGTCAGTTCCTTCGACACGGCCGGCACCCAGTCAAAGGGTACGCCCAGAGGCAAGCTGTCGAGCACGTCCCCGGCGCGCTCGCGGATCAGGCCCTCCATTTCCTTCAGATTCTTGGGCGCCACCACACCCTGAACCGCCTGGCGCTGCACGTCATGCTTAGGCGGATCCATGGCGATGAACATTTCCACCGAAAGTCCTTCCGGCGGGTCCCCCAAAATGATTTGCGGCTCGGACGAAAACAATTCGTGACTCTTGTCCACGAACAGAATGTCTTCATAGCGCGTTATCGACCAGAACGGCCCGAATGGACTTTTCTTCTGGTAGTGCACCGGCGCCTCATCACGCAGCCGCTTGAAATAGGCGCGCCACTGGTCTTGACGGTACAAAAATGGGTTGCTGACGTCGATGTCCTCAAGCGCCAGCGTGTTGACATCGGGAATGGGCGTTTCGACAAATTTGATCTGTGGACTCCGCCTGCCGATGATCTTCTTTTTTGCCTTCACCACCATCTTCAGTGCCTGGATTTGCAAGTGCATTGGTACCACTTTGGATGTGGCATTGATCACCTTAGTCTGGATGGCATCAATTGCGCTTGATTTCGTTGACATGGCGTTCTCCAATACTTACATCTGGAATTCGGGCAAATGAACTGTGAGGCCGTCCATTGCATCTGTGGTCTTGACCTGACAGCCCAGTCGCGAGGTTTTAGCCCGCTCCGGGGTCATAGACAGCATCTGCTCTTCAGCGTCGCCGATCGATCCGGTCTTGCCGAACCACTCATCCGCAATGATCATGTGGCAGGTGCCGCAGGCGCACTCCCCGCCACAATCCCCGTCGACGCCTGGAATGGCGTTATCGGCGGCAATCTGCATCAGCGTGGGGCCAGCCTCAAATTCTGTGACATGTTCGGTGTTGTCATGCTCAATAAAGGTGATCTTGCCCAACTTCTCTCTCCTGCGAATAACTTATGCTCGGATAGTGATTCCACGCCGGTATGACGGCAAGGTCATTTCTTGACATTCACGGGTCATTTAAAGACAATATATCCTCTGTGCAATGGGCCGCGCCGATGAAACAAAAGGCAGAGGGTTGGCAAAATCTGGCAGCCGATATTCCGTCGAACTATTCGCGGCTTATCGCCCGTGAGCTGGACATGACGACCAGGCAATTGCCCGTTTTACTGCGTGGCACCGGTCTTGACGTCGAACAGTTCCTGAGTGAGGACGGCCTGCTCACGCTGGCTCAGCAGGTACGGATCCTGCGTAATGCGCTGTTGCTGTCAGGCCAGCCGGCATTCGGACTAATGCTTGGCAAGCGACTGACCCCGGCAACCCACGGTGCGATGGGCTTTGCCGCCTCCAGCAGCCCGGATCTGCTCAGCGCGCTACGGGCGATACAAACCTTCCTGCCCACCCGCGCCAGCGTTATCCAGTTGCATTTACGGCAGGTTGAAGAGCACCTGGAATGCAGGCTGGATTTCCAGGTACCGCTAGACGCCGACCTCCAGCGCTGCCTGGCTGACACGATGATCAAGGTACTGCTCGAATTCGGCGAATTCATTGTCGGCCGTCCTCTGTATGAGGCTGAAATATGCTTTACCCATCCGGCGCCCGAATACCACGCGATCTATTCCGAGTATTTGTCCGGGCGGATTCGCTTTGGTTGTAATCAGTTGACGCTCAAACTGCCGATGACGTTGTGCCAGGAGCCGAACGCCTCCGCCAATCATGAAAACTATCGTCTGGCCCTGCAGCAGGGCGAAGCCATGCTTGCGCAACTTCAAACCCAGAAACCGAGCTATCAGACCCGGCTCAAGAAGATGATGTTGTCCCGCCCCCCCGGCACGCTCAGTGAAGAAGAAGCTGCGGCCACCCTGTTCATGAACAAACGCACCCTGGCACGCAAGCTGAAACAGGAGCACAGCAGTTTTCGTCAAATTCGTGACGACATCCTGTCCCAGCAGGCAGCGAGCTACCTGTGTGACAGCAAACTGTCAATCGAGGCCATCGCCGCATTAATGAACTATCACGACAGCGCCAATTTCAGGCGTGCCTTCAAACGCTGGTTCGGCCATCCGCCCGAGCAGTACAGGCAGCGCTTCAGTTTACGAGACACTCTGCCACCTGGCCCCTGAGAATGCCCTGAATAGGCCTGCCCGGTAGAAACACTTTGCCATCTGACATGCCTTGAATTATTATTTGGCCGGCCAACCAAGTGCGCTTGGTTGTGCTCAAAACACAATAGAGGCCCCCATGACATCCAGTTGCACCCTGTCCACAGGCTCGCCAGAGCAAAAGAATTGGTCGACTTCGCCATCGACACCGAGACTTTTTGTCGGCGCCAAAGGTCTGGCACTCCGAGCCAGCCAATACGGTGACTTCACTGCCCCCATCGTGCTACTGCTTCACGGTGGAGGTCAGACGCGTCATGCCTGGGCCGATACGGCTCGCACTATCGCCGGAGCGGGCTACTGTGCCATCACTCTGGATGCGCGCGGGCACGGCGAAAGCGATTGGTGTGCACAAGGTGACTACAGCACCGAAAGCCTGGTCGCAGACCTCAACGCTGTGATTCACTCGCTACCGACGGCGCCGATCATTGTCGGTGCTTCCATGGGAGGCCTTACCAGCATGCTGGCGCTTGGCGAAAACGCCTCGCTGCCTTGTTCCGCGCTGGTACTGGTCGACGTGGCACCGCGACTTGAGCAACAAGGTGTGCGCCGCATCATCGAATTCATGCGCCGCCATCAGGACGGATTCGACAGCCTTGAACAGGTGCGCGATGCCATCGCCGCCTACAACCCGCACCGTCCTCCCCCGAGCGACCTGTCAGGGTTGCGCAAGAATTTACGCCAGAGGGATGACGGCCGCCTTTACTGGCACTGGGATCCTGCCTTTCTGGACCACGCCCGCCTGCCTACGGCAACCAACAGCGGCATGTTCGAACAAGTCAGGGTGGAACGTGCCGCCCGCAAGCTGTCCATACCTCTACTACTTATTCGCGGATACCAGAGCGACGTGCTCAGCGATGAAGGGGCACGCGAGCTGCTCGACCTGGTTCCCCATGCGCACTATGTCGTGCTAAATCAGGCTGGCCATATGGTAGCCGGGGACAGGAACACAGTCTTCAGCGAGGCAGTGCTGGACTTTCTGCAAGGGTCTAACGCCGCGCTTAGCCGCCAAGCCTCATCGACAACATTCGACCATGGAGCATTACATGGAACACCAACATCTTGATGTACTGATCATCGGCGCCGGACTGTCCGGAATCGGTGCAGCCTGCCACTTTCAGAAGAAGTGCCCGAACGTGCGTTTCGGCATTATCGAGCGGCGCGAAAGAATCGGCGGAACCTGGGATCTGTTTCGCTATCCAGGCATTCGATCAGACTCCGATATGTTCACGCTCGGCTACAATTTTCGCCCCTGGACGCAAACAAAAATGCTTGCCGACGGCCCGTCCATTCGAACCTATATTGAAGACACCGCATGCGACCATGACGTCAAACGACACATTCATTTCGGCTTGAAAGTCATTTCAGAGGAGTGGGATAGCAAGAAGTGTCACTGGACTGTCACAGCCCTGAATGAAAAAACAGGCAAGGAAGAAACCTTCAGTGCCGGCTTCGTCTTCAACTGTACCGGATACTACACGTACGACGCGGGCTATACGCCGGAAATACCAGGTTTGAGCAAATTCAAGGGTGATGTCATTCACCCACAGCAATGGCCCGAGAACTATGACTACAGCGGCAAGCGTGTAGTCATTATGGGTAGTGGAGCAACAGCAGTGACGCTGGTGCCGGCCATGACAGACAAGGCCGCCCACGTAGTGATGCTGCAACGTTCGCCGACCTACGTTGCAACCGTCCCCGAAGAGGATCTGATCTCCAAGAACTTGCGCCGTTTTCTGCCGGAAATGACGGTCTACCGAATGGCCCGCACACGTAACATCTTGCTTCAACGCGCTGTTTACCGGCTGTCTCTCAGCAATCCGAAAGCAATACGCAGACTGCTACTGGCCGCAACGCGCAGGCAGCTAGGTCCAAAGGTTGACATGCGCCACTTCCAGCCAAGTTACAACCCCTGGGAAGAGCGGATGTGTGCGGTACCCAAAGGAGACCTCTTCAAGGTTATCCGGGAAGGTAAAGCATCCGTCGTCACGGACCATATCGACACGCTTACGGAAACCGGCGTTCAACTCAAGTCCGGCAATCACCTGGACGCGGATGTACTGATCACCGCGACCGGCCTCAACCTTCAGCTTTTTGGTGGTGCTACGCTGCGTGTCGATGGCCGCGAAGTTAACGTATCAGACAAATTGCTGTACAAGGGACTGATGCTGGAAGGTGTGCCAAACATGGCGCTGATATTCGGCTATACCAATGCCTCCTGGACCCTGAAAGCCGATATTGCCTGCGAATTTGTCTGCCGCTTGCTCAATCATATGCACGACATTGGCGCCACCCGGGTCACTCCCATCGATGAGCAAGGTTGCGGTACCGGTCACAACTTCCTCAATCTGCGCTCCGGCTATGTTCAACGAGCCAATGACAGCCTGCCGCGTCAGGGAAGCAAGGTGCCCTGGCAGAATCTGGATGATTACCTGAGGGATCTTCCCGCTTTGCGATATGGCAATCTCGAAGATGGTTATCTTAATTTCGAAGGCAAAAAACTCAGGAAGAAAAAGCAGGGAATACTCGGATCTCTGCTCGGCGCCTAAACGATAGCCTTAACAAGAGGGAATACCATGAAAAATTTTTCTGGAAAAGTCGCCGCCATCACAGGGGCCGGCTCGGGTATCGGTCAGGCCACCGCGATTGCCCTGGCGGAAAAGGGCTGTCACTTGTCACTTTCCGATGTTAACGACAAAGGCTTGGCGCAAACTCTGGAGAAGCTCCGGCCCTATCCAGTGAAGGTAACAGTGCATCATGTTGATGTGGGTGATCGTGCTGCGGTTTATCAGTACGCCGAGGATAGCGTCAAAGAGCACGGCAAGGTGAACCTGATCATCAACAATGCTGGTGTTGGTCTGGGGGAAACGGTAGAAGCCATGAGCTATGAAAACTTTGAGTGGCTCATGAATATCAACTTCTGGGGTGTGGTGTATGGCACCAAGGCTTTTCTTCCGCACCTGAAGCAGTCCGGCGACGGCCATGTTGTCAACATCTCCAGCATATTCGGCATCATCGGCGTACCAACCCAGGCTGCCTACAATGCGGCCAAGTTTGCAGTCAAAGGCTTCACCGAATCGTTGCGCGAAGAGCTTGATATCGAGGGCGGATGTGTAAGCGCCACCTGTATCCATCCCGGCGGTGTCAAAACCAACATTGCCCGTAACAGCCGCATGGGTGAGATGGGAAGCATGAGTATTGGTGGCCAGGATGAAGTGGCCGACTTGTTTGATCGCATTGCGATGTCCACCCCCGAACAGGCCGCAAATGCGATCCTCCGGGGGGTGCAAAAGAATCAAAGGCGCGTGTTGATTGGCGCTGACGCGGTGCTGATGGACGCCACCCAGCGGCTCATGCCAACCGCATATCAGCGGGTTCTGGAAACCCTTTTCCGGATGAACAGAGGTCGCGGTGCAAAAGCGACCACTGTTTAACTTTTCATTTCGGTTATGAACTACGGAGTCTCGCAATGACGACAGTCGCGAAAACCAGCAACAGCCTCAACGGTGCCTCGGTGGGCATCCCGCCGCGTCACATTGATTTTAATTTCCCACAAAGCATCCCGAAGTACTTTTATGCCGGGAATGCCACGGCAACCACGTTCTTCGCCATGCTTTCAGGGTTTTTCCCACCGGGCGAGCGTTACTTCATGGATTCGGTGCGCCACTTCCGAGATCGGGTTACCGACAAGGAACAGCGTGCTGCCATTTCCGGATTTATGGGTCAGGAAGCCATCCACGGGCGCGAACATGAACGCCTGAACGAACTGCTTGCCGAGCGCGGCTTCGACATGCGCACACCCGAGCGGTTCGTTAAAATTGGTCTGAAAGTTCTGGAAATGCTACCTCCGAGCACCAAACTCGCAGCCACCACCTTCATGGAGCACTTTACCGCCCTTCTGGCGGAGCAGCTGCTCGAGGATAAGGACTTTCAAGGCCTGGCCGACCCTGAAATGATCAAGATATGGCAATGGCATGCGCTGGAAGAACTCGAGCACAAGTCTGTCGCCTACGACGTCTATGAGCTGGTCGGGAACCGGTACAGTGAACGGGTCGCGGCCACTGCGGCCTCGCTTGTCGTGCTGCTGCCGATGCTCGGTGTCACCTGGGCATGGATGCTGGCACGAGATGGCAAACTCGGCAGCATCAAGGACAATGCCAAGGGCCTGAACATGTTATTTGGCCGTAAGGGGTTTGTCTCAAAGATCCTGCCTCGTCTGCCAGAGTTCACTCAGCGACACTTTCACCCTGGCAATCATGACACCCGTCACCTGGAGCAGGCATGGCGTGAGCGGCTTTTTGCGGAAGGCGGTGAGTTGTTTGACGTTTACAAGAACCGGGTAGCCTGACTTGTAATGCAAACCCCGGGCTTTGCCACATTCATCCTGTATATTGATGTTTCTGGCAAAGCCCCGGTATCGCCAGCACTTATATGCTGCTCGAGAGCCATATTACTCTCGACCATCAAGGAGTAACGCATGACCGAATCGCTGGTTGACTCGCTTATCCAGATGTTTCCCAATGTCCCTTTTCAGAAGCTGCTTGGCATCGAAATCGTCGATGTCGTCACCGACCGGGCCGTTGTTTGCCTGCCATACCGCGATGATCTGGCTGGTGGCGGCAACGCCTTCCACGGCGGCGCCATCAGCAGCCTGCTGGATCTGACCGGTGCCCTAGCGGCCTGGTCCGGCCATGACCCGAAAAACGGCATGAAGGCAGCTACCGTATCCATGACCGTGAATTATCTTGCCGCAGCGCTGGGCAAGGACATCATAGCTACTGCGAATGCGGTAAAACGCGGGCGAGAGCTGATTTTCTCGGAGGTCTCGATTCGGGAGAAAGCTTCAGGCAAGCTGATCGCCAATGGCACAATGATCTATCGCATTGCCTGACCGGAACGTGGAACAAAGATTATGGCCGATGCCGACAGCACACTCGAACTGCCGGCATCGACTCAGGCTTTGTCCTCAAGCACATAGGTGGCAGCTTTCTCGCCAATCATCATGCAGGCAGCGTTGGTATTGCCACTGATCAACAGCGGCATGACGGACGCATCGGCGACGCGCAACCCGGATACTCCTCTGACCCGCAACCGGCTGTCCACCACAGCCAGCTCGTCCTCGCCCATGCGGCAGGTTCCCACCGGATGGTAGATGGATTCCGCACGCTGGCGTATATCCGCGTCAATCTGCTCATCGGTCACCACTTCCGTGGCAGGCAGGTCATCGCCGCCAAAGATAGAAGCAAAAGCCTCGGTACGGAACACTCTGCGAGCCAACTTCACACCCTCCCGTAACACCCGGATGTCATCACTATCGGAAAAATAACAGGGGTCAATCAAGGGCGCACTGCGCGGATCACTATCGGACAGGCGGACGAAGCCCCTGCTCTTCGGCCGCAACTGACACACATGGATGGTACAACCGAAACCCGACGTCAACTCCCTGCCATGATCACGCAGGAAAGTCGGCAGGAAATGCAGTTGAACGTCCGGGCGATCACCTCCCCCGACATTGAAAAAAGCCCCGGCTTCAGCGGCATTGCTGGCAAGAAGCCCCCGCCGATGGCGAAAGTAATCATAGAAGGCACGTATCAACCGCGGCAGAAAGTATGGCGAGAAACCAATAGCCTGTCTGCTACTGTCATGAATCGAAACCGTCATATCCAGGTGATCCTGAAGGTTGTGACCAACCGCCGGAAGGTGGATATGGCAAGCAACCCCGACGCTTTTCAAATGATCACGATCTCCTATACCGGAGAGCATCAGCAACTGGGGTGAATTGATCGCGCCACCGCAAAGAATCACTTCACGATTGGCAGTTAGTACACAGGTTATACCCTGCTGATCAATGTACTCGACTCCCTTGGCCCGGTCGCCACTTAGCAGAACCCGGGTGACCAGCGTATCAGTCATGATGCAGAGGTTCTCCCGGCCCTTCGCAGGATCGAGAAACGCTCGCGCCGCACTCCAGCGCCGTCCTTCCTTCTGTGTTACCTGAAAACGGCCAAACCCGCGCTGATTTTCACCATTGAAATCATCATTCCGCGGCTCACCTAGTTCCTGACCAGCACGAATGAAAAGCTCGGTCAACGGGTTGGGGTCCTGTACACGAGTAACGTTCAGTGGACCGCCCCGACCATGCCAGGCATCTACCGGATACTGCTCGTTATTTTCATGGGCAGTAAATATCGGCCGCACATCCTCCCAGCCCCAGCCCTTTGCCCCCGCATCTTCCCAGCTTTCGTAATCGTGATGTTGCCCGCGGATATACACCATGGCATTGATCGAACTGCTACCGCCGAGGGTTTTCCCTCTTGGCCAGTAAAGTCGTCGCTCAAGCAGGGCTTTCTGAGGAGCGGTATTATAGCCCCAGTTACGCTTACCCTCCTTGATTAGCCCGATCAGCCCGAACGGGATATTGACAAAGCCACTGTTATCATGGGGCCCGGCTTCAATCAGGCAAACTGTATAACGGCCACCTTCACTAAGCCTGTTTGCCAGCACACAGCCCGCCGAGCCAGCACCTACAATGATGAAGTCAAATTCACGATTATTCACCCTGATGCACCTCGTCAAGCCGGGAAAAACTCTTTATATGGTGAGCACGGTCACCATGGGTCAATGAACAGTGGGTGATCAGACGAAAGTAGTGGCCGATATCAAGCTCCTCGGTAACGCCAATCCCGCCATGAATCTGGATCGCCTGCTGCGCGATGCGTACCGCCTTGTCCGCATAATAGGCTTTCGCGGCCGTACTGGCGCGCTCACGCTGGGAGACATCTTCGGACTCCGCCTTGACGGCCTCCATAAACAGCATTGACTCGAGCTGCCGGAGATCGATGAACATATCCACCAGGTAGTGCTGAATTATCTGAAAGCTACCGATGGCTACACCAAACTGCTTTCGCGTTTTGGCATATTCCAGGGTGCGCCGGTACAGCGCGCCAGCGGCGCCATACATCCGCGCGCAGTCGAGCACGCGCAGATAAGCTAGCAACCTGCTCAGCGCTTGCTCGGCTTTCTCGCCACAGGCGAGTATCATCCCGTCTGTAATATCGACATCATCAAACAGGACGTTAGCGGATGATTCCGGCCCTAAGGGCCTGCCCTCATCAGTCGCGGCAACGGTACGGAAGTTAGTGTACTCCAGCGCCATCAATTCGATTTCAAGCTCGGCGATACGAAGCCGAGCCTGACTTTTGTCCAGAAAGCCCGGCGATTCCTCCACAGCGTTCTTCAGTCGTGATATCTCGTGATGACTATCCGCTACGCCGGCGATGGTGGTACGCTCGTGCGTCAGCAGGAACTTGGCAATAGTCCATCCCATGCCCTCCTGACCCACAAGATTTTCGAGCGGCACCCGCACATCGGTGAAATAAACCTCGTTAAGATGATGATGGCCGTCAATCGAGTAGATCGGCCGCACCTCGATGCCAGGTGTTTTCATATCAATCAGCAGAAAAGAAATCCCGTTCTGCTGCTTGACCGTCGGATCGGTTCTGACCAGACAAAACATCATGTCCGACCAGTGGGCCTGCGTCGTCCATATCTTCTGGCCATTCACTAGATAATGGTCATCCTTGCGCTCTGCACGAGTCTTCAGGGACGCCAGATCCGAACCGGCATTGGGCTCGGAGTAATCCTGACACCAGAGGGTTTCACCACTGACGATACCTGGCAGCCAGCGATCTTTTTGCTCCTGAAAGCCAAAGTTATAAAGCACCGGCCCGACCATCGACACGCCGAACGGACTTGTCGGGGGGCGCCTGCCATGGCTCGCTCCAGATCAAAAATATAACGCTGTGTCGCCGTCCAGCCTGGCCCGCCATACTGTTTCGGCCACGTCAGTGCCAGCCAGCCCTGTTTACCGAGCAAACGTTCCCACTTCTGCTGTTGTTCTTTAGCGAGCATTTCACCAAGCGCCGAGGAACGCTTGATATCATCCTGAACATTTTCCCGCATCCAGCTGCGAATTGATTGCTGAAACTCCCGCTCTTCCCGAGTGAAATCCAGATTCACGGTTTATCACCTCTTGCTTGCCATCGAGCGCCGTTTTCAAAAGTCATTCAGTTGACCCCACGGTCTTTGTTTTCCCAATAAGGCCACCTCAGTTCGTTCTTGAGAATCTTGCCGGCACCACTTACCGGCAGCGGCTCGCGACGAAACTCGATGCTTCGCGGCAACTTGTACCCGGCAATCAGCGCACGGCAATGGGCCAGAAGCTCGCCTTGATTGAGACCATGCCCTTCCTTTAGAACGACAATCGCATGAACCATTTCACCCCACTCGTTGTGGGGAATCCCCACAACCGCACATTCCTGCACCGCGGGATGGCTGTAGATCGCACCCTCTACCTCAACCGAGAAAATATTCTCTCCGCCACTGATGATCATGTCCTTGGCACGATCAACGATAAAAACAAACCCGTCTTTATCCATATAGCCGAGATCACCGGTATGCAGCCAGCCATTGCGCAACGTCTCGGCAGACGCCTGTTCCATCCCCCAATAGCCCAGCATTACGTTCGGACCTCTGGCGCATATCTCACCTACCTCACCACGCGGTAGCTCGACATCATCCTTGTCCATAATGGCAACTTCGACGCCCAGTGCTGCCCTGCCAGCACTACGTAGCTTGGCGCCGCCCGGTACATGAAAATCTGGCGCCAGCGCAGTAATAATCGGCGACGCCTCTGTCTGCCCATACCCTTGAGCAAAATGAGCATCTGGCATCTGCTCCATGGCACTGATCAACACTGCTTCAGGCATCGGCGATGCACCATAAAGCATTCGCCTGACGCTGCTGACATCAAAATTGCTTATCTTTCCAGAAGACACCAGCAGGTTGATCATGGTTGGCACTAGCAATGTATGGGTGATTTTTTCACGCTCAATGAACGACAGCACATCACCCACATCGAAACGCGGCACAATACCGTGGGTGCCACCAGCCATGGTTACGGCAAAGGTACTTGCCATGTCGGCCAGATGGAACATCGGCGCTGCATGCATATAGATGGTGTCAGATCCGTAACCCATTTCCGGGACAACGTTCAGGGCATTAAACACAAGATTGTCGTGGCTCAGCATAACGCCCTTTGATCGCCCGGTCGTGCCGCCGGTATAGAACAGGCCGGCAAGCTGCGCACCACCTTCGCTCTTATCGGCCATGGGTTTGTTCTGGTCGATCAGCGACTCATAAGCGATACAACCCTCCGGCAAGTCACCTTCACCCATGAACACCACATGACTGACGCTTTCCATCAATGGTCGCAGGATCGGCAGCATCGCACTGAACGCATCATCAACGAACAGAACCGATGACTGGGAGTCATTTATCGCATAGGCAATCTCAGGCGGTGCCAGTCTGATATTAATTGGGTTGAGCACCATCCCTGCCCAAGGTATGGCAAAGAAATATTCCAGGTAACGATCGCTATTGAGTGAAAGAATTGCTATACGATCGCCATTAGCAACTCGCAGTGAGCGAACGCCGGCTGCCAGACAAGCTACCCGTTTCTCAAACTCATACCAGCTTTGCTTCCTATTAGCGTAGACTGTGGCCACACCATTCGGGTTCAGCTGGGCCGCCCGACGAAGTGTCTGGGAAATGAACATATCAACCTCCTTGACAGCCTAAACATGCCAGATGAATAAAACGTCATCAGCGTGCGTAGATAAAACGCCCCATTGAGACATGAGTCTTATCCAGAAAAATATCGACAGAGACGACAATAAAACGCCGGCCCGCACGCACGATTAGAGGCACAGCACGAATCGTTCCGGCAAAGGCCGGTCGCAGGTAATCAAACGTCAAACTGGTACACAATGGCTGCTTCTGCATCCCGGTCTCTTCCACCACATGCAAGGAGGCAGCGACTTCGCCAAAACTCGCAAGAATGCCGCCATGAAAAGTGCGTAGAAGCGGGTTGCCAATATGCTCTTCGCGGAAACACAATTGATAACAGACAGTGCCGTCATCTTCGCGGCTGACCCCAAGACCTAGGAAATGCAAATAGGGTGTACCTTCAAGAACTTGCTTCTGCAGTTCACTCAACCCGGTACATTCGGTTGCTCGTGGCTCGGCTCCATACGCGGTCACTTTATTCAGCTCCATGCGTCACAGCCGTATCAAACGCCGGGCCACGTGTCCCGACAGCGAAAGACCCCGATACTGAAGCCAACAGCGAATCATCTGAACAATCAACCGCCTTCCCCTTTACATAGGCAATATCGCCCTGCACCGCATAACACTCCACTTCGGCACGCACATCCTCACCCGGAAGTGCTTCCCTGATGAAATCCACACGCAGATCAATCGTTGCAATCGGTCGCATATCCCCCAGACGAGAAAATATGGCAAGACCGCAAGTGGTATCGAGCAAGGTAACCACAACGCCACGATGTAGCCCCCCGTTGCGATCAGATAACGCTACACGACAAGGCATCCTCATAACGGCGCGACCCTTGCCAATCTCTTCAACTTCAATTCCGAACGCGTTGAATAACGGATGTGAGGTACCAAAGAACGTTTTAGCCATGGTCAAGTAGCGGTTTGCGGCCTCGGATTGGGCAATCATTTCTCCCCCTCATCAAATGCAAAAACCAATAGCCCAGACCGCCAACATGGCGGCTAACTGAAGCATACGCGTTACAGCCTGCTTATTACCTGGTGAACATACTGCGACTCCAGTGTCCTGACATGACGAATGGCACCCTCAATTTCACGAATGGGAAACAAATCCGACTCCGACGCCATCTTGAGTAATGCTGCCAGACCTGACCAGGCCGCAGCTGAGCGCTGCATCAGCTCCACCAGTTTCGCAGCCCGCACGGCTGGCAGCATCTCGCCAGCCTCGAGCAGAAACTCGGCATACATCGTCCTGAAACCACCACCACCGGTACCTCGCTTTTCAATCACCTGATATGCAAAGCGCAACAACCAGCGCCAGTTGTCATTTGCTTGCCACTGAGGCAACGAGGCGATCCAGGTATCCAGTGCGGCCAGACCGCTATACGGCCCGCCGTTTGCCAGTGCACGGGCATTATCAATAATGGCGTTTCCCACCCGCTCCGCACTGACTTCCACCTTCAACGACTGCGGGGCAAACAGGCTTCCGTAATGAATAAATGGCGGCGAGGTTGAAAAGCGCGCATCAGCAAGATTGGTTGCCGGCACAGGGATCAATCCGGGACGCTCAGTATCACTGACCAATACTTCGTCACGTGCTTCATCCAGCTGCCATGCGACAATGGCATGACCCGGAAAATGGGTTTTACTGCCGAAATAGGGCAAGTGGTAAATGTCGGTGAGCAGCAATGCAGGCACGCCATCACGCAACGCTTGATGCAAGTCATTTGTTGCCGCGCCCTTATCCGGATAGCTTGACCATGCAAACGGCACACCCAGTGTGTGAAAGACTTTTTCCTCAAAGCCCATTGAACGCACATGAACAATGAATGGAGTGGCGGAATCAGGAATCTCCACGTAGGTGATACCCAGCCCGGCACCCAGCCCGAAGCAAAATGCCTCGGTCATCTCAAGTCCATGAAACTCCAGCAGATCGCGTATCGCCGAGCTGCCGCAATGGACACCAGTCCTGTGGCAGCGCTGCCTTACCGGCGCAGCACTGCTGACGTCAGACTCCATCTCTGCGTCGGTCACCTTCATCAAGCCGCCGCCTCCAGAGGCTTGCCGTCGTAAACAGCAGCAGAAGCTCGCATCGGATCCCCATGACGACCATACTCATCAAGCCAAGCAGCGACTTTCTCAGGCATCCCGGTTTCCCACGGATGAAAGCCGGGGCGGAACCAGTCAAGAAACTCCGGCATCATGCGGACAAGAATACCTCGGCGACCATAAAGGCGATTCAAACCGCGCAGTATCACTCTGGGTTGGCGGGTCACGCCATCCATCTTCAGCATATTCCAGAACACTGGCGCTACCACCAGATGAATCATCAGGGTGCCGACTACCAGAGCCGATACGCGCGTCACATACCCACCGCCCGCCACCGTCTGATAAAGATCGTAAGCCACCGCTTTGTGTTCCACTTCCTCCACTCCATGCCACAGGAACAAGGCACGCATTACCGGATCTGAGTCCCGAAACATATCGGAATCTTCCTTGAGCATGGCCTCGCCCAAGGTCGCGGTGAAGTGCTCAAAGGCCGCAGTCATCGCCAGTTGATATTTTTTCGGAAGGTATTTCTGTGAGACACGAATAAAACGGCGCAAATTAGCCGTGGCCGTCTCGACATCAACGCCCTGCCCGGCCATCACCTGGTTGAATCTGTCATGAACTATGCCGTGCTGGCCTTCCTGACGGATAAAATGGCGAATATCGTCACGCAAACGCTCATCCCTTACCTGATCCTGAAAGCTGCGAACCGACTGGATAAAGAATCTCTCGCCCTCAGGAAAATGTACCGATAGCGCATCAAAAAAGCGGGTCAGAACCGGATCACCACCGTTCCAGTGGCGGGGAACGGCCGTAACATCAAAAACAACCTTGCGAGGCTGGATAGGCGTCATATTCATAATTCTCTCCATTATGGATTCGGGCCCTGAAAGATCTTTTTACCAGTATGATTTCGGAATCATAATTGGTTGACCAACCAAATGTCAATCTGTCTCGCCTGACGCAAACATTCAGGCCATTTCGCAGTCTCACCAACCACTGCGGTTTTTAATGGCCACAAGGTGAATCACCACCAATTCTCTAGACGCCTCCCAGCCATAAAAATGGCTATCAGATAGGAGTCTATGAGCGGCAAACATTATCCCGAAGAGTTCGGGATCGAAGCGGTTCGACAAGTAATGTACCTAGGACATAGCATTGCCCAAGTGACTGACAGACTGGGAGTCGCAACCCATAGCCTGTATGCGTGGGTCAGGAAGTACAGCACTTACACTGCTGAGCATCAGGCCAGAACGGATAAGCAGGTGGATATCCGTCGGCCTCAGAAGGAACTCAAGCACGTCACAGAGGAGCGCGACTCCTAAAAAAGCCATGGCGGCATATTTCGCCAGTCAGTCCGAGTGAGGCCCGCCTTTATCAAAGAGCACAGCACAAATGGCCACTATCGCCGGCTGTGCTCATTGCTGGAGGTGCATCCCAGCGGTTT
>JAGOSV010000118.1 GCA_018062105.1 Sterolibacterium sp. | reverse complement strand
TGGCACCGAGCGCCTGGCCAAGCTTCTTGACGGTGACCTGGTTGAGGTCGCGATCAAAAATCCACAGACGCTGGCCGTCGCCCACCAGCAATTGCTCGTAGGGTTTTTCGTAACTCCAGCGGAAACGCCCGGGGCGGGCAAAGGCCAGCGTGCCCTGGCTGAGCTGGGGTTTGCGGCCGGATTTGGCGGTGACGGTCTGGCTGAAATGGGCGCGTGCGCTGTGGGTGGTGGTGATGAAGGTCTTGAATTGTTCCGGCCCCGAGGCATTTGCCAGCGCAGGTGCCAGCAGTAGGCAGGTGGCCAGCCAGAACAGGGCCGGATGCCAGAAACGCGGCTTCATTCGCTGCGCTCCGGTACCAGAACTTCCCGGTTGCCTGCGGCATTCATGGGGGAAACCAGGCCGCTGCGCTCCATCTGTTCGATCAGGCGGGCAGCACGGTTGTAGCCGATACGCAGGTGGCGCTGGACCAGGGAAATCGAGGGGCGGCGGTTCTTGAGCACCACTTCGACGGCCTGATCGTACATCGGGTCGGCCTCGGCCGAGCCGCCGCCGTCCTCGCCGGCCGGTCCCTCCCCGCCTTCGCCAGCCGGCGCATCGAGGATGCCGTCGATGTAATCCGGGGCGGCAACTTTTTTCAGGTGTTCGACGACACGATGCACTTCATCGTCGGAGACGAAGGCGCAATGTACCCGCTGCGGCAGGCCGGTGCCAGGTGCCAGATGCAGCATGTCGCCCTGGCCGAGCAGCGCTTCGGCACCCATCTGGTCGAGGATGGTGCGCGAGTCGATTTTGGTCGATACCTGGAAGGAAATGCGGGTCGGGATATTGGCCTTGATCAGGCCGGTGATGACATCAACACTCGGACGCTGGGTGGCGAGGATCAGATGGATGCCCGAGGCGCGTGCTTTCTGGGCGAGGCGGGCAATCAACTCTTCGACTTTCTTGCCGACGACCATCATCAGATCGGCCAGTTCGTCGATGACGACGACGATGTGCGGCAGGGGGGCGAGAGGTTCCGGGGTTTCCGGGGTCAGTGAAAAGGGGTTGGGGATGTGCCGTTCTTCCTTTTCGGCCTCGTGGATCTTGGCGTTGTAGCCGCCCAGGTTGCGCACCCCCAGCGAGGACATCAGCTTGTAGCGTTTTTCCATCTCGCCGACGCACCAGTGCAGCGCGTTGTGCGCCTTGCTCATGTCGGTGACGACCGGCGCCAGCAGGTGCGGGATGCCTTCATACACCGAGAGTTCGAGCATCTTGGGGTCGATCAGGATCAGCCGGACATTCTTGGGCTCGGATTTGTAGAGCAGTGACAGGATCATGGCGTTGATGCCGACCGACTTTCCCGAGCCGGTGGTGCCGGCAACCAGCAGATGCGGCATCTTGGCGAGGTCGGCGACGACTGGCTGGCCGCCGATGTCCTTGCCCAGCGCCAGTGCCAGCGATGAGTGCATGTTGCTGTAGGCTTTGGAACCGATGATTTCGGTTAGACGCACGGTCTGGCGTTTCGGGTTGGGTAGTTCCAGCGCCATGCAGGATTTGCCAGGAACCGTCTCGACGACGCGGATCGATACCAGGGACAGGGCACGCGCCAGATCCTTGGCGAGATTGACGATCTGGCTGCCCTTGATGCCGATGGCCGGTTCGATTTCGTAGCGGGTAACGACCGGGCCGGGGTAGGCTGCCAGCACCTGCACGGTGACACCGAAATCGGCCAGCTTGCGTTCAATCAGGCGGGAAGTGAATTCCAGCACTTCGTGATTGGGTAGGTCATCGTTGTTGTGTGCAGCTTCGTCGAGCAGATGCAGGGGCGGCAGGGCACTGCCGGGCGCGTCGAAGAACAGCGGAGCCTGGCGTTCTTTTTCGATGCGCTGCTCGACCTTGGGGGCGCGTGGAATTTCCTGGGGCGGGGCTTCGATCCTGACCGGCGGCAATTCTTCGATCTTCTTGCGTTCGACTTCGAGTTCGGCTTCACGCTGCTGGGCGATGCCCCGGCCGACCCGTTTGTCCTGCCAGCTTTGCCAGAAGCGCAGCAGCCTTTGTGCGGACAGTTCCAGCAGCAGGCCGATGCCCTCGACGATGCGCAGCCAAGACAGCCCGGAAAACAGGGTGATGCCGGCGGCAAAGAGTGCCATCAGGATCAAGGTGCCGCCGCTGAAGCCCAGCTGGGTGCTCATCAGCCGGCCGATTTCGTGTCCCAGCATGCCACCGGGTGCTAGTGGCAGCGGGTTTTTGAGGCTGTAGAAGCGCATCGCCTCGATCCCGCAACTGGCGACCAATAGCAGGAAAAAGCCGATCAGGGCGACCACAAACGGCCGGCGGTCACGTTGTGGCAGGTCGGGCATCAGGGTGTCGAGGCGGCGGTAGCCCCAGACCACGGAGAACATGAGGAACAGCACCAGCCACCAGGCCGACAGACCAAAAAGGTAGAACAGCAAGTCGGCCAGCCATGCTCCCAGGCGGCCGCCCGGGTTGGCGATATGGTCGGTGGTGGCAGCGTGCGACCAGCCCGGGTCGGCCGGTGTGAAGCCGCTCAGGATCAGGATCAGATAGAGCGCCAGTGCGCCCAGCACCAGCCAGCGTGCTTCCTGGAGCAGGGCGGCGATTCTTTCCGGGAGTGGTTGGCGCAGACTGGATTCAGCCACGGTGCATGGAGCGGGCAAGCCGTGCAGGGTGCCCGTATGGGGTAGAGGTCGACATCGGCGGAATTATACCGGCACCGCTGTCAGGCGGACTGCCTGATGGTTGGTTGTCAGCGATAGCCGCCGGGCACGATGCCGCCCAGCAGCGATTCGAGCTGTTCCTTGCGGAAAGATTTCCAGTGCATGTCGGCATTGACCAGGGCGATAGCATCGGCACCGGGAAAATCGAAACTCAGCTGCAGACATTCGCGTAGCGGCAGGCTGGCACAGGGCTGTTCCAGCCGTTTGTGGTCGGGGCTGGTGTAGAAAATCAGCGTCACCAATTCGTCGATGCGTTTGGCTTCCAGTGGCCAGTCGACTTGCTGGCCGGAGGTCAGCGGCTGGTCACCGCTTTCCGGGGAACGGTTGAAATGGACGATGGTGTCGAGGAAGGGACGCAGCGCCTGTCCGGTTTCGCCGGTTTCGGCAGGATGGGCAATGTATTCGGCAAGATTCATGGGGCAGGAGTGTCCGGAAAGGGCAGTGGCGTTGGCTGTCAGTTTGTGCCGCCGATGTTTTCATGCAGCCAGATGTGGCCACCTTCGACTTCTTCGATCAGATTCTGCTGTTGTAGGTCGCGCATGACGCGGCTGACCATCTCGCGTGAGGCACCGATGCTCTTGGCGATGTCCTGGCGGGTGATGCGGCGGGTCACCACACGGCGGCCATCCGGCATTTCTTCGGCCATGTCCATCAGCAGGCGAGCGACCCGACCGAAGACATCGGCCAGTGCCAGGCTTTCGATCTTGCGGTCGGCGGAGCGCAGACGCTTGATCAGGCTGCGGATGATGTAGAGCGAGACATCGAAGTTGGTGGCCAGGCAGCGTTTGAAGTCTTCCTTGTCGATGACGACGAGATCGCAGGCCTTGGTGGCAACGACTGTGGCGGAGCGTGGATGGTCGTCGATGGCACCCATTTCGCCGAACATGTCCCCCTGGCCCAGATGTGAGAGGATGACTTCGCGCCCTTCCTGGTCACACATCTGTACTTTCAGGGTGCCGGTGAGCACGACGAAGATGTTGTCGGTTTCATCGCCGGCATGGACCACCACGGTGTTGCGGATGACATGCGCCAGATGAGCGTAGTGGGCGATTTCCGCCAAACGTTCGTCGCTGAGGGTTTCGAAGGCCGGCAGGGTACGCAGTGCCGTGGTCGAAACAGGCTTCTTGGAACGCATCAGCGGAGTACTCCTGTGGATATAAAAGTTGATTGACGGGATTTTCGAGGATGATTGTACGGAATTTGCGCCGGGTCATTGCCGGAAAAACGGCCGGAAAACCTCGTGGTTAGTAAAAGCTGCCGCCATGAAATCGGTGTAATGGCTAGCTTGCTCGACGCTCCATGTCTGAGCGGTATGTGTACACCTGGCACCCGGCACCCGGCACCCGGATGGCTTCAAGATCGTGTTCTGCTGCCAGGCTGAGACGATACTCAGCCATGTGCGCTCCGCATTTTGCGTTTGAATCCCATGGCATCGAAATGCCTGGGCTCTTCGTTGGTCTTACCTTCGATCAGCGCAGTACGGATAGCCTCCATCTCAAGGCTACACTCCTGCTCAGGCCGGATCAGGTCGCGTATGTATTCACTGTCGTTGGTGTAGTGTCCAGCGGCGATGTGAGCCTTGATCCACTTATTGATCCGGCGCGATGAAGTCTA
>JAGOSV010000057.1 GCA_018062105.1 Sterolibacterium sp. | reverse complement strand
GGCAAGAAATAGCCAGGGGCGCAACATCCGCTGATCTACGATCCATCCTGCCCGTCTAACTTTCATGATGCGGGAAGCAGCACCCCGCATCATGAAAAGCCCGCCCCCCTTCGCCCCCCTCTCGGGGGGTTCCAAACGGGCTCGCTGTGCTCGCAAACCGAAGGGGCGCTGTCGATCCACTCGGGCAGCGGTTTGCGCCTTCGGCGCGTGCCGCGCGCCCTTGGGGCGGCCCGGCGGGCGCGCTGTATTTTCACGTTAAAGCAGGTTGCAGGTTGCGGCGCGGGTCGGCCTCGAGCTTGGTGCCGACCCAGGCAATCTCAAACGACCTCGAACAGCCCGGCCGCGCCCATGCCGCCACCGATACACATCGACACCACGGTATAACGCTCGCCACGGCGACGTGCCTCGAGCAGGGCGGTCGCCACCAGACGGGCGCCGGACATGCCGAAGGGATGACCGATGGCGACGGCGCCGCCATTGACGTTCAGACGCTCATTCGGAATGCCCAGCTGGTCACGGCAGTAAATGACCTGGCAGGCAAAAGCCTCGTTGATCTCCCACAGGCCGATGTCGGACACCTTGAGATTGTGGCGCTTGAGCAGCTTCGGAATGGCAAACACCGGGCCGATGCCCATTTCCTCGGGCTTGCAGCCGGTCACCGCCAGACCGCGATAGATGCCCAGCGGTGCCAGGCCCATTTCCTTCGCCTGGTCGCGGCTCATCAGCACCGACACGGACGCCCCGTCCGACAGCTGCGAGGCATTGCCGGCCGTGATGAACTGCCCTTCCTTGACCCACTGGCCGTTCTTCCACACTGGTTTCAGCGCCGACAGGCTCTCCAGCGTGGTGTCGGCACGTGCGCCCTCATCCTTGGCCAGCGTCACGGTCTGCTTTTCGGTCGGGTTGCCTTCCTTGTCGAACAGCTGCTTTTCCACCGTCATCGGTACGATTTCTTCGTCGAACTTGCCGGCTGCTGCTGCCGCGGCATAACGCTGCTGGCTTTGCAGGGCATATTCATCCTGGGCTGCCCGCGAGATGTTGTAACGCTGCGAGACGATCTCGGCAGTTTCGATCATCGGCACATAGGCTGCCGGCTCGGCCGCCACCGCCGCCTGCGACACCGAGCGATGGCTGTTCTTGAACTTGTTTTGCACCAGCGAGATGGTTTCCAGCCCGCCCGCAACGATAACGTCGGACTCGCCGACCATGATGGTCTTGGCCGCATCGGCAATGGCGATCATGCCCGAGGAACACATGCGGTCGAGCGCCATGCCCGGCACCGTGCGCGGCAGGCCGGCGACATAACCGGCCAGACGGCCGACGGTGTAGCCCTGGGTGCCCTGCTGGGCGGCGATGCCGAGAATCACATCATCAACCAGCGCCGGATCGATCTTTGCCCGTTCAACCGCTGCACGAATGACATGGCCACCCAGTGCCGGCGCTTCAGTGTCGTTGAATGCCCCGCGAAAGGCCTTGCCGATGGCGGTACGGGCGGTGCTGACGATGACGGCTTCTTTCATGGCAAACATCCTGTCCTGTGAGGAAAGCGGCCATTTTACTGCATCCCGTCCCAGACATTGGTGTCAACGTATCCAAAGGCTGGGCGTTACTACTTTGGTAGATGTATCGGGTTTGGCACTTTTGCAACAGATATATCACGGCATGATATACTTACCTTCCGGATTGGGGTAACATCCGCCGCCTTGTTTTGCCACTGTTTTCTGTCCAACCACTTGAGAGGATCACCTATGAAACTCATCATCACCGCCGCCCTGACCGCCGCTGCGCTGGTTTCTGCGCCCGCCATGGCCAATACGGCGCTGGCCAAGAAGAGCAACTGCCTGGCCTGCCACTCCGTCGACAAGAAGCTTCTGGGCCCGGCCTACAAGGACATCGCCGCCAAGTACAAGGGCGATGCCAAGGCCGAAGCCCGCCTGTTCGACCGCGTCAAGAAGGGCACGGGCGCAACCGGTGGCGAAATCTGGAAGATGGGCTCGCCGATGCCGCCCAATTCTGCGGTCAAGGATGAGGATATCAAAACCCTGGTCAAGTGGATCCTGGCCGGCGCTCCTGCCAAGTAATTCCTGCGGGTACGAGACACACTGCCCTGCGCGGCAGATGTTGCCTTGTTTCAGCAAAAACCAGCCTGCGGGCTGGTTTTTGCATTTTCAGCCCTGAAAGGATAACGACAAACAATGGCCCCCGCCCCATGCGGTGCCAGTGGGCGCAAACTCAAACTCGACCCGAATTTGACCTGAGCTCGATATTGACAGGGCAATCGCATTTGAATTTCCTTGCCTCCCGACAAACCCTGAAGGGTGGGTAGCGTGCCCTTTTCCCCTTCTGAGTCGCCGAGCGATGTCCTTGATGGGCGGGGAAGTCCGGCGGTGCTCGGTGATACTATTTGAGCCGCAGGCGAGTTGCATCGCCGGCCGGCCGGCAAGGGCAGCGGGAGGGGAGCCTGGCGTAGCCAGGCCGATGAAGCGGGGCGCGATTCTTTGGTGACTTTCTTGTCGCGCAACAAGAAAGTCACTCGCCCGCCGGCGGGAGCCCGCAGGGCGGTGCCACCCGTAGAGGTGGGGCGAGTCCCGGCAAAGGCTAAAGAATGCGAATCTGTTGAAAGCTGAACAGAGGATAGAGAAAATCTCAAATGCGATTGCCCTGTCGATATTGACACTGCTCCGGGCAGCGGCAAGAATCGCCCCTCTTGTCCCTTGCCCCTTCTGGAATGATGCCTTCATGACCCCGACCTCCAAGACACTCACCTTGTCCGTCTTTACCGCCCTGGCCGGTCTTGCCCTGGGTGCGTGCAGCAAGTCACCGCCGCCATTACCCGCCGGCACGACGGCCATGGGAGCCCCTGCTGCTACGGCCACGGTGGTGCGTATCGGCCAGGTGTCGCCCTTGACGGGCAGCATTGCCCATCTGGGCAAGGACAATGAAAACGGGGTACGGCTGGCGATCGAGCAGGCCAATGCCCAGGGCATCGAGATCGGCGGGCACAAGGTGACCTTCGAACTGCTCAGCGAGGACGATCAGGGGGATCCGAAAGTCGGCACCACGGTGGCACAGAAGCTGATCGATGCCGGGGTGCAGGGCATCGTCGGGCATCTCAATTCCGGCACGACGATTCCGGCCTCCGCGCTGTATGAACAGGCGGGGATTCCGATGATTTCCGGCTCATCGACCAATCCACAACTGACGGAACAGGGCTTTCACCATGTTTTCCGCATCGTCGGCCGCGATGACCAGCAAGGCCCGGCAGTGGCCAATTATCTGCTGAGCGAGCTCAAGCCGAAGACGGTGGCCATCATCGACGATGCCACATCTTACGGCGAGGGGCTGGCCAACGAAGTCGAAAAAACCCTGAAGGCGGCCGGCGTGCAGGTGCTGCCGCGTGAAAAGGGCAGCGACAAGACGGCCGACTGGAAAGCCATCCTGACCAAACTCAAGGGCAAGCAGCCGGCGGCCGTGTTCTACGGCGGCATGGATGCCACTGCCGGGCCGCTGCTCAAGCAGGCACGCGAGCTGGGGCTGGGCGTGCCCTTTGCCTTTGGCGACGGTGCCTGCACCGAAAAGATGATCGAGCTGTCCGGCGGTATGGCGGAAGGCATGTACTGTTCGCAGGCCGGCATCCCCGTGCAGGCGGCCAGCCAGCCCTTCCTCGACGCCTACCGGGCGCGCTTCAAGACGGAGCCCATTCTCTACGCGCCGTTTACCTATGATGCCACCTGGCTGCTGATCGATGCCATGAAACAAGCACAATCCAGCGCCCCGAAAAGCTATCTGCCGCTGCTGGCAAAAAGCCACCACACAGGCGCGACCGGCACCATCGAGTTCGATGCCAAGGGCGACCGCAAAGAAGCAGAAATGACTATTTTCACAGCCAAAGCCGGCAAGATCACACCGCTGGCCATCATCAAGAATGGCCAGCTGATCCGCTTCCAGGACTTCCTCGCTCACCGCACCGACCAGAAATAAGTTTGGTCACCCCCGCCCGCCGCCGTGGATATCCTGCTGCAACAACTCATCAACGGACTGACGCTGGGTAGCCTGTATGCCATCGTTGCGCTCGGTTACACGATGGTCTACGGCATCATTCAGCTGATCAACTTCGCCCACGGTGAAGTCGTCATGTTCGGGGCGATGGTGGCGCTGACGGTCATCACCCTGCTGGCCGGCCAGGCGCTGCCGCCCTGGCTTTGCATCGCAGGCGGGGTGCTGGCGGCCGTGCCGGCCTGCATGCTGCTGGGCTACTTCCTCGAACGGGTCGCTTACCGTCCCCTGCGCCGTGCGCCGCGCCTGGCACCGCTGATTACCGCCATTGGCATGTCCATCATCCTGCAACAGGTGGCGATGATCTTCTGGGGACGCAACACGCTGGCCTTTCCGCAACTGTTTGCCATCAGCAGCCACCCTCTGGCCGGTGCCAGCATCAGCACCTTGCAACTGGTCATCATGGCCGCCTGTGGCAGCATGATGGCCGGCCTGGCCTGGCTCATCTACCG
This sequence comes from Sterolibacterium sp., assembly GCA_018062105.1. Lineage (GTDB taxonomy): Bacteria > Pseudomonadota > Gammaproteobacteria > Burkholderiales > Rhodocyclaceae > Sterolibacterium. Next base: position 12,581 of record JAGOSV010000057.1, on the reverse strand, counting down.
CACCCGGCTGGGTGCTGCCATGCGCGCCACTGCCGAAAATCCGGACATGGCACGCCTGATGGGCGTGGATGTCGACCGCGTCATCGCGTTGACCTTCATCATTGGTGCGCTGCTGGCGGCCATCGCCGGTGTGCTGGTCGGGCTTTATTACGGCGTGGCGCACTACACCATGGGGGCGGTATTAGGCATGAAAGCCTTTTCGGCCGCCGTGCTGGGGGGTATCGGCAACATCCCCGGTGCCATGCTGGGTGGTGTGCTGCTGGGCATGGTCGAAGCCCTGGGGGCGGGCTATATCGGCGACTTCAGCGACCTGTGCCGTTACAACGGGCTGGCCGGCATGCTGGCGGAACGTTGCGCCGATGGCGGCCATTTCGTGCTGTTTGGCAGCAATTACCAGGATGTATTCGCCTTTGCCGTGCTCATCCTGGTGCTGGTCTTCCGCCCTTCGGGACTGCTGGGCGAACGGGTGGCGGACCGGGCCTGATGATGGATTTTCCATGACCTTCCCATGACCCTCCCGCGCCTGCCTGCCCGTCTGGGGCTTTTCCTGATTGCCCTGAGCCTTCTCGTCCTGCCGTTCGCCCTGTCGGCCGCCGGCACCGCCTGGGTACGGATTGCCAATCTGGCCATCCTGTTCGTCTTTCTTTCGTTGGGGCTCAACATCGTTGTCGGCTTCGCTGGCCTGCTCGATCTTGGCTACGTCGCTTTTTTCGGTGTCGGGGCTTATGTCTACGCGCTGCTGGCCTCGCCACACTTCGGCCTGCACCTGCCCTTCTGGCTCATCCTGCCCATCGGTGCGCTGGTTGCAGCGCTCTGCGGTGCCGTGCTGGGTGCGCCCACCCTCAAGCTGCGCGGCGATTATCTGGCCATCGTCACCCTCGGCTTTGGCGAGATCGTGCGCATCTTCCTCAACAACCTGTCGCAGCCGGTCAATCTCACCAATGGCCCGCAGGGCATCAGCCGCATCGATCCGGTACGCCTCGGCGACCTCTCCTTCAGCCAGAGTGACACCCTGCTGGGACTGACCCTGTCCGGCCCGATGAAGTATTACTACCTGCTGCTGGCCCTGCTGCTGGTCGTCATCGTCATCAACCTGCGGTTGCAGGATTCACGCATCGGCCGCGCTTGGGAAGCCATCCGGGAAGATGAGCTGGCCGCCCGCGCCATCGGCATCCACACCGCCCGCATCAAGCTGCTGGCCTTTGCCATGGGGGCCAGCTTCGGTGGTGTGGCCGGTGGCCTGTTTGCCGCCATCCAGACCTTCATCAGTCCGGAAAGCTTCGTGCTGACCGAATCCATCATGATCCTGGCCATGGTGGTGCTGGGTGGCATGGGCAACCTGTGGGGCGTTATCGCTGGTGCGCTGCTGCTGTCCTTCGTCCCGGAACTGCTGCGCTACACCGTCGAACCCCTGCAACAGGCCCTGTTTGGCCGTCTGCTGATCGAGCCGGAAGTCATCCGCATGCTGCTGTTCGGCCTGGCCCTGGTGCTGACCATGCGCTGGCGGCCGGTGGGTCTATGGCCACGCAAGGTGCGCCACCGTCCGGCCAGCCTGCCCACTGGCACGGGAGGCTGCCCATGACTGCCCCCGTCCTGCTGTCTGCCCACGGCATCGGTAAGAGCTTCGGCGGTGTGCGGGCGTTGCACGACATCCACCTGACGCTCCGGGCGGGCGAAATCTACGGCCTGATCGGCCCCAACGGGGCTGGCAAAACCAGTTTCTTCAACACACTGACCGGGCTCTACCGTGCCGACAGCGGTCATTTCGAATTTGCCGGCCAGCGTCTCGACACCACCGCACCGCACCGCGTGGCGGCTGCCGGCATTGCCCGCACCTTCCAGAACATCCGCCTGTTTGCCAACATGACGGCGCTGGAAAACGTCATGGTTGGCCGCCACCTGAGAAGCCGCAGCGGGATACTGGCCGCCATATTGCGCCATCGTCGCCAGCGGGCAGAAGAGGCCGACATCCTGCGACGGGCACTCGAACTGCTGCACTACACCGGTATCGGTGACTGCGCCAACCGCCTGGCCGGAACACTGTCCTACGGCGACCAGCGGCGGCTGGAAATTGCCCGCGCCCTGGCCACGGAACCGAAACTGCTGGCGCTCGACGAGCCAGCTGCCGGCATGAATGCCAGCGAAACCGCCGGCCTGCGTACCCTGGTGCAAGGACTGCGTGAGGATGGGCTGAGTGTGCTGCTGATCGAGCATGACGTGAAGCTGGTGATGGGGCTGTGTGACCGGATTGCCGTACTCGATTACGGTGAAAAAATCGCCGAGGATGTGCCTGCCGTTGTCCAGCACGACCCCCGGGTCATCACCGCCTATCTGGGCAGTGGCGCGGAGGATGATGATGCTTGAAGTACGCCAGCTCGAAGTGCATTACGGCGGGATTGCCGCCGTCAAGGGCGTGGACCTGACGGTAGCTGCCGGCGAAACCGTTGCCCTGATCGGTGCCAACGGTGCTGGCAAGTCGAGCACGCTGAAGGCCATCGTCCACCTGCTCGACCCGGCCAGCACGCACGTTCGTGGCAGTATCCACCTCGATGGCGTAGACATCACTGCCTGGCCCACGTACCACCTGCCGGCACTGGGATTGAGCCTGGTGCCAGAAGGTCGCGGCATCTTCGCCCGGCTGACGGTGGCAGAAAACCTGGCGATGGGTGCCTTCCAGCGTGTTGGCAAGCAGGCCATCGCCACCGATCTCGACCACTACTACCACTTGCTGCCACGCCTGGCCGAGCGGCGCAATCAACTGGCCGGAACGCTCTCCGGCGGAGAACAGCAGATGCTGGCGCTGGCGCGTGCGCTGATGGGTCGCCCGCGCCTGCTGCTGCTCGACGAACCGTCGATGGGGCTGGCACCCCTCATGGTGGACAAGATTTTCGAGCTCATCCGCACGGTGGCCGCCAGCGGCGTCAGCATCCTGCTGGTCGAACAAAACGCCCGGCGGGCACTGAAAACAGCACAACGCGCCTACGTCATGGACAGCGGCCGCATTACCCTGAGTGGTCCAGCGAAGGCACTGCTGGCCGACCCGCGTGTGCGGGCGGCTTATCTGGGTGAATAGGTGAATGGAAGAGCCGGCCGGTCTTCCCTGCTTCATGAACCAGCCAGCAGCCAGCGGATGTCGGCCACCAGTTGTGCCGCGGCGGTGCCGTATTTTTCCACCAGCCGCAGCCGGCCTTGTGGATCGTAGAGATAACTGCTGGTGCTGTGGTCGATGCTGTAACTGTCGGCCGTGCTGCCCGGACGCTGCTGATAAAACACCCGGAATTCCCGGGCCACGGCGGCCGTGGTTGCGGCATCGCCAGACAGACCGACGAAAGACGGATGAAAGTGCGGCACATAGGTGGCCAGCAGCGGGCGCGTATCCCGCTGCGGGTCGAGCGTGATGAACAGCACTTGCACCCGGCGGCTATCCTCGCCCAGTTGCTGCATGACCTCGGCCATCGTCGTCAATGTGGTCGGGCAGACATCCGGACACTGGGTGTAGCCGAAAAAAATCACCACCACCTTGCCCCGGTAGTCGGCGAGATGACGCAACTGCCCGGCCGGGTCGAACAGCGCGAAGTCGCGGCCAAACTCTGGGCGGGTAACCGCCATGCCATGAACGGGACTCGTCACGCGCTCGCAGCCGGCCAGCATGGGCAAAGAAAAAACAGCAGCAGCCAGGTGCAGCGCAAAAGTCAGTACCCGCTCACCACGCTTTTCTGCGGGCTGGCCGGACATGGTTCAGGCGGCCAGCGCGTGCAGCAGCTGGTCGTGGATGCCGCCAAAACTGCCGTTGCTCATGACCAGAACCTGATCCCCGCTCCGGGCGGCGGCCACGATGCGTTCGACCAGAACATCGAGGGCATCACTCACCAGCACCTTGTCGCCCAGCGGTGCCAGCGCCTCGGCAGCGTCCCAGCCCAGATTGTGGGCATGGCAAAAGACGAGATCGGCCGTTGCCAGGCTGGTCGGCAGCAAAGCCTTCATGCTGCCCAGCTTCATGGTGTTGGAACGTGGCTCCAGAACTGCCAGGATGCGGGCGTTTCCAACACGGCTGCGTAAACCTTCGAGGGTGACCTGGATGGCCGTCGGATGATGGGCAAAATCGTCATAAACCGTCACGTCGCGCACCGTGCCACGCACTTCGAGGCGACGTTTGATGCCCTGGAAACGCTCCAGTGCCGCCAGCGCCACCTCTGGCGTCACGCCGACATGACGGGCGGCGGCGATGGCCGCCAGCGCATTCGAGCGATTGTGGGCGCCGGGCAGGGTCAGGTTCGTGCTGCCCTGCGGTATTCTGTCGAAGATCACACTGCAACGCCCCGCTGCCTCCGGTACGGCTTGCCAGCCGGTGCCGGCCGGTGCGTCGAAAAACGTCTGCGGTGTCCAGCAGCCCCGGGCCAGAACCCGCTCGAGTGCCGCTTCCCGAGCATTCGCGACAATCAGGCCATTGTTCGGCAGGGTACGCACCAGATGATGGAATTGCGTTTCGATCGCCGCAAGATCGGCGAAGATATCCGCATGATCGAATTCCAGATTGTTGAGAATGAGAGTGCGCGGATGGTAATGGATGAATTTCGAGCGTTTGTCACAGAAGGCCGTGTCGTACTCGTCCGCTTCGATGACGAAAAAATCCGTCTCACCCAGCCGTGCCGAGATACCGAAATCCTGCGCTACCCCGCCGATCAGGAAGCCGGGTTTGAGGCCGGCATATTCGAGAATCCAGGCCAGCATCGAAGTGGTCGTCGTCTTGCCATGCGTTCCGGCCACAGCCAGCACCCATTTGCCACGCAGGATGTTTTCCGCCAGCCACTGCGGCCCGGAAACATAGGGCAGATTACCCGCCAGGATTTCTTCCAGCAGCGGATTGCCGCGTGAAATGGCGTTACCGACGACGAACAGATCCGGCCGCAAGGCCGCCTGGCTGGCGGCATAACCTTCGGTCAGGGCGATCCCTTCCCGTTCGAGCTGGTCGCTCATTGGCGGATAGACGTTGGCATCGCAACCGGTCACGCGATGGCCGGCGGCGCGTGCCAGCAGCGCGATGCCGCCCATGAAAGTACCGCAGATGCCGAGGATGTGGATGTGCATGGGACAGGACAGAAGGAAAAAGTGGGGAAGAAGAGAGATGCCAAGAGAGATGCTGATGGCTGTGTAGAATGGGACAGGATTATAGACGCCGCCCGCCCCGGCCTCCGCCCATGCCTCGCCACACCCGCCACGCCAGCCGTACCACCGAAGCCATGCGGCGCGACATTGCCAGCCTGGCAGCGAAGCTGATGGCTGAAGACGGCATCGACAACTACGGATTGGCCAAGCGCAAGGCCGCCCGCCAGCTGGGTGCGCCGGACAGCGCAGCACTGCCGACCAACCAGGAAATCGAAGAAGCCCTGGAAGCCTACCAGGCGCTTTATCAGGAAGAAGAGCTGCACGACCGGCTGCTGCTGTTACGCCGGACGGCACTCGACCTGATGACGCTGCTGGCGCAGTTTCGTCCCTATCTGCGTGGCCCGGTGCTGGAAGGAAACGCTGGCCGTTATGCCACGGTAGACATCGATCTGTACGCCGACAGCGCCAAGGAGGTCGAAATTTTTCTGCTCGATCACGGCATCGATTTTGAGCCGGCGGATCACAACCGCAACAGGGTCCACGCCTCCCGCGCCTCCCATGCCGATCATGCCCCGGAAACCCGGCTGCGGGTACAGGGCGATGATGCCGATTTCCTGCTTTCGGTCTATCCCCTGGTCATGGAGCGACGGCAACATCGCAACCCGCATACCGGCCAGACCGATACCCGCCTGGGCATCCCCGGGCTTGTCCGGCTGCTGGACCCGCCCGCTGACTCACCAGCATGAAGAACCGCATGACGGCCAGACTGCGCCGGCTCACGGCGCGCAGCCTGCCATTCGTGGTGGCGGTGGTTGCCGGTGTGGCAGGCTGGCAGCTCGGCCCATGGCTGCTTGACCGGACACAACCGGCGCTGCCTGCCCGGAACATCCAGCAGCTCGCTGCCCTGACCCTGCCCGACCTGCACGGCCAGCCACAAGCCCTGGCGCAATGGCAGGGCCAGGTGCTGGTCGTCAATCTCTGGGCGGCGTGGTGCCCGCCCTGCCGTGCTGAAATGCCCGGTTTTTCACGCCTGCAGGACAAATATGCCGGCAGAAAAGTGCAATTCGTCGGCATCGCACTGGATACCGCAGAGAACGTCGTCGATTTTGCACAGGCAACGCCGGTTCGCTACCCCCTGTTGATCGGCAGCTCTGCCCTGTTGCCGACCTTTGCCGAGCTGGGTAACAGCAGCGGCAGCCTGCCATTTACGGCAGTGTTCGATGCGGCCGGGCAGCTGCGCCACATCCACCGGGGCTACTGGCGAGAAGGCGAACTCGACGACATCCTCGGCGAACTTGCCGTCATGATGACAAAATAAACCCTGTTTCAACGTCTGCTTGCAGTGGACAAAGCAGGGCGAATTGCGGCAAACTGGCGGGATGCCTAGGCAAAACAGAACCCAAAAGGCCGGATCGGCGGACCCCCGTCCCTCGATGCCGCGCCTGCTCGTCCTGCACGGCCCCAATCTGAACCTGCTGGGCGCGCGTGAGCCCGACATCTATGGTCACACGACCCTGGCCGACATCCACCAGGCCATGTCGGACCAGGCACAAGCCGCCGGCGTGCAACTGGAAAGTTTCCAGAGTAACAGTGAAGGCGAGCTGGTCAACCGCATCCAGGCGGCAGCCAGTGAAGGCATCGACTTCATCATCATCAACCCGGCCGCCTACACCCACACCAGCATCGCCATGCGCGATGCCCTGGCGGCCGTGGCCATCCCGTTCATCGAGGTGCATCTGTCGAACGTCCACGCCCGCGAGACGTTCCGGCACCATTCCTATTTTTCCGACCTGGCCGTGGGCGTCATCTGCGGCCTGGGTCATGAAGGCTATTCACTGGCACTGACGGCGGCGCTCTCTCGTCTGTCCCGGCAGCCCCATTCCGGCTGATCCGCCCGCATCCGTGCCCCCAGGAGTCCCCATGGATTTGAGAAAACTGAAAAAACTGATCGATCTCGTCGAAGAATCCGGCATTTCCGAGCTGGAAGTGACCGAAGGCGAAGAAAAGGTGCGCATCGTCAAGCACAGTGCGCCCCCACAAAACGCCACCTACATGGTCAGCGCCCCTCATGCCGCCGTGGCCGCCCCCGCTCTCGCGCCAGCCGCTGCCGCGCCGGCCGCCGCAGCACCGGCCGCTGCCGCCCCGCCGGAAGGCAAGATCGTCAAATCCCCGATGGTCGGCACCTTCTACCGTGCCGGTGCCCCCGGTGCTGCGCCCTTCGTCACGGTTGGTCAGACAGTCACCGAAGGCGACACCCTGTGCATCATCGAAGCCATGAAGCTGATGAACGAAATCGAGTCGGACGCCAGTGGCATCGTCAAGGCCATCCTCATCGAAAACGGCCAGCCGGTCGAATTCGGCCAGCCCATGTTTGTGATCGACTGATCCCGCATGTTTGAAAAAATCCTCATCGCCAATCGCGGCGAAATCGCCCTGCGTATCCAGCGTGCCTGCCGCGAGCTGGGCATCAAGACCGTCGTCGTCCATTCAACGGCCGACACCGAGGCGAAATACGTCAAGCTGGCCGACGAATCAGTCTGTATCGGCCCAGCGCCATCCACCGAAAGCTATCTGAACGTTCCGGCCATCATCTCGGCCGCCGAAGTGACCGATGCCGAGGCCATCCATCCCGGCTACGGCTTCCTCTCGGAAAATGCCGGCTTCGCCGAACGGGTCGAAAAATCCGGCTTCGTCTTCATCGGCCCGCGCCCGGAAACCATCAGCATGATGGGCGACAAGGTGAGCGCCAAGGACACCATGAAAGCCGCCGGCGTGCCCTGCGTGCCCGGCTCGGAAGGTGCGCTGCCGGAAGACCCGAAAGAAATCGTCAAGATTGCCCGTTCCATCGGCTATCCCGTCATCATCAAGGCTGCTGGCGGTGGGGGTGGGCGCGGCATGCGCGTGGTGCACACCGAAGCCGCCCTCCTCAACGCCGTCACCATGACCCGCACCGAAGCCGGCGCGGCCTTTGGCAACCCGACGGTGTACATGGAAAAATTCCTCGAGAACCCGCGCCACATCGAGATACAGGTACTCGCCGACAGCTTCAAGAACGCCGTCTATCTGGGCGAACGCGATTGCTCCATGCAACGCCGTCACCAGAAAGTCATCGAGGAAGCCCCGGCCGCCGACCTCAACCGGCGGGCCATCAGCCGCGTCGGCGAACGCTGCGCCGAAGCCTGCCGTCGCATCAACTACCGCGGTGCCGGCACGTTTGAATTTCTCTACGAAAACGGCGAGTTCTATTTCATCGAAATGAACACCCGCGTCCAGGTCGAGCATCCGGTCACGGAAATGGTCACCGGCATCGACATCGTTCAGGCGCAGATACGCATCGCCGGTGGCGAAAAGCTCTGGTTGCGCCAGCGCGACATCGAGCTGCGCGGCCACGCCATCGAATGCCGCATCAACGCCGAGGATCCCTTCAAATTCACCCCCTCGCCCGGCAAGATCATGGGCTATCACCCGCCCGGCGGGCCGGGCATCCGGGTCGATACCCACATGTACCAGGGCTACACCGTGCCGCCGCATTACGACTCGATGATCGGCAAGGTGATTGCCTACGGCGATGACCGCAACCAGGCCATCCGGCGCATGCACATCGCGCTGTCGGAAATGGCCGTCGAGGGCATCAAGACCAATATTCCGCTGCATCAGGAACTCATGCAGGACGCCAACTTCATTCACGGCGGCACCAGCATCCATTACCTCGAAGCCAAACTCGCCGCCAAGGAAGAGGCGACCAAGGGGAAGTAACGCATGTGGCTTTCGGTCGCCCTGCTCACCGACGCGCGGCATGCCGATGCGCTGTCGGACGCCCTGATGGCCGGGGGTGCGCTCTCCGTCAGCGTCGAAGACGCGCTGGCCGGAACACCCGAAGAAACGCCGCAATTCGGTGAACCCGGCTGCCCGACTACGCCGCTGTGGTCAGAAAGCCGGGTCATCGCCCTGTTCGATGCCGACACCCGGCTGGAAGAACTCACCGCCCAGCTGGCCGCCGCCTGCCAGAGCATCGGCATCGAGCTGCCCGACGACATCGACATCGAAGAAGTCGCCAGCCAGGACTGGGTGCGCCTGACCCAAAGCCAGTTCGACCCCATCCCCATCCACGACCGGCTGTGGATCGTCCCCTCCTGGCATGTCGCCCCCGATCCAGCCGCCATCAACCTGGTTCTCGATCCCGGCCTGGCCTTTGGTACCGGCTCGCATCCCACCACCCGTCTGTGCCTCGAATGGCTGTGTGAGCATCCACTAACCGGCCAGCGCGTCCTCGACTACGGCTGTGGCTCGGGCATCCTGGCCATTGCCGCAGCCCGTCTGGGTGCGGTGGCGGTACTCGGTATCGACATCGACGATAACGCCCTCATCGCCGCCCAGGACAACGCCCAGGCCAACCAGGTCGCGCTGACCCTGCAACACTCATCCGCCCCCCTGATCGACACCTTCGACTGCGTGCTGGCCAACATCCTCACCAATCCCCTCTGTGTGTTGGCACCGCTGCTGAGCGCACGGGTGGCGGCGGGCGGCCACCTCATCCTGTCCGGCGTGCTGGACAGCCAGGCCGCCGAAGTCATCGACACCTATGCGCCCTTCATCACGTTGCACGTCGGTGCCACGCTGGATGGCTGGGTCAGGCTCGAAGGTCAGCGCCCACTGACGCAACCCTTTGTGTCCCCGTCCACAGACCCGACCGGGGGGGGCGCATCATGATGCAGACCCGCTGCCCGGCTTGTTCCACGGTATTTCGCATCACCCCCGAACAGATCCGGGTGCGGCATGGCCAGGTGCGCTGCGGCCGCTGCCAGCGGCTGTTCAATGCGCTCGACTCCCTGCTCGAAGCGCCCATCCCGCCACGTCCGCCGCAACCGGTCGTGGTGCCGGATGCCGTCTCATCTCCAGTGCTGCCCGGCGACGACCTTCCGCCGCTTGCCGCATCCGTGGCAGATACAGTGGCACCCACCGCGTTACAACCAGGGCCAGAATCCCGGGAAGCTCCGGAAGCCGGGCCAGCCCCGGAGCCTTCGCCGCCAGTGCCGGAACAGCCGCCGCCCGTGGCTGCCGAAGCCTGTACCTCCCTGCCGGATGATGTGGCCGGCGATATGACCCATGTCATGGCCAGCGAAGCAGCGGACGACACCGCTCCACCGGGCACGGAAGCCGGGGAATCCCATGCTTCATCCGCACCCCGAACCCTGGCCCCGGCCGACACCTCCGACACCCCGGCAGAATCCTGGGAGGCACCTGCTGCCGAGGCAGAACAGGAACCTCCGGGCCGTTACCTCGACACGCTGGATATCGCCCAGGAACATCCCGCCACGACCCGTTCGCTGGGCAGGCTGTGGGCGCTGGTCAGTGTGCTGTCGCTGCTGGCCTTGACCTATCAGATACTGATTCATTTCCGCATCGAAATCGCCGCTGCCTGGCCGCAGGCCCGGCCGGCCTTGCAAACGCTGTGCATCCCGCTCGATTGCCGGATCACCCTGCCGCGCCGGGTGGACTTGCTCGACATCGCCACCTCCGAGCTTCGTCCAGCACCCCACAACAAGGACTGGATGCTGCTCTCCGCCACGATCAAGAACCGTGGTGCCGTCGACCTGATGTACCCTCATCTGGAACTGACCCTGACCGATGGTGAAGAACAACCGGTGCTGCGCAAGATACTGGCGCCCGCCGACTACCTGACCGTAGAACATCCTGCCGCCGACGGCTTCGGTGCGAAACAGGAGCTCGAGCTTCATCTCGCGCTGAATGTGAATGACACAAATGACACAAATGACACGAATGACACCGCAGAGCCCTCTTCCGCAGCCGGCACTGGCAACGCCGCCCCCGCTGCGGGCAGTGCTTCGCCCCGGGAGGTGCGCCCTCGCCCCGTCCCGGAGGGTTACCGGCTGTTTCTGTTCTATCCCTGAAAAGCGCCTGAAAAGCGGCGTCAGCCGCAAAAAGCAAAAACCGGAAACCGTGGTCTGACCCCGTTTTTCTGTTTTTCTGTTTTTGCGCTTAGAACAGCTCGACGCGTGCTTCGCCGGCGGCTTCGGCGGCCAGGGTGGGGTGGCCGCTGCTGAGCGCGGCCTGGTGCGAGTGGCGCTGTGATTTCATGACATAGCTCTGATACAGCTGCTCCAGCAGCGTGCTGAGGGAAGTCAGCTCGTCGCCATACGCCACTTCGCCATTCAGATGCTGGGCGAGCAGCTCGGCGTGGGCATCCAGTTGCAGCAGGGCGACGGCCACCTGCTCGATCTGCTGGCGCGTCGTGTCCTGAAACTGGATGCTGGCCATGGTATCCATGAACATGGCGGTCAGCTGGCGGCTGGAGCTCTGGATTTTCGCCATCACCTCGTGGTCATGGTTGGCCAGTGCCTGATAGTCGGAACACAGCGCGTTGAGCTGCTGCGTCATGCCTTCCATGGCGGCGCGTTCGGCGGCAATCTTGCGGCTATCGAGCTTTTCGGCAAAGCGCGCCAGGATGGAGGTACTAACGCTGTGGATGCTGTCCGTGATGCGGCTGACCACTTCATTGGTATCCTGCGACAGCTTGCGCACCTGGTCGGCCACCACCGCAAAGCCGCGCCCCACCTCGCCGGCGCGGGCAGCCTCGATGGAAGCATTGAGCGCCAGCAGGTTGGTCTGGCGCGAGATATCTTTGACCAGTTGCACCAGCGGGCTGAGCATGCGGATTTCCTGCACGGCGTGCTCTACCCGTTCCTGGTCGGCGGCCGACTGTTCGAGCAGGCCGCGGATGAACTGTTCCATGTCGGCAATGCGGGCGCGGTTTTCCTCGATGCGGCCGGCCGAGCTTTGCAACAGCGCAGTGGAAGTGGAGGCCTGATCGTCGATGTAGCGATCCAGGTCACAGACCACCTCATCGATGGTCTGCAGGCGGCCGACGATCTCCTGGGCAGCCTGCTCCGTCGTCTCGGTCGTGGTGGTCAGCTGCTGGCGCAGCACGTCGTTGTAGGCACGAATCTGCGCCAGCTCGGCGGCGATGTTGCTGCGAATTTCGTTGGCCTGTGCCGCCTGCTGCTGCCAGTCGGTAATTTCATTGCGCAGACCGTACATCTGGTCGCCGTAATACATCTGCGAGGCCAGACGCGAGGCGATGAAGGCCACGGTGATCATCACCACGCTGCCGGTCATGTCGGCCTGCACGGAGCTCAGATGCAGCAACTCCAGCAAGGTCGTGTGGAACCAGTCGTGGGCCAGCCAGACGGTCACGGCGCAGCCCAGGGTGACGGTCAGGTAGATCGGCAGCAGCCGGTAGTAAAGGTGAAGGTGATGATTGCGCATGATCCATCCTCCGGTCGCGCCAGGAGCGCGGGGAGGAAAATGATCGTCGAAATGATTGTGGCATTTCAATCAGCGGAGCCTGAAACTGTGTCGGTAAATGCGGGGGGGGGGGGGGGGGGTGGCCTAAAAGCTGGCCTGTTTCGCTGCCCGCCCCCAGCCGGGCTTGCGGGGCGGCAGCCCCAGAAGCG
>JAGOSV010000117.1 GCA_018062105.1 Sterolibacterium sp. | reverse complement strand
CGTTACGCCGACGAAGCCATGTACGCCGCCAAGAAGCAGCACAACTGCTGGCGTTTGTATCAAGGGATCAAGGAAGGCGCCTGAACAGCAGACGGACGGGCAGTTTTCAGGCGGGAGGCGGGGGCGACTTGCCGAGGATGAGGTCGGCCGCCCGTTCGGCAATCATGACTGTCGGGGCGTTGGTGTTGCCGGAGGTGATGGCGGGCATGACCGAGGCATCGATGACCCGCAGCCGCTCGACGCCACGCACTCGCAGTTCGGCATCCACAACCGAAGCGGCGTCATCCCCCATGCGGCAGGTGCCAACCGGGTGGTGTACCGTGGTGGCGACCCGGGCGAGGTAGTCGAGCAAGGCGGCATCGCTGAGATTTGGCTGGCCAGGGGCGACTTCATGATCGACATACCAGGCCAGCGGCGCGGCCGCTACGATCCGGCGTGCCCAGCGCATGCCGGTCAGCAGGATCTGACGATCCGCCTCGGCACTCAGATAATTGGGGGTAATCACCGGGGCGGCGGCGACATCGTTGTTCAGCAGCCGCACACTGCCGCGTGATTCCGGTCGCAGCGGGCAAGGTGCCAGCGTCAGCCCTGGTTCTTTTTCGGCCTGCTTTTTCGTTCCCTCGACATCGCCACTGACCGGCAGGGCATGAAACTGGATGTCCGGACGGGTGAGTGCCGGGTCGCTTTTGCAGAAAATACCGACATCGGCTGCCGGCATGGTCATCGGTCCGCGCCGCAGCAGCAGGTAATGCAGCAGGCTGGTCAGTATGCCCAGACCACGCAGGTCGGCGTTGTAACTGGGGGCCCCGGGCTTGAGCCGCCAGCTCATCGGCACACATAGATGATCCTGAAGGTTGGCGCCCACTTCCGGGCGATTGGCCCGTACTTCGATGCCATGCTGTTGCAGGTGCGCCCCTGGCCCGATGCCGGAGAGCATCAGCAGCTGCGGTGAGGCAAAGGTGCCCGCACACAGCAACACCTCGCGGCGGGCACGCGCCTGGCGCGGTTGCCCGGCATGGCGGTACAGAACGCCGCTGGCCTGCTGCTGCTCGAACAGGAGCTGCGTGGCCCACGCATCGGTATGCACCGTCAGATTGGGGCGCTTCAGTGCTGGCCGCAGGTAGGCGCGCGCCATGGAAATCCGCTGGCCGCGACGGATATGCACCTGGAACAGCCCGGCACCTTCCTGGGTGGCACCGTTGAAATCCTCATTCTTGGCAATGCCGACGGCGGCACAGGATTCGATCAGCGCCAGGCTGATGGCATTGCGCTCGACCTGGTCACCGACATGTAGCGGTCCGCCGTGGCCATGCAGCGGGTCGTTCTTGAAGCGCACATTGTTTTCGGCACGCCAGAAATAGGGCAGCACCTCGCGCCAGCTCCAGCCCGTCGCCACTTGTGCCCAGTCATCGTAATCTGCCGCCTGGCCACGGATGTAGACCATGCCATTGACGGCCGAGCAGCCTCCGAGCAGGCGGCCACGCGGCAGGGCGATGCGCCGCCGGTTGGTGCGACCGTCCGGCTCGCTTTCGAAGAGCTGGCAGTATTGCGCGTCCTCGCTGATCTTGCCCCAGCCGGCCGGCATATCGACGAGAAAGTGGCGGTCACTGCCGCCGGCTTCCAGCAGCAGCACCCGTATCTGCGGGTCGGCGCTCAGGCGGGCGGCCAGAACGGAACCGGCCGAGCCGGCACCGATGATGATGTAATCGAATACCTCGTCATCGGTGCCGGTCCGGCCGGCGCGGGTGTTGCTCATGGGCGAGGCTTATTTCTTGCCCAGCTTGATGGCCCGGGAGCCATAGAAGGTCTGGTTGTTCTTCGCCATGTTGCGCAGCAGTTGCGGTGCCTTGAACTGTTCGCCGTAAGCGGCTTCCAGACGATCCATTTCCTTGACCACATTATTGATGCCGATAGCGTCCATCATGCTGAACGGGCCGCCGGTGTAGGGCGGGAAGCCGACGCCGAGGATGCCCCCCAGATCGCCGTCGATGGGCGAGGTCAGAACACCTTCCTCGACACACCTGACGGCATCGACCAGCTGCGGATAGAGCATGCGGGCCTGCACTTCCTTGGCCGTGGGTTGCTGGTTCTGCGGCTTTTGTGGCCAGATTTCATTCAAGCCGGGCCACAGGGTCTTGTTACCCTCGGCGTCGTAGTCGAAGAAGCCCTTGCCGTTCTTGCGGCCATGGCGGCCATGTTTCTCGACCAGCATGGCGACCACATCCGAAGCGGCGTTTTGCTTGAATTTGTCGCCCAGATCCTTCTTCTGCTGTTCAGCGGCGTGGTGCGCCACGTCCAGGCCGATTTCGTCGGACACCGACAGCGGGCCGATGGGCAGGCCGACAACCTTGGCGGCATTTTCCAGCAGCGCCGGGCTCACCCCCTGCATCAGCATGGCCATGGTTTCGGAGATGTACGCGCCGATGAAGCGGGTGGTGAAGAAGCCAGGGCCGTCGTTGACCACAATTGGCGTCTTGCCCATCAGCTGGCACAGGTCGAGAGCCTTGGCCAGCGCGGCATCATTGCCCTTGGCACCGCAGATGACTTCGACCAGCGGCATGCGCTCGACCGGCGAGAAGAAGTGCATGCCGATGAAGTTTTCCGGACGCTGGCAGTTTTCCGCCAGATCGTTGATCGGCAGAGCCGAGGTATTGGAAGCGATGACGGCATCCTTGGGCAGGACTTCTTCCAGCATCTTGGTAACCTTGGCCTTGATGCCCCGGTCTTCAAACACGGCCTCGACGACCAGTTGCACATCCTTGAGCGCGGCGTAGTCCGTGGTGGCGGTGATGCGGGCCAGCACGGCATCGGCTTCGGCTTGTGTCGCACGGCCACGCTTGATGGCCTTCTCGAACTTCTTGGCGGTGTAATCCTTGCCCTTGTCGGCGGCTTCCTGCTTGAGGTCGATCAACACCACCTCCACGCCTTCCTTGGCGCAGACATAGGCGACACCAGCACCCATGAGACCCGCGCCGATGACGCCGATCTTCTTGAACTCGGTCTTGGCTACGCCTTCGGGGCGGTGCATGAGCTTGTTGGCCTTGCCCATGTTGATGAAGAGGGTGCGGATCATGCCGCGCGAGACATCGCCCTTCATCAGGCCGACCATGTACTTCGCTTCGAGGCGCAAGGCGGTGTCGATGGGCAGTTGTGTGCCTTCATAAACGGCGGAGGCAATGGCCTGCGGCGCGGGCATGTTGTGGAAGGTGCCAGCCTGCAGCATGGCGTTCGAGACGACCAGCATCTGCGCCACATCGGGGGAGGAGGGGCCCGCACCGCCGGGCACCTTGTAGCCTTTTTTGTCCCAGGGCTGCACGGCATTGGGGGTTTCCATGAGCCATTTCTTGGCTTCCTTCATCAAGTCGGCAGCCGGTACGACCTTGTCGA
Organism: Sterolibacterium sp.; assembly: GCA_018062105.1. GTDB lineage: Bacteria > Pseudomonadota > Gammaproteobacteria > Burkholderiales > Rhodocyclaceae > Sterolibacterium. The sequence continues at coordinate 1,192 of JAGOSV010000117.1, read as the reverse complement.
CGAAGCCTGCATCGAGTGCCTTGCCGGGCGTTAGCGACTTGCCTTGCAAGAGCAGCGGCAGGGCGGCCTGGATGCCGATCAGACGCGGCAGACGCTGTGTACCACCGCCGGCGGGGAGCAGGCCGATCTGCACTTCGGGCAGACCCAGCTTGATGGAGTCGTCATCCGCCACGATGCGGGCATGGCAGGCCAGGGCGATTTCTGTACCGCCGCCGACTGCCGTGCCGTTGATGGCGCAGACGATGGGCTTGCCACACTTTTCCATGCGACGGAACTGGCTGGAGAGCGACCAGATCTGCTCGAACATGGTGGCATTGGGTACATTTGGTGCGTTCTCGGAACGCTCCTCGATGCCTTTCAGGTCGGCCCCGGCGAGGAAGGCTTCCTTGCCGGAAGTGAGGATGACGCCCTTGATGGCGGCATCGGTGGAGATGCGGTCGATGCTTTCGGTGATTTCGTCGATGAACACCTGGTCGATGGTGTTCATGGTGCTGTCTTTTTTGTCGATCAGCAGCGTGGCGATGCCGTCGGCATCAACGGTGAGTTGGAAGATCTGGTTCATCTGTCGTGTTCCTCAATAAGCTTAGATACGTTCGATGATGGTGGCCGTGGCCATGCCGGCGGCTTCGCACAGGGCGACCATGCCGTAGCGCAGATTGCGGCGTTCGAGTTCGTCCAGCACCGTGCCGACCAGCATGCCGCCGGTCGCACCCAGCGGGTGGCCCATGGCGATGGCGCCGCCATTGACGTTCATCTTGTCGTGCGGCACTTTGAGTTCGTCCATGAAGGCCAGCACCACGGAGGCAAAGGCTTCGTTGAGTTCATACAGATCGATATCCTCCGCCTTGAGCCCGGCCTTTTGCAGGCAGCGACGGCCAGCGGCAGCGGGGCCGTCGAGCATGATGGTCGGCTCGGAACCCACCGTCGCTGTCGCGACGATGCGGCCGCGCGCCTTGAGGCCGGCACGTTCGCCACCGGCCTTGCTACCCAGCAGCACAGCGGATGCGCCATCGACGATGCCCGAGCTGTTGCCGGGGTGATGGATGTGGTTGATCTTCTCGATTTCGGGGTATTTCTGCATCGCCACGCCGTCGAAGCCATAGGCCTGGCCGAGCATGGTGAAGGCCGGGGCCAGATTGCCCAGCGTTTCCATGGTGGTGTTGCCGCGCACGGTTTCGTCGCGGTCGAGCAG
>JAGOSV010000009.1:30459-62567 GCA_018062105.1 Sterolibacterium sp. | reverse complement strand
GGATCAAGGCACTGACTCGCTTCGGCTTCATCCCCGCCGTCGCCTGATTCGCCACCACTTCAAACCAATGACCTTCACTGGTCAGGTTCTCGGTCGCCTTGGGAGCCGTCTCTTTCACGTTAAAGAATCAAATGCGATTGCCCTGCGACAACGACGGCCAGCAACACCACTCGCGAACGAGAACGAGCTGAACGAGTCAGCCCTCCGTCTCGGCTGTGCCGCCCCCTTTTTTCATCACCTTGCCCTCGGCTGCCCGCTGCTTGCGAACCTCCTTCGGGTCGGCGATCAATGGCCGGTAAAGCTCCACGCGGTCGCGATCACGCAGCACGGTATCCGCCTTGCTCAGCTTGCCATATATCCCGGTTTTCAGCCGGCTCAGATCAACTTCAGGATATTTGCCCGCCAGACCTGACTGATCGATGGCCTGTTGCAAGGTGGTGCCTGCCGGCAACCTGAGCGAAATCCGCTCCTGATGCTGCGGCAGGGCATAAATCACTTCAACCCCGATGGAATCGTGATCCCCGCCGACCGGAACAGGAGAAGACGGTGTGGCTGACATCGTGCAAACCTCGCAACAGGGGGAAAGGCGAAATTCTAGCAGCCAGCAGCAACCACGCCAGGCTCAGCTCAACGCAAGGCATCCAGCAGGATATACGCCCCGATGCTCGTGACAAACACACCGAAAGCCACCTTCATTGCCGCCGGATGCCACTGGCTGGCCAGATGTGCTTCCAGCCAGCCACCCAGCAGCACGCACACGGCCAGAATTACGGCAGCGCGGAAATCGACATTGCCGGCGCGGTAGAACACCATCACCGCCGCCACCCCCACCGGCGGTAGCAGCACGGCCAGACTGGTGCCAGTGGCCAGCTCGCTGGCTATATCCCAGCAGATAGATCAGGGCCGGCACGATCAGGATGCCGCCGCCAATGCCGAACATGCCGGAAGCCAGACCGGCACACAACCCTATGAAGATCAGGATGAACAAATCTGCCATTGCTTCCGGAACCCTGCAGACAGGATGAAGTCAAAAATATTAGCACACCCTAAAATACTGACCGTTACCCACCCGGCTTGCTCTCCCTTTGCTCTCCCCTCTTCCCTGTCCTGCCCTCCCATCATGAGTACTGAGCAACGATCCGGCTACTGCGCCCTGTGCATTTCGCGCTGCGGCTGCCGGGTAACCGTGGAAGATGGCCGACTGACGCGCGTCGAGGCCGACCCCAGCCATCCCACCGGGCAGGCGCTGTGCGTCAAGGCCAAGGCCGCCCCGGAGGCCGTCCATGCTCCGGGGCGCCTCCTGCGCCCGTTGCGCCGCACCCGCCCCAAGGACGGCGGCGACCCGGGCTGGCAAGCCATTTCCTGGGATGAAGCACTCGACCTGTTGGCCAGCAAGATACACGCCGCCCAGACACATCATGGCCCCGGCGGAGCGACAGGAGTAGCACTGGGCGTGGCCACCCCCAGCGGTACGGCCATGTCGGACAGCTTTGTCTGGGTGCATCGCCTGGCCCACGCGCTGCACAGCCCGAACCTCGTTTTTGCCACGGAAAACTGCAACTGGTACAAGGATCACGCCCCAGCCCTCACCTACGGTGCTGGCATCGGCATGCCTGACTACGCGCACACTGGCTGCATTCTGCTGTGGGGATTCAATCCTTCCACCTCCTGGTTGGCGCAGGCCACCGCCTTGCAGCAGGCACGGCAGCGCGGTGCAAAGCTGATCGTCATTGACCCACGTCGCGCCGGGCTGGCGGTTTCGGCTGATCTCTGGCTGCGCCCGCAGCCCGGCAGCGATGGTGCCCTGGCGCTGGGGCTGGCGCACCAGCTCATCGAGCGTCATGACCATGACGTAGATTTCCTGACGCGCTGGAGCGATGCACCCTTTCTGCTCGATGTCGTCAGCGGCCAGCTGCTGACTGCTGCCGACCTCGAAACCGGCGGTAATCCCGAACAGCGTCTGATCTGGGATGAACAGCACGGCACGGCTGTGTGCTGCCCTGTTCATCCCCCCAATGTCACGCCTGGCTCCTCCTCACCGGCCATGAGCGGACGTTACCGCGTGACGACCCTGAACGGGGTACGCGAATGTGAACCCGTCTTTGAACGGCTGAAACGCCATTGCGCCGCCTGGGATGCCACCACCGTGGCCACCGTTACCGGCATTCCTGAAGCTCAGCTGCAACAGGCCGTGGATCTGATCTGTACCCACCGCCCCCTGTCCTACTTCACCTGGACTGGCACCTGCCAGCATGAGGAAGCCACCCAGATCAGCCGCGCCCTGTCCCTCTTCTACGCCCTCACCGGGTGCATCGATGCACCCGGCGGCAACGTCTGGTTCGACAAGCCACCGCTGGCCGACATGAGCGGTTTTTCCTGGGTGACACCGGCAGAGCGCGCCGCCACCCTGGGGTTGGATGAGCGCCCGCTCGGCCCCTCCAGCAAAGGCTGGATCACCACACGCGATCTGTTCCGTTGCATCGTGCAGGAAGAGCCTTACCCGATCTCCTGCCTGCTCTCCTTTGGCAGCAACTTCCTCTCCTCCAAACCGCACACCCGCTGGAGCGAAGAAGCCCTCGCCAAGCTCGATTTCTTCGCCCTCAGCGAACTCTACGAAACACCGACGGCGCGCCATGCCGACCTGCTGCTGCCGACCTGCACCGCCTGGGAGCGTGAAGGGCTGCAGGCCGGTTTCCAGGTCGATGCTGCCGCCGAATCCCTGTTGCAACTGCGCCCAGCCTTCGTACCGCCTCAAGGAGAGAGCCGCTCGGATACCTGGATCATCTTCGCCCTGGCCTGCCGCCTCGGCCTGCAGGATGTATTTTTCAATGGCGACCAGGAAGCCGCCCTGCGCGCCCAGCTGGCTCCCACCGGCCTCACGCCGGAAGCGCTGCGGGCCGCTCCGGGCGGGTTGCGTCTCCCCCTGCCGCCCCGCTACCGCAAATATGAGCAGCAGGGCTTTGCCACGCCCAGCCGACGGCTGGAACTGTACTGCCCTACTCTGGCACAGCACGGCCAGGGGATGTTGCCGGAACCGTCCCGACAACGCCGTCCGCTACCGGAAGGCTACGATCTGCTGCTGACCACCGCCAAATGGCCACAATACTGCCACAGCCAGCAGCGCGACCTGCCCTCGCTGCGTCGGCGCATGCCGGAGCCACTGGTCGAGCTCCATCCGGAGACCGCTCGCCGACACGGCATCACCGCAGGAGAATGGATCGAAATCCACACCGCACTCGGCAGTGTGCGCGCCCGGGCGCGGCTGGAGCCGCATCTGGCCGAAAATGTCGTATGCGCCCAGTATGGCTGGTGGCAGTATGCCGATGGCGCCGGCGATACCAACCGCATCTTGGATGGCGAGTGCTTCGATCCCGTCTCCGGCTCCAACGCCCTGCGCTCAACCCCCTGCTACCTGCGTCTCTGGTCCGGTGACGATGACAGGGATGAAGGAAGCCAAAGAACCGGCTGACCCGGCAAACCTGCCAGGCTCAGGCTGGCAGCGCCAGGGCCCGCTTGACAAAGGAGTCGACGAAGGTGGCGGCAATGTGATTGAACACCGGCCCCACCAGCTTTTCCAGCAAGGTGCTGGAAAACTCGTACTGCAGACAGAATTCAACCTTGCAGGCCGTCTCTCCCAGCGGCTTGAAATGCCAGCTGCCTTCCAGCTTCCGGAACGGGCCGTCACGCAGCTTCATATCCATGCGCAGCGGAAACTCCTTACCGTTTTCTGTCGAGAAATGCGATTTGACGCCCCGGTACTGGATATGCAGCCGTGCCACCGTATGCACCGCATCCCGCTCGATGAGCTCGACACCGCCGCACCACGGCAGAAATTTCGGGTAATCCTCGACCTGATCGACCAGAGTGAACATCTGCGCAGCACTGCGCTCGATCAGAATAGATTTTTCAACGGTAGCCATGGCTCACGGTGCGATAAAATGGCCGGCATTTTACCGCCCCACCCTGCCCATGAGCATCGTCGACAACAAGAAAGCCTTCCATGACTACTTCATCGAAGAGCGCCACGAAGCCGGGCTGGTACTGCAAGGCTGGGAGGTCAAGGCTATCCGTGCCGGCCGCGCCCAGATCAAGGAAGCCTACGTGGTGCTGCGTCAAGGTGAAGTCTTTTTGATCGGTGCCCACATCAGTCCGCTGACCCAGGCCTCGACACACGTCACCCCCGATCCGGTGCGTACCCGCAAGCTGCTGCTGCATGCCGCCGAAATCAGCAAGCTGATCGGCAAGGTCGAGCGCGCCGGCTACGCCCTGGTGCCACTCGACCTGCACTACAGTAAGGGACGCATCAAGCTGTCCATCGGGCTGGCACGCGGCAAAAAGCAGTTCGACAAGCGTGAAAGCGAGAAGCAGCGCGATTGGGTTCGCGAAAAAAGCCGCCTGATGAAAACGACGCGGAGCTGAAACAAACCCGGCTCACACACCGCCTGTCCTGTCTTGCCACGAGACAGGACAGGCATCACCGTCAAACCCTGAAATTGGCCACCGAAGCGCGTGCCTGATCCGCCATCTGGTCGAGGTCATCTGCCAGCTGATTGCTGGCATCGATTGCCAGCCGATTCTCGCTGGTCATGTGCGAAATTTTCTCCATGCTGATGGCGATATGACGGATAGCATCATCCTGCTCGCGGATGGCATGGGTGATGTTATCCACATGTTCGGCCATACGCTGGGCATCTTCGCCAATTTCATGCAATGCAGCCTCAGTACGCGCCACCAGCCCGAGATTCTCGTCCATCTGCTCATTGGCATGATGAATACCGCTGACCGTTGTGCCAATCTGAGTCCGGATATCGTCGATCAACCCGACGATTTCCTGCGCGGCACTGGAGGTGCGCTCCGCCAGATTGCGGACTTCATCGGCCACCACGGCAAAACCACGCCCCTGTTCACCGGCGCGTGCTGCCTCGATCGCTGCATTGAGTGCCAGCAAATTGGTCTGGTCGGCAATTTCCTTGATGACCTGGACGATGTTGCCGATCCGCAGGGAACTTTGGCTGAGCACTTCGATGTTATCCCCCGACTGCTGCACCATGCCGGCCACAGACTTGATGCTGCTGGCCGTCTCCAGCATCACTGCCAGGGCACGCTCGACGTCGGTACGGGTGATCGCCACCACCTCGGATACCCTGCCTGCATTGCTGGCAGTCTCGCTCAGGCTGGCCGAGGTCTGCTCGACAGTCGCCGCCATGGAAGTCACGGCATCCACCTGAATGGCCGTGTTGCGGCGCACCTCATGGCTGTTGGCCGACAGGGATTTCGAGCTTCCGCTTACGGCATCACTCGACGAGCGCATGTCAGTGATGGTGTCACGGAATTTTTTCAGCAAATGGTTGATCGACTCGGCAACGCCAACTGTTTCGCTCGTCCCGGCCACCGGCACATCCTGGCTGAAATCATTGGTCGCAACGGCTCGCTCGGCCCCCTCCACCACGCTCGTCAAGGATCTCTGCACACCGCGCGTCACCCAGACGATGATAGCCACCATCAGCAAAATACAGGACAGCAGCAAGGCCAGCGCCCAGACGAAGCGGCTCGTGATGCGCGCCTCCGTCGCCCCGATCGGCACCGCCACTTCCAGCGCACCGCGCACATCACCCAACTTCCAGTCACGGCGGGGTGAGTCCGGATGGGCGTTATGACAAGTCACACAGGAAGCATTGACCATCACATCTGCCCGCGCCAGACGCATGACCGGCCCCCCGTTACGTTGTTCGATGCGATGGAACTCACCAGCCGGGTTTTTCTCCAGCCAGGCCAAAGCCTCCTCCTCGAAGCCATCGAGCTTCGCTGCCCCGGCATCACGAAAACGGAAAGGCAGACGGGAATACAGCCGCAGACCGTTCTCGGGTTTGGAAAGTGCATGCATGAGTGTCGCCGGTACCGGAATCCGGTCTTCCTTGCCGGCAAAATCATGGCTGATCTCCACCCCCTTTGCCTGTACCTTCGGCACGATTTCACTGGCATAAAAACTACGTGCCCCGCTGGCTGCCTGCAAAGCACTGCGTGCTGCTGCAAGCCCGGCCTCTTCCAGGGTTTCCTCACGCAACCCCAGACCGTTCCAGACCATCGTCACCGCCATCAGCAATGCCGACAACAACGAAGCCCAGAGGAGCTTCGACATCAAAGAACCCGCATTGCCCATGTCCCCATTCATCCTTTCCGTCCCACATCATGCCAAAAGCATGCAAAAAGCCATCAAATCAACCATCTGCCGCAAGCCCCTAGCCTGCGGCAAAGCCCGTCACTGTATCAGGGATTTTCCCCGCCCAGCAACAGCCCGGTGATGCAATCCAGCACGGCACGGCGCTCGGTATTGATGAAAAAGTGATCCCCGTCAAACCAGTGTTCCTGATAGGCCGCTGCGGTTTCCCCTTGCCAACGCTGAATGTCGGCCACAGTCACATGAGAATCACACCGCCCGGACAGGGCGGACAACGGGATGGGCAAGGGGGCACCAGACTGGTAGTGATAATCCGCACCCAACGCAAAATCGGCACGGATGGCCGGCAGCAGCAGCCCCATCAACTCACGATTCTCCAGAACTTCTGCCGGCGTGCCGTTGTAGTCACGCAAACGAACGATCAATTCCTCATCCGGCAGTTCGTGCAGCCGCTTCGATTTTTCGCGCAGTGGGGGCGCATTGCAGCCCGACACGATCAGATGCTGCGGCAAGGGCAGCGCATGATCACGCAAATGACGCGTCAGCTCAAAGGCCAGCAGCGCACCCAGACTGTGGCCATAAAAGGCAAAAGGCTCGACCTGCTGCTGCCCCACCACTTCGGCCAGGGTTTCGATCAAACCCCGAAACGAAGTGCACGGTGGCTCGCGAAAGCGCGCCCCGCGTGCCGGCAGCTGCACGGCACAAATCTCGATCCGCGCATCGATGTCACGCTGCCACGGAATGAAGCTGACCGCATTGCCACCGGAATAAGGAAAACAATACAGACGCAGCCGGGCCTGCGCCTGCGCCCCGTGGGCACTGACCAGCCAGGGCGTACCCTCACGCTTCACACTTCACCCCTCACGCCTTGTACGCCGGATTGGACGGCCTGCCCGTTTCGTAGAACTGCTTGAACCCCAGACCCACCTTCTTCATGTTGCTGCGCACGATCCAGTTGATCATCAGGCGATCAAGCAAAACACCCAGCACACCGAATTTCAGGGTGTAGGTCATGGTCGGCTTGAAGCACGTTTTGCCCCCCGGAATATCTTCGAGCAGATAATGAAAACGGGCTTCCGTGAAGATGGGCGGCGGCGGCTTGCTGCCATCATGGAGCTTGATGACAAAGCCCTGGCCTTCATTCCATTCGACCACCGTTTCATCCATCTCCATGCCGCTGGTCGTATACACCCGCCGGCTGGCACCCACACCTTCCTTGCGCTCGGTCGTCATCCGGCAATCACGCAAACCGGGGACGTATTTTTGCGGGCAGCTCAAATCCCGCAGCCGTGACCAGATTTCAGCGCGCGGCAAATTCACGATGACTTCTGCCTGGGCCATACTCTTTTCCATACACAATCTCCCGTAACCAAGGGTCAATAACAAAGGGGTTTTGACAAACAAACGACACAAAACTGCCGGCAGCCTCAGCTGCGCCAGGCATTACTGACCCCCGGCACAGCCTGGATCAGCCTCAACAAATATTGCAGCTGCTTCACATCGGTCAGCTCCACGGTAAAAGACATGCGTGCCGTGCCGCTGCGTGACAAGGTCTTGACGGCCGTGACATTGATGCGATCACGCGACAGCACTTCGGAAATATCCCGCAGCAAGCCCTGCCGGTCCTGTGCCTCGACCACCAGCCCCACCGAATAATGTCGCTGCCCGTCGGCACTGTTTTTACCCCAGCCCGTCGTGATGACACGCTCCGGATGACGTGTGGCGATATGACGGAAAGTGCGGCAATCACTGCGATGGATGGACACGCCCTTGCCGCGCGTGACGAAGCCGGAAATCACATCAGGCGGCACCGGACGGCAGCAACGGGCCAGCTGCGTCATCAACTTATCCACGCCCACCACCAATACCCCGGCATTGCCAGCCGCGATACGACTACGCTGACTGACGATTTGTGGTACCTGTGCTTCCTCGGCGGCTTTGTCCTCCTCACTGCGCAGCGCCTCTTGCAACAGCCGGGTGCCGACCTCACCGCGCCCGGCTGCCCGGTAAAAATCCTCGACGCTCTTGTGCCCCAGCCGCTGAGCCAGCATCTCGATATTGGCCTGCGTCTGGCCATCACGCTGCAACTCGCGCGCAACATGGGCCCGCCCCTGGGCCAGCAGATTCTCATCCTCCTGCGCCGAGAACCATTGTCTGACCTTCTGCTTCGCCCGGTGACTGGCCAGATAGCCCAGGGCCAGATTCAGCCAGTCGCGCGACGGCCCGCCCTGCCGGATCGTGATGATTTCCACCCGCTGGCCGCTGGCCAGCGGCGTATTGAGTGGCACCAGCTGACCATCCACCCGCGCGCCACGACAACGGTGCCCCAGATCGGTATGCAGCCGGTAGGCAAAATCCACCGGTGTGGCACCGCGTGCCAGATCGAACACTCGTCCCTGCGGTGTCAGCACATAGATCGTGTCATCCAGCTCGGCCCTCTTGAAATGCGCTACCCATTCGGTGCTGTCGGTAATTTCGTCACGCCACGACAACAGCTGGCGCAGATAGGAAATCTTGTCGTCATAAGCCTGCTCGTTGCGGCTCGACTCCTTCGATTGCCCGGTTTCCTTGTAGCGCCAATGGGCTGCTACCCCCAGCTCGGAGTGGTAGTGCATCTCGTAGGTGCGTATCTGCACCTCGAAAGGACGGCCATCTTCAGCGATCACGGCAGTGTGCAGCGAGCGGTAATCATTGCCCTTGGGTTGAATGATGTAATCATCGAACTCGCCCGGCACCGGCTGCCAGCGGCCATGCACGATCCCCAGTGCGGCATAACAATCGGCAACCTCGGAAACAAGGATACGCAAGGCACGCACGTCATACACCTCGTCGAATTCCAGCCGCTTGGCGCGCATCTTGTTCCAGATGCTGTAGATATGCTTGGGACGGCCCTGCACCTCGGCGGCAATTCCGGCGGCCTGCATCTCGGCCTTGAGGCGCACCTTGGTGTCCTCGATGAAACGCTCGCGCTCCACCCGTCGCTCATCGAGCATCCGGGCAATACGCTTGTACGTCGCCGGCTCAAGGAAGCGAAAAGACAAATCCTCGAGCTCCCACTTCATCTGCCAGACCCCCAGACGATTGGCCAGTGGCGCATACAAATCCAGACTCTCATGCGCCAGACGTTCACGCAGCGCCCCAGGGTGCCCGGTCAGATAACGCATGGTCTGGTTCCGGCTGGCCAGACGCAGCAGCACCACCCGGATATCCTCCACCATCGCCAGCAGCATCTTGCGCAGAGTCTCCGCCTGCAGATGGCCATCTTCCGTTGAAGAACCCCGGTTACTCGACAGCAGACGGATATGATTGAGACGCAACATACCCTCGACCAGATGTGCTGTCGCTACACCAAAATCCTGCATCAACGGCCCGCGCCAATCCTCTGCCGCAGCCTCCGCATACCGGCCATGCGTCGAAAGGGCAAACAACAAGGCCGCCAGGCGTGCATCCAGATCGAGTTCGAGCACTGCCGCAATGCGTGCCATGCCAACCCCATGATCGAGCACCAACTCACCCGTCTCCAGGGTGCTGCCGGCATAGCACCGGTCCGCCCAACGCAAGGCTTGCGCCAATGTCTCCCGAGCCGCCGGCGGCAAGCCAACGGCCAGATCATCGAGCAAGGTCAATTGCCACGAGAAGGTGGAAAGCGCTGGGGGCAGCGGTTGCGGCAGCATGGGCGCAGCGGCACCAGCGGCACCATCAGCACCCTCCGGAGGCGGCAGGCTGTCCGAATCAGGCAGCGGAGAAAGCAATGAACTCGAAGACATGGGGGCGGATTATCCCAGATTGGCACGCCCCCTGCTGCGCAGCAATCGCACACAACAACGCATCACCGCATGTCGCCCCATACCGCCCCATACCGCCCCATACCGCCGGCTGACAAGGTAAGAGAGAAGAGAAGAGAGAAGAAAACTTTCCCCGGCATAATCCCGATCTGCCTGACTGCCTGCCAAGGAGCACGCACCCCCCATGTTCCATGCCCTGCACCGCTGGCTGCGCCGTCGCCGGGCTCGTGCGCTCAGCCGCGAGATTCCTGCCGAAGCCTGGCAGCAGGTCGAAGCTTGCCTGCCCGTGCTCGACCATCTGAGCCTGACCGACCGCCAGCGCCTGCGCCAACTGAGCCTCGAATTCCTCGTCAGCAAACAAATGAGTGCTGCCCAGGGATTGACGCTGCGGCTGCCAATCCAGCTCTCCATCGCCCTGCAAGCCTGCCTGCCCATCCTCAACCTCGGCCTCGACTGGTACGACGGCTGGCAGGGCATCGTCGTGTATCCAGGTGATTTCGTCATTCCGCGTCAGGAAACCGACGAATGCGGCATCGTCCACGAGTTCGATGACACCGTCCTCGGTGAGGCCTGGCATGGCGGGCCGGTGCTGCTGTCTTGGTTTGATGATGAAGAGAACCACACCCAGGAACAGGCCGGGTGCCAGATCGTCCTGCACGAATTCGCCCACCAGCTCGACATGAAAAATGGCGCAGCCGATGGCTTTCCGCCGCTACACAGCAATATGTCACGCACCGACTGGCACGCCGCCTTTGCCACGGCCTATGCTGATTTCCGGCAGCGCATCGAAACTGGAGGAGAAGAGCACAGCCAACTGGATCCTTACGGAGCCAGCGCACCGGCCGAATTTTTCGCGGTCATGAGCGAGGCTTTTTTCAGCCAATCTGCCGTACTGCTGGAAGAATATCCGGCCGTACATGAGCAGCTGCGCCACTTCTACCGGCAAAACCCCGGCAAATCAGGGCAATGAACGCACCACCCGGAAACCGTCGTAACCAATGCGCCGCGCCGCCCGGTCGCCAAAGCGTGCCGTCACCCGCAGGTACAGCGGCACATCGAACCACGAACCACCACGCACCACCCGCCGGCTGCAATCACCCTGCTGCCAGGCACTGCCCTCTGCCGGTGCGTTGCGATAATCCTCGTTCCAGCAATCTGCAGTCCATTCCCAGACGTTGCCAAGCATATCGTGCAGGCCGTAGGCATTGGGTTTCTTGCCACCCACGACACGCTGGCGGTTGCCGGCATTCTTGTCGTACCAGGCATACAGGCCCAGCCAGTGTCCGGCACCATCACCGAAGAAGTAGCGTGTCGTCGTCCCGCCGCGCGCGGCATATTCCCATTCCGCCTCGCTGGGCAAGCGGTAGGTACCTGTGTCCGCCTTCGGCTTGCTGCGGTTGAGCCATTCGACGAATGCCTGGGCATCCTGCCAGCTGACCCAGACCACCGGCGTCAGTCCCCCCTGCCCTTCATTCGCCCGGCGGAAGCGCTCATCGAGCAAAGCCGCATTGCCGCTATCGCGGGCAAAGCGCTCAAACTGTGCCAGGGTGACCGGCGTGCGCCCCATCTGAAAGGCATGCAGCGTTACCCGATGCTGCGGGGTTTCGTCTTCGTAGGCCTCGACATCAACCTCATGGCAAATGGCCTTGCCGTCCTTCTGTCCCCCGGCCGATTTGCAGGCCCCCATGAGAAAACTGCCGGCCGGAATATCGACAAAGCTCATGCCGACATGATTGACATAAGTGCCCGCCCAGCAAAGGCCGGGCCAGCACAGAATCGCCACCCACCAGCCCCGTCTCATACCGGCAACAACGCGGCGACAACAAACCGTCAGTCAGCCTGACCCATCGGGTCGGCATTACCCAGTGCCGTAGTATTGAAGCCGCCATCAACGAACATGATCTCGCCGGTGATGCCGCTAGCCAGATCGGAGCACAGGAAGGCCGCCGCGTTACCGACTTCCTCGATGGTGACGTTACGGCGCAACGGTGCATGATGCGAGTTGTAGGACAGCAGCTTGCCGAAGCTGCCGATGCCGGAGGCCGCCAGCGTCTTGATCGGGCCGGCCGAAATGGCATTGACGCGCGTACCTTCCGGGCCGAGATTGGCTGCCATGTAACGCACCGAGGCCTCTAGGCTGGCCTTGGCCAGTCCCATGATGTTGTAGTTGGGCATGGTACGGATCGCCCCCAGATAGCTCAAAGCCAGCAGCGAACCATTGCGCCCCTTCATCAGGGGACGAGCCCCCTTGGCCAGTGCCGGAAAACTGTAGGCAGATACGTCATGGGCGATGCGGAACGCTTCACGCGAGATACCATCGAGGAAGTCCCCTTCCAGCGCCTCGTTCGGTGCATAGGCGATCGAATGGACGAGACCATCCAGCGTCCCCCACTGCTTGCCCAGCTCGGCAAACAGCGCATCGATCTGGGCATCTTCCGCCACATCGCACGGCAGCAGCAACGAGCTGCCGAAATCGCTGCTCAGCTTGGCGACACGGTCGCGCACACGTTCGCTCTGATAGGTAAACGCCAGCTCCGCCCCTTCGCGGTGCATGGCCTGGGCGATGCCATAGGCGATCGAACGGTTGGACAACAGCCCAGTGATGAGAATGCGCTTGCCAGCAAGAAAAGCCATGATCTAATCCAGAGTAATGCAAACCGGCGGATTATAGCGAAGGCTACTGCCTTCATCGCATCCTGGCTTGTCTCTTTGTGTCGGCAGCATCAGGAATTGCGCCGTGTCAATTCACTATCTGCCAATGCCGCCAGCCGCAGCATGACTTCCTGATAAGGCTCCGCGGTGAACGGATCGAATTCCGGATCAGCGTGCTCCATGGACAGCAAAAAGCGCACCATGCCAAAAATGTCGTTAGCCTCTTCTTCAGGCAACTGCTCCGCTGCCCGAGCAGCACGCAGGACATCCTCATGAAACTTGGCCAGTACATCCTCGCCCAGTCCGGCCAGCACCTGTGTCAGTGGCCGGCCTTCGGCGAGGCCACCATAAATATGCTGGGTGCGCCAGAAAGCCTCCCAGAAGCGTTCGCCGCCCAATGCCAGGCTGTCTGCCTCGAAAATATCAGTGTCGATGCCGGCAGAAAACTGCGCTGCTGCGGGTGCGCTGCCACAGCCCGCGCTATCGCCGGCCGTCTCCTGCGTGGCGATCCTGATGGTCTTTTTCATCCTGCCTCCCTGATGGTCATGTGCTTTGCCCGCCGTGCCGCAGCAGCAAGGAATTGCTGACGACCGACACCGAACTCAGTGCCATCGCCGCCCCCGCCACCACCGGATCGAGCATGCCAAAGGCGGCTAGCGGGATGCCCAGCACGTTGTAGAAAAATGCAAAAAACAGATTCTGGCGGATCTTGGTCAGCGTCTGGCGTGACAGCTCGATGGCGGCCACGACATGTTGCAAGTCATCGCGCATCAGGGTGATGCCGGCGGTCTTCATGGCCACTTCCGTACCACCGCCCATGGCAAAACCGACATCGGCCGCGGCCAGCGCCGGAGCGTCATTGATGCCATCACCAACCATACCGACCGAGCCCTTGTGCTGCGCCGCCTCGATCTTGAGTGCGGCCAGTGCCTCGGTCTTGCCAGCCGGCAGCAAGCCGGCCTGAAAGCGCGTGATGCCAGCTTCCTGTGCCACCGCCGCCGCCGTGCGAGCATTGTCGCCACTCAGCATGACCACCTCGACACCCAGCCGGGCAAGCTGCGCCACCGCCGCCGGCGTGCTGGCACGCAGGGGATCGGCCACTGCCAGCAGCCCCAGCCCCCGCCCCTCCCGTGCCACGGCGATGATGCTGCGTGCTGTCTGCTGAAGTGGCCGCAAGACATCATCGGCCAGCACAACCCCTTCCTCTGCCAGAAACTCCGGCGAGCCCAGCAGGCAAGGCACTCCATCCACCTGGCCACGCAAACCCTTGCCAGGGACGGCTTCGAGTGCTGCCAATGCCGCCAGCGCGAGCCCGCTCTGCGCCGCATGATCGAGCACCGCCCGCGCCAGCGGATGGCTGGCTCCCTGTTCGAGCGTAGCCGCCACCTGCAACAGCTCTGCCGCCGACACGCCCGCCAGCGGCAGCACCTCGGTCACCACCGGCCGGCCCTGGGTCAGGGTGCCGGTCTTGTCTACGGCCAGGATGCGGATGCGCCCGGCCAGCTCCAGCGCCTCGGCATCGCGGATCAGGATGCCGGCCCGCGCCCCGCGTCCGGTGCCCACCATGATGGCCGTCGGTGTTGCCAGACCGAGAGCGCAAGGGCAGGCAATCACCAGTACCGCCACGGCATGGATCATGGCGGTGGTGAATTCACCCGTCAGCAGCCAACCCCCCACCAGAGTCAGCAAGGCCACCAGCACCACCACCGGAACGAAAATGGCCGCCACCCGATCGACCAGACGTTGCACCGGCGCCTTGGAGCCTTGCGCCTCCTCGACGAGCCGGATGATGCCCGACAGCAAGGTCTGGCTGCCCACGCCGGTTGCCCGGCAGCGCAACAGGGTTTCACCATTGACCGTGGCGGCATAGACCGTATCGCCTGGCTGCTTGGCCACCGGCAGGCTCTCGCCAGTGAGCATGGCTTCATTGACGGTCGAGTTGCCGGACAGCACCTCGCCATCCACCGGAATGCCGTCTCCCGGCCGGACGAGGAACACATCACCGGGCATCATCGAACCCACCGGCGTCTCGACCACCTCGCCATCCCGTTCCACCCGCGCCGTCTGCGGCTGCAGGCGGATCAATGCTTCCAGTGCCGCCGAAGCACCCGCCTTGGCGCGGGCTTCGAGGATCTTGCCCAGCATGACCAGCGTGATCACCGATGCCGAAGCCTCGAAATAGACATGCTGCTCATGCAACGCCATGAAGGTGACTACGGTACTGAACAGCCAGGCCATGCTGGTACCCAGTGCCACCAGAACATCCATGTTGCCGCTACCACCACGCAGCGCATGCCAGGCACCGACATAAAACCGCCGGCCGATCCAGAACTGCACCGGCGTGGCCAGCAAAAACTGCAGCCAGCGCGGCAGCAGATCATGGCTGCCGGCCTGCCCCGTGCCGCTGAACATGACCGCCATCTGCGCCACCAGCGGCAAGGTAAAGGCCGCCGCCAGCCAGAACTGGCGCAGCTCGGCACGGTAAGCCGCCGCCTTGCGTGCCTGCTCCGCCGCATGGCTGTCACGATCCGAAAGCGTGGCCTGATAGCCGAGTGCGGCCACCGCCGTGATGATCTGCGCTGCCGTCAGCGTGCTGTCCGGTGTCAGGCGGACATAAGCCTTTTCGCTGGCGAAATTGACCGCCGCCTCGGCACCGGGCAGCGCATCGAGCGCCTGTTCCACGCGCGCGGCGCAATTCGCACAGCGCAAACCCTGCAAGGCAAATTCCAGCATTTTTCCGGGTTCCGGCGGAGCATCCGCCAGCGTCGGGGATGAAGGCAGGTTCATGAGACATCCAGACAAGGGCAAGCGGTCGATTATAGGCGGTGTCACGCGCTAGAATGGCCGGATGAGTGAAGTCTGGAAACCCCATGTCACCGTGGCCGCCATCATCGAACGCGAGGGCCGCTTCCTACTCGTCGAAGAGGAAGTTCTTGATGATCAAGGCAGCACCGTCATCCGCTACAATCAGCCGGCCGGCCATCTCGACGAAGGCGAATCGCTGGTGCAGGCCTGCGCCCGCGAAGTTCTCGAAGAAACCGCATGGCACTTCACTCCACGCCAGCTAGTCGGCATCTACCAGTGGCGGCCACCAACCCGTCATCTCACCTACCTGCGCTTTGCCTACTGCGGCACGCTGGGCGAGCACGACGCTGACCGGCCGCTCGATGACGGCATCCGCCGCGCCCTCTGGCTGACCCCGGCAGAAATCCACGCCCTGCGCGACCGACACCGCAGCCCGCTGATCCTGCAATGTATCGAGGATTACCAGGCCGGCCGGCGCTATCCTCTCGAACTGGTGAATCACTATGACTGAACGCACCGTCATCGTCGGTATGTCCGGCGGCGTCGACTCCTCAGTAGCCGCGCTGCTGCTGAAACAACAAGGCTGGAAGGTAATCGGCCTGTTCATGAAAAACTGGGAAGATGACGACAACGAGGAATACTGCTCGTCCCGTCAGGATCTCATCGACGCTGCCTCAGCCTGCGATGTGCTCGGCATCGACCTGGAAGTGGTCAACTTCTCCGCCGAATACAAGGAGCGCGTCTTCAACGAGTTCCTGCGCGAATACCAGGCCGGCCGCACCCCCAACCCCGATGTGCTGTGCAACGCCGAAATCAAGTTCAAGGCCTTTCTCGACCATGCGCTCCAGCTGGGTGCCGACAAAATCGCCACCGGCCACTATGCCCAGGTACGCGAATTCCTCGGGCAATGGCAGCTGCTCAAGGCAGAGGACGGCACCAAGGACCAGAGCTATTTCCTGCATCGCCTCAACCAGCAGCAGCTGTCGAAAACCCTCTTTCCGGTTGGCCACCTCTACAAGCGCGAAGTCCGCCACCTGGCCGAAGCCGCCGGCCTGCACAACCACGCCAAGAAAGACTCCACCGGCATCTGCTTCATCGGCGAGCGCCCCTTCCGCGAATTCCTCGGCCGCTACCTGCCCGATCAGCCAGGCGAGATTCGTACCCTCGAAAGCGGCAAGCTCATCGGCCGCCACGACGGTCTGATCTACCACACGATCGGCCAGCGCAAAGGTCTGCAGATCGGCGGTGTCAAGGGACATGCCGACGAAGCGGGCGACCATGAAGCATGGTATGTCGCCGGCAAAGATCTGCAACACAATATCCTGCTGGTCGTCCAGGGCCACGACCACCCGGCACTGCTGCGTGACCGCCTGCAGGCGCACGACCTGTCCTGGATCAGCGGCCAGCCGCCCCACACCCACTGGGTCTACACAGCCAAGACCCGCTACCGCCAGCCAGACGCGCCCTGCGAGATCGATGCAGTGGACGCAAAACGCTGCAACATCGCCTTCGCCACCCCACAATGGGCGATCACCCCCGGCCAGAGCGTCGTGCTCTACGAATCCCGGGTCTGCCTGGGAGGGGGCTTCATCCTTTGATTGCTGGACACCTGATTGTCCGGGTACAGGTGAGCTGGGATGAGCCGGGATGAGCTGGCTTATAATCCGCGGTTTATTTGATGGTGACCGGCATGTCGCTGCGACATGCTGGATGGAAAAATCACAAGGGGAAACACATGGAACGTGATGTGATGGAATTTGACGTGTTGATCGTCGGCGGCGGCCCGGCAGGCCTGGCGGCCGCTATCCGTCTCAAGCAGATCAATGCGGAACTCAATGTCTGCCTGATCGAAAAAGGCTCCGAGATCGGTGCTCACATCCTCTCGGGTGCCGTCATGGATCCACGCGCCATCAGCGAACTGATCCCCGACTGGCAGGCACAGAATGCCCCGCTCGATACGCCGGTGACCGATGACCGCTTTGTGTTCCTGACGGAAACTGGCAGCTGGCAACTACCCACCTTCCTGCTGCCGGAGTGCTTCCAGAATCACGGCAATTACATCATCAGCCTGGGCAATGTCTGCCGCTGGCTAGGCCAGCAGGCCGAGGCTCTGGGCGTCGAAATCTACCCTGGCTTTGCCGGTGCGGGCGTGCTCTACAACGACGACGGCAGCGTCAAAGGGGTCGTCACTGGCGACATGGGCGTAGGCAAGGATGGCCAGCCCGGCCCGGCCTTTCAGCCTGGCATGGAGCTGCATGCCAAATACACCCTGTTTGCTGAAGGCTGCCGTGGCCATCTGGGCAAGCAGCTGGAACAGAAATTCAATCTGCGCAACGGTGCCGACCCGCAGGTCTATGGCATCGGCATCAAGGAACTGTGGGAAGTCAAACCCGAGCATCACCACAAGGGCATGGTCATGCACACCGCCGGCTGGCCGCTGCAGTCCGATACCTATGGTGGCTCCTTCTGCTACCACTACGGCGACAACCTGGTGGCCATCGGCTATGTCGTCGGCTTGGGCTACAGCAATCCCCATCTCTCACCCTTCGAGGAATTCCAGCGTTACAAGACCCATCCGCGTCTTCGCAGCATGCTCGAAGGTGGCAAGCGCATTTCCTATGGGGCACGTGCCATCGCCGCCGGTGGCCTGCAGTCCCTGCCCAAGCTGATTTTCCCGGGCGGTGCGCTGCTGGGTGATGATGCCGGCTTTCTCAATGTCTCGCGTATCAAGGGCAGCCATGCCGCCATCAAGAGCGGCGCCATGGCCGCCGAATCGGTCGTCGAGGCGCTTGCCGCCGGTCGTGCCGGTGACGAGCTGACCAGCTACCCGCAGAAATTCCGCGCCAGCTGGCTCTACGAAGAACTCCACAGGGCACGCAATTTCAAGCCGTGGATGAGCAAGGGGCTCTATATGGGCACCATGATGGTCGGTCTCGATCAGGTCGTCTTCCGTGGCAAGGCTCCCTGGACGCTGCACCACACCGCCGACCACCTCAAGCTGAAAAAGGCCACCGAGTGTGCGCCGATCAACTACCCGAAACCCGACGGCGTCATCACCTTCGACCGCCTGTCCTCGGTCTTCCTCTCCAACACCAACCACGAAGAAGACCAGCCCTGCCACCTGACACTGAAAGATGCCTCCGTCCCCATCAAGACCAACCTGCCACTGTATGACGCACCCGAACAGCGTTACTGCCCGGCCGGAGTATATGAAATCCTCAAGGACGATGCTGGCAACCCACGTTTGCAGATCAACGCCCAGAACTGCCTGCACTGCAAGACCTGCGACATCAAGGACCCCACCCAGAACATCAACTGGGTCACCCCGCAAGGCGGTGAAGGACCGGTCTATCCGGGAATGTGACACTGTAACAATCCTGGATGCAGAATCCGGAGCCTGGCAGCGGCAACAACAGCAACAAAACAGCAACAACACGACAGCCCATCCCCGTAGATGGGCTGTCTGCTTTCCGTGCCGCCATGCTTCAGTGTTTCGTTATCCCCATCATCTGCTCGTCTTCACCAGCCACCAGATGGGCATCCGGCGGCGGCGCGATCGATTGCAGCAGTGCCGTTACATCCTTGCCCCCCCCATCAGCCGAACCCGCCCTGTGCCAGGGACAGGATGCCGCTTGTCCGATGAATCTCCCACCGGTTCCGGCAACCCATTGACCGACAGCCGCAATGGCGGCGCATCGAAAGCAGCCCGATACCAGTAGCCGCATATCGCCCCAGTGCAGAACGTCCGTCCGCCATGCCTGGCGTAGCTCTCCCGGATGAGCTGCCGTACATGCGCCAGTTGCGTTTCTTCCGGCCAATCGGCTATATCCAGTGGCAGCAGGATGTTGTAGCGGCTGTTCCCGCCAACGATGATGAAAATCGTGACGCCGGTATCGGGGTAAGGGCGCTCCGCTATCACCTCGAGCAGCGGCACGAAATCCGCCCTGGCACGCTCTTCCGCTTCCTGCGCCTGCCGCAGCTTTCGGGTATCCACCATGAACTGATTGGCCGCCCAAACAGCGACAAACTCATCGGCCGGGATGGTAAAGCGCCTGGCCTACCGGGTAATCCGAACATCGCGCTTTCATGGGAGTTCCTTTCCTGGGTATCACCCGTCCGTGTGGACGAGTACAGGATGAAGGATAAAGCCACACTGCGACAAATCATGTCGCAGTGTGTCGCACTGCCCCCGCCTTACAGCAAGCCCTCATCGATGGCCAGGGCTGCCGCCCCGCCTTGCAACAGCGTCTGCGCCAGACCGCGAGCCTGCACCAGGACATGGTCGGCATAAAACCGGGCGGTTGCCAGCTTGGCCGCATGAAACGAGGCCGGATCGTCTCCAGCGCTTACCCTGCCCTGTGCCACCAGTGCCGCCCGGCTCATCTGCCAGCCGCCGCACACGATGCCCATCAGACGCAGAAAAGGCACGGCCCCGACCGAAACGGCGGCAATCTCCTGGTCATAATGCTCCAACAGGAAGGACACCCCGTCTTCCAGTGCCCCGATGCCCTGCCCCAAGGTTTCGGCCAGCGGTACCAGTGTTCCGCCGGCAGCGTGTAGCGCCGCTTCGGTCTGGCGCATCTGGCTGATGAGCCAGCGCACGGTTTTCCCGCCCTCGCGAGCAATCTTGCGGCCGATCAGGTCATTGGCCTGGATGCCGGTGGTGCCTTCGTAAATCGTCGTGATGCGGGCATCCCGCATGAATTGCGCCGCGCCGGTTTCTTCGATGAAACCCATGCCGCCATGCACCTGCACGCCGAGATAGGCCACCTCGTTGGCCGTTTCGGTCAGCCAGCCCTTGACCACCGGAATCATCAGATCGACCACGGCCTGCTGACGCTGGCGCTCCGCCGCATCCGGATGACACAAGGCATCATCCTGGTAACGCGCCACGACATAGGACAAGGCACGCATCGCCTCGACCTGCGACTTCATCAGCATCAACATGCGGCGCACGTCGGGATGCTTGCTGATACTGACATTGCCCGGGAAACGCCCGGCGATGTCGCGCCCCTGCACCCGCTCCTTGGCATAAGCCAGCGCCTGCTGACACGCCCGCTCGGCCAGCCCCAGCCCCTCCAGCCCGACAGAAAAACGGGCGGCATTCATCATGATGAACATATATTTGAGGCCGGCATTTTCCTCGCCCACCAGCGTACCGATGGCACCACCGCCAAAGTTTCCGGCATCACCATAGGCCATGACACAGGTCGGGCAGGCGTGAATACCCAGCTTGTGCTCGACGGAAACACAATAAGCATCATTGCGTGCTCCCAGGCTGCCATCGGCATTGACCAGATACTTGGGGACGACGAACAGCGAAATTCCCTTGACGCCCGGTGGCGCATCCGGAGTGCGGGCCAGCACCAGATGAACGATGTTCTCGGCCATGTCATGATCACCGTAGGTGATGAAAATCTTCTGCCCGAAAATGCGGTAGGTACCATCCTCCTGCGGCACAGCACGTGTACGAACGGCTGCCAGATCCGAGCCGGCCTGTGCCTCTGTCAGGTTCATGGTGCCCGCCCAGCGGCCATGCACCATGTTCGGCAGATACATCGCCTTTTGTTCCGGGCTGCCACACAGTTCCAGCGCCTCGATGGCTCCGGCCGTCAGCAGCGGACACAGCGAAAATGACAGATTGGCGGCCATCCACATTTCCTGCACGGCCGCCCCCAGCAGCCTGGGCAAGCCCTGCCCGCCGTACTGCGGATCAGCGGCATAACCATTCCAGCCCGCCTCGATAAACTGCCGGTACGCCGTTGCAAAGCCCGCCGCCATGACCACCTTGCCGCCCTCCTCGGCATACCAATGCACGCCCTCCCGATCGCCGCTGACATTCAGCGGCGACAGTACGGCACTGGAAAATTTCGCCGACTCCTCCAGCACAGCCTGCGCCATGTCGTCCGACATCTCCTCATAACCCGGCAGCTTCGTCACCTCATCCAGCCCGGCCAGCGCGTGCATGACAAAGTGCATATCCTTCAGGGGAGCGGCATATTCAGCCATGAGATTTCCTTTCCGTGTGCGTGAAGTGTGCATGAAGCAACGATTGAAATGCGTAGTATGCCGGCAAATCCGCAGGCCGGCGCACCAGCTAGGCACCACGTCAGCGCACTAATGATGTCACCATCATTCATGTGCAACAGCAACTCCAGATGACGATGCGTCGATTGCCGATAGGCCATAGTAAAAATACTGGTCAGAAAATCGTGCCGGCACAATTTTCCTGATCCCAGACAACTTGTGGGGCACTTCAACCTAGGGAAACACTGATCAAGTCATTCCCGCGAAGGCGGGGATCCAGTAAGTTGTTGAAACCATGGATTCCCGCCTTCGCGGGAATGACGAAATCTGGGCTTCTTCAGCGTTTCCCTAGAAACAATTACGGCAGGAATGTACGGCGCATTTTCAAAGGAATCAAAACTCCGTTTGGCTCATTCCCGATTCCGGCAAGCGCAGCACCGCCCGCACATTTGCTGTCGTGGCTTGGGCTATTTCTGCCACAGTCAGTTGCCGCAGAACGGCCAATTCGGCGGCGATCCGTGGCAGCTGATCGGGGGTGTTGCGCTGGCCGCACTGCCAGGCGGGGGGGATGTCCGGGGCATCGGTTTCCAGCACGATGCTTGTCAGCGGCAGGCTGGCGGCCAGCGCACGGATGCGCCGGGCTCGCGGGAAGGTCAAGGTGCCACCAAAGCCCAGCTTGAAGCCGAGCCTGATAAATTCTGCAGCCTGCTGGGGGCTGCCATTGAAGGCGTGGGCGATCCCGCCGGAAACCGGATGACGGCGCAACTGCTGGAGCACCGCGTCAATGGCACCACGGACATGGAGCAGCACCGGCAGGGCGTGCTGTTGCGCCAGCTTCAGCTGTGCCACAAAATAGTGCTGCTGCAACACTGGGTCATGACCGGCAACGAAATGGTCGAGGCCGATTTCGCCGATGGCGACCGCGGCCTGTCCGAGCAGGGCTTCCTGCAGGCTGAGCAGATCCTCCGAACGGGCACGGGCGGTGTACAGGGGGTGGATGCCATATGCTGCATGACAGCCCGGATAGCTGCGGCATACCGAAGAGACTGCGGCAAAGTTGGCGCGTTCAACCGCCGGCAGGATGAGCTGCATCACCCCCACGCGCTGCGCCGCCAAGACCACCGCATCGCGGTCGTCATCGAACTCGGCGGCGTCGAGATGGCAATGACTATCGATGAACACGCTGCTGGGCGCTGCGGGCGATGACGATATGATTCAGCGAATCTCTTCCATCCAGGCCATCTGGATGGCTTCGAGGATTTTTTCTCCGCAATGTTTCTCGTCCTGGCTAAAACCCGGAATGGCCATGACCCATTGCATCAGGTCGACGAAATTGATTTTCGCCGGATCGACTTGCGGATGCCGCTCGGCCAACTCGATAGCAATTTCGAGCGTGTCTGTCCATTTCATTTTTTCTTCCCTTCGCTGACCATGTTGATGGTGTATCGCGGAATCTCGACCACCAACGGGGTGTCATTGACCAAGGCCTGGCAGGACAGGCGCGAATTTGGCTCCAGTCCCCAGGCCTTGTCGAGCAGATCCTCTTCATCCTCCTCGGCGGGCTCCAGGGCATTGAAGCCTTCGCGGACGATGACGTGGCAGGTGGTGCAAGCGCAGGACTGCTCACAGGCATGCTCGATGAGGATGTCGTTTTCCAGCAGGGTGCTGCAGATGCTCACCCCGGGTTGTGCCTCGATCACGGCACCTTCCGGGCAAAGTTCGACATGCGGCAAAACGACGATGCGGGTCATGATGGGTTCACCTGGGTTCAATCAAAGTTCGGCGACATTGCGCCCGGACAGCGCTCGCTGCACGCTGCGATTCATGCGCCGTGCGGCGAATTCGGCAGTGGCCTGGCTGACCAGATTCATGGCCTCGTCGATGGCACGTCGGTCATCACCAATCAGCACGGATTGCAGGCGGGCAATGCTGCTATCGACGTGGGCGCGCTCCAGCAGGGACAGCAGGTCGGCATCGTCGACCAGGGCATTCTGCGTGGCCTCGATCAGGCGCTGCGCCTCGACCTGCGCCTCACGCAAGGCACGCCGGAAGGCATCCTCTGCTGCGTGGTTGAAGCTGTCCTTGAGCATCGAGGTGATTTCATCATCGCTCAGGCCGTAAGACGGCTTCACGTCGATCCTGGCCTCGCGCCCGGTGGTCTGCTCACGCGCGCTAACGGATAACAGACCGTCAGCATCAACCTGAAATGTGACCCGGATGCGGGCAGCACCAGCCGCCATCGGCGGGATACCGCGCAGCTCGAAACGTGCCAGCGAGCGGCAGTCGGAGACCAGCTCACGCTCTCCTTGCACGACATGAATGGCCATCGCCGTCTGACCATCCTTGAAGGTGGTGAACTCCTGGGCGCGGGCAATCGGCAGGGTCGAGTTACGCGGAATGATTTTTTCAGCCAGGCCGCCCATCATCTCGATACCCAATGACAGAGGGATGACATCGAGTAACAGCCAGTCATCTCCGGCGGCACGGTTGCCAGCCAGCAGATTGGCCTGGGTCGCCGCACCGAGTGCTACTACCTTGTCCGGATCGAGGTTGTTGAGCGGCTCCTGGGCGAAAAACTCGCCAACGGCTCGCTGGATCTGCGGCATGCGGGTCGAGCCCCCAACCATGACCACACCCTTGATTTCCTCCGGTGTCAGGCCGGCATCACGTACCGCCTTGCGAACGGCGGCCAGCGTTTTTTGCACCAGGGTGCGGCTGATGTCGGTGAAGATTTCCGTTGTCAGGGTCAGCTGGACTTCCTCGCCACTTTCCAGACGGACATTGATGGGGGCGGCACTATGGCTGGTCAGATATTCCTTGGCCTCGCGCGCACAGGTCTGCAGCAGGCGGGCATCGGCCGGAGACAGGGGCGAGAGCTGTGCCACCTCGATGATCCAGCAGAAAATACGCTGATCGAAGTCATCCCCACCCAGGGCAGAATCTCCGCCGGTGGCGAGCACTTCGAAGATGCCGCGCGACAGCTTCAGGATGGAAATATCGAAGGTGCCACCGCCCAGATCATAGACGGCATAAATGCCTTCTGCGGCATTGTCCAGGCCATAGGCAATGGCTGCGGCAGTCGGTTCGTTGAGCAGACGCAACACATGGATACCGGCCAGCCGTGCAGCATCCTTGGTGGCCTGGCGCTGGGCATCATCGAAGTAGGCCGGTACCGTGATGACTGCTCCAGACAGCGTCCCGCCCAGCGCGGCCTCGGCGCGGTCACGCACCGCCTTGAGGATATCCGCTGAAATTTCGACCGGTGTGCGCACTCCGGCAACCGTGCGCAGCTTGACCATGCCCGCCTCGGCCTCGACGAAATCGTAAGGCATGCTCTCGACATGGGCGATGTCCTTGAGCCCGCGCCCCATGAAACGCTTGACGGAGACTATGGTATTTTTTGGATCCGCTGTCAGATCGGCCTGAGCGGCATGCCCGACATTGACCGTGCCATCCGGCAGATAGCGGATGACCGACGGCAACAGGGCCCGCCCCTGGCTGTCGCTGAGAACGACGGCCATGCCACTGCGCACCGTTGCCACCAGGGTATTGGTCGTCCCCAGGTCGATCCCTATGGCCAGACGATGTTCGTGAGGCGCGGTTGCTGCCCCGGGTTCTGCAATCTGAAGTAATGCCATTTCGTTGTCTTCGTTATCCCCTGCCGTGCCACACGCTCATCTCCAGGCGGTATGGCAGGGGCAGAGTTTCTCCCTCGTTGCCCCGGGCCCGGCTCAGGCTTCCAGCCCGGCCAGTGCCTCCTCCACTTCCTTCAGGAGCTTTTCCTGGAACATCAACTGGCGCACTTGTCCGGCAGCCAGTACGGTGTTACCGGCCCCCAGCAGCGTCTCGAGCGCGCCATACTGCTCCTGTATCTCTTTCTTGATGCGACGGTGCAGGGTATCCAGTGCTGCATCATCCCTAGCCGCCCACGCATCACTGACGGCCTCGCGCCATTCCATCTGCCGCACCAGGAAATCTGTTGGCATGGTGCGTTCCTGATGTACATCGATACCTGCCAGCAGCAGCAGATATTCAGCGCGGGCCAGCGGTTTTTTCAATGTCTGATAAGCCTCATTGACACGCGTGGACCACTGCATGGCCAAACGTTTTTCGGTCTCCCCCAGATGGGCATGACGATCCGGATGTACCTGCGCCTGCATCTCACGATAACGCCGGTCGAGCCCACCGGCATCGAGCGCGAAGCAACGCGGTAGCTGGAACAGAGTGAAATGATCCTGATGAAAATCCATAGTGGTCTATCAGACCAAGACGGCTAGCTCAGACGTTGAAGCTTTCGCCACAGCCACACTCGTCCTTGACGTTGGGATTGTTGAACTTGAAACCCTCGTTGAGCCCTTCGCGCACATAGTCCAGCTCTGTGCCGTCGATATAGGGCAGACTCTTGGGATCCACCATGATCTTCACCCCGTGGCTTTCAAAAACCGTGTCTTCCGGGTTGATGGCATCGACGAATTCCAGCTTGTATGCCATGCCGGAACAGCCTGAGGTATGCACACCAAACCGGACGCCGGCACCCTTGCCACGCTTGGCGATGAAGTTAGTGACGTGACGCGCCGCCTTTTCCGTCAAAGTGATCTGGGTCATGTCATTCTCCGTGCTTCTGCTTGTAATCCGCCACAGCCGCCTTGATCGCATCTTCAGCCAGGATCGAGCAGTGGATTTTCACCGGCGGCAAAGCCAGCTCCTCAGCAATCTGGGTATTCTTGATGTCCAGCGCCTGATCGAGCGTCTTACCCTTGACCCATTCGGTCACCAGCGACGAAGAGGCAATCGCCGAACCACAGCCATAGGTCTTGAACTTGGCGTCTTCGATAACGCCATCCTTGCCGACCTTGATCTGCAGTTTCATGACATCGCCACAGGCCGGCGCCCCCACCATGCCGGTGCCGACATCCTCCGCTTCCTTGCCGAAGGAGCCGACGTTGCGCGGATTTTCGTAATGGTCGAGAACTTTTTCACTGTAAGCCATTTTTCAACTCCTTTGAATTCAGTGGGCAGCCCACTGTACTGTATTCAAATCCACGCCGTCCTGGTGCATCTCCCAAAGCGGGGACAATTCGCGCAGCTTGGCAATCTTGGCGTGCAGCAGTGCCACGGTGTAATCAATCTCTTCTTCCGTCGTGAACCGCCCCAGGGTAAAGCGGATCGAGCTGTGCGCCAGCTCGTCCGAACGCCCCAGCGCCCGCAGCACATAAGACGGCTCCAGACTGGCCGAAGTGCAAGCAGAACCGGAGGACACGGCAATATCCTTGATCGCCATGATCATCGACTCGCCCTCGACATAGTTGAAGCTCATATTGAGGTTATGCGGTACCCGCTGCAGCAGATCGCCATTGACATAGGTTTCCTCGATTTCCTTCAACCCCTTGAGCAGCCGGTCACGCAACGCGCCGATACGCGCCAGTTCAGAATCTATTTCTTCGCGAGCCAACCGGAAGGCTTCGCCCATACCGACGATCTGGTGCGTCGCCAGGGTGCCAGAACGCAGACCGCGCTCATGCCCCCCGCCGTGCATCTGCGCCTCCAGCCGGATGCGCGGCTTGCGACGGACGTAAAGCGCACCAATACCCTTCGGGCCGTAGGTCTTGTGGGCGCTAAAGGACATCAGATCAACCTTCAGCTGGGTCAGATCAAGCGGCATCTTGCCGGTCGCCTGCGCGGCATCGACGTGGAAAATGACACCCTTTTCACGGCAGACCTCACCAATTTCGGCAATCGGCTGGATCACCCCAATTTCATTATTGACCGCCATCACCGAGGCCACGATGGTGTCCGGCCGCAGCGCCTGGCGGAACTGCTCAACGCTGACCAGGCCATTCTCGTCCGGATCGAGATAACTCACCTCGAAGCCCTGACGCTCCAACTCGCGCATGGTGTCGAGCACGGCCTTGTGCTCGGTGCTCACCGTAATCAGATGCTTCCCCTTGCCCGAGTAGAAATACGCCGCACCCTTGATCGCGAGATTGTTCGATTCCGTCGCCCCGGAGGTCCAGATGATGTCCTTGGCATCGGCATTGACCAAGGCGGCCACCTGGACGCGCGCTTCTTCCACGGCGGTATCCGCCTCCCAGCCATAGGCATGGGAGCGGCTGGCCGGGTTGCCGAACTTTTCGGTCAGGTAAGGAATCATCTTTTCCGCCACACGCGGATCGACCGGAGTCGTTGCCGAATAGTCGAGATAGATGGGAAATTTGAGCATATCGAATAACTCCTGAAATGAGACTAGCCTGCCAGCGCCGCCAGACGCCGCAGCTGAGAAAGTGTGTCGCCCAGGGCGGCGAGGAAATCCTGTACCTGGCGGGCCGTATTGTCCGGCCCCAGGCTAACGCGCACCGCTCCGCGCAACAGAACCTCGGGTACTCCCATCGCCTGCAGGACGTGCGACGGCTCGGGCTGCGCGCTGGAGCAGGCCGCACCGCTGGCCACTGCAAAACCGGCCCGGTCGAGTTTGCCCACCAAGGTTTCGCCCTCGATCTCGGGCAGGGAAAAATAAACCGTATTGGCCAGGCGCTCGGCCTCTTCTCCGAAAATGTGGGCACCCAGAGCACGCAGCCCTTCTTCCAGCGCATCGCGCAAAAGACGCAGCTGCGCCCTGCATGCCAGACGCTCTGGAATCCACTGACAGGCTTCACCAAAACCGACGAGGGCGGCAACATTTTCAGTACCAGAGCGATAGCCCCGCTCTTGCCCACCACCGGCGATCTGGGGCACAAGCTCGACACGCTTGTCGAGAACCAGTGCACCCGCCCCCTTGGGGCCGCCGACCTTGTGGGCAGAAAGCGTCAGCGCCTGCACCCCGGCAGCATTCAGGGTGCGGAAATCAATAGTTTGCTTGCCCAGGGCCTGCACGGCATCGCTGTGAAACCAGGCTCCCGCAGGGTGAGCCAGCGCAGCCAGGCCAGCAACATCCTGCATCACACCGGTTTCGTTGTTGGCCAGCATGACGGACACCAGGGCGGGGCGTTCCTCCACGGCTCGCAAAAAATCATCCCGCTCGATACAGCCCGCTGCATCCACGGCGATTTCACGCAGGCTACCGCCCGCTTTGGCCAACTGGCGCGCCGGCTCACGCACACAGGGATGCTCGATGGCGGAAATGGCGATAAAGGGGAAGCGGCCTTGTTCGCGACGCACCGTCGCCGCGCCTTTGATAAACAGGTTATTCGCTTCGGAACCACCGCTGGTAAACAACACCTCCGTCGGATGTGCCCCCACGGCGGCGGCTACTTTCTGCCGCGCCTCATCGACGGCACGTCGCGCTGCCCGCCCATATTCATGACGGCTCGACGCATTGCCGTACTGCTCGCGCAAATACGGCAACATCGCCTCCAGCACGCGCGGATCGAGCGGCGTGGTGGCGTTATGGTCGAAATAGGTCGGAGCGAACATGGCTCAGATGCGGTTCAAAGGTAACCCGGACAGCTCAGACAGAAGCGACTGCAATGGTGCGCTTCGACTTGTGTGCCGGTTCATGGCTGTGTGCATGAGCCGTCGCAGACTGCCCCTGCTGCGCCACCAGCTCGGCTAGCGTCACCGAACTCAGGTAGTCGATCATGCGCTTGGTCAAGGTCGTCCACAGATTGTGCGTCATGCAGGGCTGTTCGTCATGGCAATTGGCCTTGCCGCCGCAGGCTGTGGCATCCATCGGCTCGTCGACCGCATGAATGATGTCTGCAACCGAAACCTCTTCCAGCGGCTTGGTCAGCCGGTAACCGCCCCCCGGCCCACGCACGCTGGTCACCAGCGCATGTCGGCGCAGTTTTCCGAAAAGCTGCTCGAGATAGGAGAGCGAAATCTTCTGCCGCTCACTGATACCTGCCAGCGTCACCGGCCCGTCCGTCTGGCGCAGTGCCAGATCGATCATCGCAGTTACCGCAAAACGTCCCTTGGTCGTCAATTTCATTATCTGCCTCGCTTTGTGCAGTGAGTCCATCGAGTTACCGGGGAAAATCCAAAACCCTCCGGCGAGACCGTCACTCTACGATTCCCGAGTAACTTAGTCAACTATCTTGCCCAGATAATTGGGATCAAATTTGTCGGCGGTGGCTAAACCATCCCCGCCCTGATCCTCCAGCAGACCCGCGCGTTCCAGATGTTGCAGCAGCAAGGTTAAGCGCCGGTCGGTATCGACGGCATGATCGAGCAGGCCATGAATGGCCTTGGCCACCGGATCATCCTCACGCGTCACCGCATAGGCAGAAAAGCCCATGGTCTCGGCCTTGGCTTCACGCGCCTGATCACGCTCGCCCTCGATGATGCGTGCAGGAATCCCCACTGCTGTCGCTGCTGCCGGCACATCGCGCACGACAACAGCATTGGAGCCAACCCGCGCTTCCTCGCCGATGGTGATGGGCCCGAGTACCTTGGCTCCAGCACCGATCACCACCCCACGCAGCAAGGTTGGATGGCGCTTGCCCTTGTTCCAGGATGTTCCACCCAGGGTGACCCCATGGTAGAGCGTGCAGTCATCACCGATCTCGGCTGTTTCACCGATCACCACACCCATGCCATGATCGATGAACACCCGCCGGCCGATCGTTGCCCCCGGATGAATCTCGATACCCGTCAGCCAGCGCACGCAATGCGCCAGCCAGCGCGCCAGCCAGCGAAATC
Source organism: Sterolibacterium sp. (assembly GCA_018062105.1). Classification (GTDB taxonomy): domain Bacteria; phylum Pseudomonadota; class Gammaproteobacteria; order Burkholderiales; family Rhodocyclaceae; genus Sterolibacterium. The sequence goes on along the minus strand of JAGOSV010000009.1, from coordinate 32,486 downwards.
CCGTTTTCCACAGGGCATGAGTCAGTCGGTGGCACTGTAGCGCATGGAATCCCGGATAGCAGGTCAACACTTCCCAAGTCGAACGGGCAGCGGGATCGCGATCAAAGACACAGCGGATGTCTTCGCGCAGGCGGCTGAACATGAGGGGCTCCAAAGCCTGAAACCACGAGATTATAAATAGCCCTCAGTTTTGTTCAACTTTTAACGACACTTTTAACGACACTTTGGCCATGCTTTTCCCTGTATTTTTTGACGGAATTTCGCGACCCATGAACCTCGTGGCATGAATTGTTCAAGCCGTACCGGCAGCCTGTTAAAATTTTGCCCTTTTCTCCCGGGCCATAGTGGCCTGTTACTGGATCGTGACGACATGCTGACCTCCCTGACCGCTCTTTCGCCCCTGGATGGGCGTTATGCCGCCAAGCTCGATGCCCTGCGCGAACATTTTTCTGAATACGGCCTCATCAAACGGCGGGTCCGGGTGGAGATCGAATGGCTCAAGGCGCTCGCCGCTGCACCAGAAATCGCCGGAATTTCGCCTTTTTCGGCAGCCACCCTGGGCGAGCTCGAAACGGTCATGACCAGCTTCAGCGCAGCGGATGCCGAAGCCATCAAGGCTATCGAGGCGCGGACCAATCATGATGTCAAGGCCATGGAATACTGGCTCAAGGAACGCCTGGCGAGTGATGCCGAAGTGATGGCAGCTGCAGAATTCATCCACTTTGCCTGCACCTCCGAGGACATCAACAACCTGTCTCACGCGCTGATGCTGCAGGAGGCGCGCAGCCAGGTACTACAACCCGCCCTGTCGCAGCTCGTGGCGACATTCCGTGCGCTGGCACATGCGCTGGCGGAAATGCCCCTGTTGTCGCGCACCCATGGCCAACCGGCCTCACCCAGCACGCTGGGCAAGGAAATGGCGAATATCTGCGCCCGTCTGGAGCGGGCAGCGCAGCGTGTTGCCGCCGTATCGCTGACCGCCAAGTTCAATGGCGCGGTGGGCAATTACAACGCCCACCTTTCGGCCTATCCCGATGTCGACTGGGAAGGCTTCAACCGCCGCTTCATCGAATCCTTCGGCCTGGAATTCAACCCCTACACCATCCAGATCGAACCACACGATGCCATGGCCGAGCTGTATGACGCCATGGCACGCGCCAACAGCATTCTGCTGGATGCCGACCGTGACCTGTGGCAATACATCTCGCTGGGCTACTTCCGCCAACGCCCCAAGGCAGGAGAAATCGGCTCCAGCACCATGCCGCACAAGGTCAATCCCATCGACTTCGAAAATTCCGAAGGCAATCTGGGGCTGGCCAATGCCGTGCTGCGCCACCTGGCAGAGAAACTGCCGATTTCCCGCCTGCAACGTGACCTGACCGATTCCACCGTGCTGCGTAACATGGGCGTGGCGTTCGGCTACACCCTGCTGGCCTGTGACGCCACTCTGCGCGGTCTGGGCAAGCTCGAAGCCGATGCAGCACGCATGGCGGCCGATCTCGATGCTTGCTGGGAAGTACTGGCCGAGCCGGTGCAAACCGTGATGCGGCGTCATGGTGTGGCCAACCCTTACGAAAAGCTCAAGGACCTGACACGCGGCAAAGGCATTACCCGTGAAGCCCTGCACGAATTCATCCACACGCTGGAAATTCCGGAAGCCGAGAAAATCCGTCTGCTGGCGATGACCCCGGCGAACTATCTGGGCAAGGCCATCGAACTGGCCAAGCGCATCTGAGCGCATCTGACAAGGAGCATCCCATGGCTTTTGCCGACAATCTCAAGCAGCTGCCCAAGATTTCCCATCTCGCCGCCCTGCAACTAATCGATGCCGCCGGCAATGTAGTGAGCACGATAGAAAACAAGACCGGTCAAGCAGGTTCGCTCAGCATCTACAACCATCTCGGCCAGATTTACGGTGCCATCACGGCCGATGCCGCCCGCAAGGGCATCGAGCTCTACGCCGAACATGCGGACGATGCGCGTACCAACCCCGGCAAGCATCCCAACATCGACCGACTGCTCAAGCT
>JAGOSV010000009.1:4578-30359 GCA_018062105.1 Sterolibacterium sp. | reverse complement strand
CGCCCAAACCGTGACTGGAACGTCAGTCGCCACTGGTGTTCCGCCAGTCCCAGCGTCTGTGCCAGACGCTGCGCCGTCCGCACACACTCTTGCTGATACGGATCTCCCCGTTCAACGCTGCGTTGCGGGATGCCATGAAAGCTCATCACCAGCAGGCGCTCGTCCCTCAGCGCCCGACCTTGTTGTTGCCAGTGCCGGCGCACCGCGGTGGCCAAGGCGGCAATGTATCCCTCATTTTCCGGAAAACTGGGCAAGCTGCGCAGCGCCAGTTTTTCGCCATTCCCATTCCTTTGTTGCCAGTGCGCCAGTGCGTCTTCCACGCTGGCTGTCGTGCTGCGGGCATATTGCGGATACAGCGGCACCACGAGAACCCGCCCGTATCCTTCTGCCACCAGCTGATCGAGCGCACTGCCGATCGACGGCTGGCCGTAACGCATGACCCAGCGCACCTCCAGATTGCGTGCGCCGATATAACCTCGCGCCCCCAACAGGCCACGCAACAAAATGGCCTGCTTTTTCGTATGCACCAGCAGCGGTGAGCCTTCATCCGTCCATATCTGCGCATACTTGGCAGCAGACTTGGCCGGCCGGGTATTGAGGATGATGCCATGCAGGATCAGCCACCAGGGCAGCCGGGGCAGCTCGACCACCCGCGGATCCCAGAGAAATTCGGCCAGGTAACGCCGTACCGCCGCCGCCGTCGGCGCTTCCGGCGTCCCCAGATTGACCAGCAGGATGGCCGTTCTGACTACGGGTGTAGGCGTCTGCATCATTGCGAAGACAAGGCGTTGGACAACAAACGGGCCGTAATATCGACGATGGAAATCATGCGTTCATAAGCCATACGCGTCGGCCCGATGACGCCGATCGAACCCACCACCTGGCCATCGACCTCGTAAGGCGCGGCAATGACGCTGCACTCATCGAGCGGTGCAATCCCGGATTCACCACCGATATAAATCTGCACTCCCTCAGCCCGGTTGCTAAGATCGAGCAACTGCATCAGGCTGGTTTTCTGCTCGAACAAATCGAACAGCTGGCGCAAGCGCATCATGTTGGAAGACAAATCCGCCACCTCCAGAAGATTACGTTCCCCGGAAATGACATACTGGCTGGCCGTCTCATCCAGTGCCTCACTGCCGACCACCAAGGCAGCGTTCATCAACGCACCCATATCGCTGCGTAGCTGGTGCAACTCGCTGCGGATCCGCTCGCGCACCTGGAGAAAATCGAGCCCAAGACAATGCTGGTTGAGATAGTTTGCCGCCTCCACCAGCTCTGACGGCGTGTAAGGGCGCTGCGGCACCAGCACCCGGTTCTGCACATCACCGGATTCGGTCACGATGATCAGCAGGAGGCGCTTTTCCGACAGCGCCAGGAACTCGATCTGACGGATACGCGGTGGCTGGCGACGTGGTGCCACCACCACCCCGGCAAAATGGGACAACTGTGACAGCAGTTGCGATGTCTGATTGAGCGCACGCTGCGGCTGGTCAGGCTGGATGCTTCCCTGTATCCCGTGTATTTCCTCATGATTCAGGGGTTGAACCGTCAGCAGACGATCAACGAACAATCGGTACCCCCGTGGCGTGGGCACCCGCCCGGCCGAGGTATGCGGACTGGCGATATAACCCTGTTCCTCGAGATCGGACATGACGTTGCGTATCGTCGCCGGCGAAAGATCGAGCTGCGGATGGCGCGACAACGTTCGCGAACCGACCGGCTGGCCATCCTCGATGTAGTGCTCGATCAGCGTCTTCAGCAACATCTGCGCACGTTTATCCAGCATCGCACATCCCCTCACTCAATGACCTGAAACGGCCTGCCAGACACATTGCCCCTTGCTCTCCTTCGCAATCTCGGCCAGCACCCGCTCATGATCCTCACACTCCTTTGCAGTGGCGCGCAGCACGATCAGGGCAGGCTGCCCGGTTACTGCCTCGACAAACTGCTGCGCCGCATCACGGCCAGCTTCAAGCCCGTCATGTGCCTCCATCAACAGCATCCCCTGTCCACGGGTCATGGCCAGATACACATCCGCCAGCAACTCCGCATCCAGCAAGGCACCATGCAGGGTACGACCGGAATTATCGACACCGAATTCCTTGCACAAGGCATCCAGCGTATTACGCCGCCCCGGCCGCATGTCGCGTGCCATCTTCAGCGTATCGACGATCCCGGTTACGGATTGTCGCAAAGGCGGCCGCCCCAACAACGACAATTCATTGTCGAGAAAACCCCGGTCGAACTCGGCATTGTGGATCAGTAACTCCGCCCCCTGGATGAAGGCCAGGAATTCTTCTGCCACTTCGGCAAAGCGCGGCTTGTCTGCCAGAAATTCGCTGCTCAGGCCGTGAATTTCCTGCGCCTTGGCGCTGATCTGACAATCGGGATTCAGATAGGTATGGTAGGTGCTCCGGGTCAGCTTGCGATCGACCAGCTCAACGCAGCCGATTTCAACAACCCTGTCTCCCTGCTTGTATTCGGTGCCCGTGGTTTCGGTATCCAGTACAACTTGCCGCATGCTCAACGCCCTCCTTGACGAACACGTTCCACCCCCTGCCGCGCCAGTGCATCGGCACGCTCATTATCGACATGGCCGGCATGGCCGCGCACCCAGAGCCATTCAATGCGATGACGTGCCACCTGTGCATCCAGTGCTTGCCAAAGATCGACATTCTTGACTGGCTGCTTGCTGGAAGTGCGCCAGCCCTGCCGTTTCCAGCCATGAATCCACTCACTGATACCTTTTTGCACATATTGCGAATCGGTGTACACCCGCACGTTGACCGGGCGTTCCAGAGTTTTCAGAGCTTCGATCACGGCCAGCAATTCCATACGGTTGTTGGTCGTTGCTGCCTCTCCACCAAAAATTTCCTTCTCGACGGTCCCCTGAGCCCCGCGTGTCCGCAGAATGGCACCCCAGCCCCCCGGGCCGGGATTGCCGCTGCAGGCACCATCGGTAAAAATTTCGACCACCTGAATTTCCTCACCTGACGGCTGTTCCTGCTGTCCCTGGCTCATGCCTCTTCCTTGTTTGTCATGTTCTTCATCCTGGCCCGCGTCCGTGCCGGTTTGACCGTGGCCACTGCCTTGGCACGCGCCATGCGCTCATGCCACTTGGGCTGGATCAAGCGCATGCCATGCACCCGCTTGATAGCCTGCATGATGTACAGCGCCCCCCCATAAGGCCACCAGCGATTGCCAGCCAGCTCGATGAAACGCCAGCGTTCCAGCCGGTTCTGTTGGCTAAAAGGCGGGGCATAACAGCCAAACCCGCCCTGGTGCGACTCGAGCCCGAGCAGGGTAAACCAGTCGCGCAGCCGCAGCACGCTGAGGTAACGCCCATGCCAGGGCGCCCGTGCCGTAGCCGCAGCCGTGCAGCGATGCCGCAGCCCCCAGAGGCTGAACGGATTGAACCCGGTAACGATGACGCTACCTTCGGGCACCAGCACCCGCTCCACCTCGCGCAAGATGGGGTGAGGGGAAGCATGAAATTCCAGCAAATGCGGCAGAATGACGAGATCGATGCTGGCATTGGCAAAAGGCAGAAAGTGAGGATCAATCAGCAACCGTGCCCCGGCATCTGCTTCACTACCCCCGACACCAGCGGGCAGCAACGCCTGCTCCGTGGCACAACGCAGGCGGAAAGGCATGCGGTTGGTGCGCAAAAAATCATGCTGCGGCAAACCCAGCTGCACGGCATTAAAGCCGAAAATATCAGCCACCAGATGATCGTAACGCGCCTGCTCCCAGTTGAGGACATACTGTCCCTGTGGTGTATCCAGCCAGGCATTGAACGCACCGAATCCGCTGTCTGCCACAACCTCGTCGAACCTGTTACCCGTCATGATTCAATCGCGTGAAAACGCCCCCGTGCCAACCTACATGCCAACCCACATGGCAACCCCCCGCGCCACCCCATCCACCCCATCCTTCTCCAACATCTGCCACAACCATCATGACCACGCCCCCCATCACCTCCCGCACAACCTACCAGATACTTCCCGTTCCCGCCCTGCGGGACAACTACATCTGGCTGTTGCATCAACATGGACAGGCTGTTGTCATCGACCCCGGAGAAGCCGCTCCGGTATTGCATGTCCTCGAACGGGAGCAACTGCAGCTGTCTGCCCTGCTCGTGACGCACCACCACCACGACCATGTCGCCGGCATCGCCGGATTACGCCAACACTTCCCCGATGCCGCGGTGTATGGTCCGCATGCTGAAGCCTTCGAAGTGGTCAGTCAGCCTGTGCATGAAGGAACGTTCCTGTCTCTGCCCGGGCTGGCGGCAGATTTCGCGGTCATAGCCACCCCCGGCCATACACACGGACACCTTGCCTATTATGATCGAAACCATGCGCCCGCAGGCGAACCATGGGGCGCATTGTTTTGCGGCGATACCCTGTTTTCCGCAGGCTGCGGCCGCCTGTTCGAGGGTAGCCCACAGGAAATGCAGCACTCACTGGCGCGCCTGCGCAGCCTGCCCGGCAGCACCCGGATTTACCCGGCTCACGAATACACCGAAGCCAACCTGCGCTTTGCCCGATGCGTCGAGCCGGACAACCAGGATATTGCAGACCATGCCGCACACGCAGCTCGGCTGCGTGCCATGAACCAAGCCACGCTACCCAGCACACTGGCGCTGGAATGTCGTATCAACCCCTTCCTGCGCTGGGACATCCCTGCCGTGCAGCAGGCAGCGGCACAGCACGGTGACATCACGGCACACCCCGTCCCGGCCGTCGCCACCTTTGCAGCGCTTCGGGCATGGAAAGACAGGTTTTGACGGGAAGGGCGGCAGGCAGGGCGAGCAGCCACCTGCCAGTGTTTAGAGCTGCTTGGCGGCGTTGAGCACCAGACGTGCCTTGCTTTCTGCTTCGGCACGGTTATTGGCGGACATCTGACGACCAAAAGCTTCACGGGCCGCTCGGCCCTGCTTGGTCGCCTGGATGCTCTTGATGCAGCGCCAGCGCTTGCCGCCCTTGGTTTCGATCTGACGCATTTCCTCTTTCGGATGATGCGTACGACAGTGATAGCAAAATAAAGTGTCAGCCATAGCGTAAATAATGAAACAGATGGTTGAAACAGACCCGTCATTTTACCATCATTCATCTTGCGTGTTCATCACCGGCGGCCCTGAAACACAAAAACAGCACAGGCAAGCTGCCGCTCAAAGCGAACGTTCCGGACGTTTGCGCCGTGCCAGCAGAAAATTCTCGGCACTACGGTCGCGTGAGGCATCTGGCTTGCGTACCTGGATCACCTCGAACACCTCGCGCATCGCCTCACGCAGTTCCATGTAGCCGCTGCCCTGGAACACCTTGACCAGCATGTCGCCGCCCGGCTTCAGGTGCTGCCGGGCAAATTCCAGGGTCAGTTCTGCCAGATGCATTACCCGTGCCTGATCGACCAGGGGTACCCCCGACATGTTGGGAGCCATGTCAGACAAAACGAGGTCAACCGGACGCCCGCCAAGACCAGCCTCAAAACGATGCAGCACTTCATCCTCACGGAAATCGCCCTGGATGAAATCAACCCCGTCGAGAGGCTCGATCGGCAGCAGATCCAAAGCAAACAGCAAACCGCCCGGTTGGATGCGCCTGACCGCATATTGCGACCAGCTACCCGGTGCCGCCCCCAGATCGACCACCGTCATGCCGGGCTTGAGCAGTCGATCCTGCTCGTCGATTTCCATCAGCTTGAACGCAGCACGCGAACGCCAACCTTCAGCCTTGGCGCGCTGGACAAAAGGATCAGTGACATGCTCATGCAGCCAGGCCTTGTTGCTCTTGTGTTTTTTCACGGGGAATCAGAGGGAATCAAAGAGAATGCAGGGGAGTCGATTAGAATACGCGGATGAGCACGAATGATACCCGGCCGACCACGGCCCTCGAACTGACCCCGGCCCGCCGCAGCGAACTGCGTGCCGCCGCCCACGGCCTCAATCCGGTTGTTTCCATCAGCCAGAAAGGGCTATCGCCCTCAGTACTGGATGAAATCGAGCGTTGCCTGAAAGCACATGAACTCATCAAGATCCGCGTCTTTGAAACCGATCGCGATGCCCGTGATGCACTGCTGGCTGAAATTTGCACCACCCTGGCGGCCGCACCGGTGCAGCACATCGGCAAGCTGCTGGTGATCTGGCGCGAAAAACCCGCAGACCCGACTCAGGAAACACCCCCGGCCGCACCGCGCCCACGCCGCAATCCGCCGCGCCTGACCAAAAAAGCTGCCGCCGCCAAAACCGACAAAGCCGCCCGTGCGCGTCCGCTCGAAAAAGGCAAGCCAAGAAGGCCAACGCGAACACGCTGAACGTTAACCGCCCTGTGACGACACCAGTCTGGTCAAGTTTCGCAAACTGCTGGGGGATGAGGGCGTTGAAGAATTGCTGGCGCAGACCATCAATGTGGCAGTGGAACTTGAGCTGATCGGTCCCTGAAGTCGATTGCATCAACAAAGGCAAGGCGCGTCAGCCTTATGAGTTTGTCGTCAAGGTGAGTGTGGCCACCACCTTCAACGGCAACCTGATCGTGGGAGCACGCGCCTTTCATGGCAATCCCTACGATGGGCATACCCTGAGTGAACAACTGGATCAGGCGACGATCCTCATGCAGGACATTGACCCTGAAAATCCGATCCGTCCGCACACGGCTTTTGTGGACCTGGGCTACCAGGGTGTGGATGCGGACAGCCCGGATGTGCGCATCATTCACCGAGGCAAGTTCAAATCCCTGACCCCTGACCCCCGAGGAGCGAAGGAAACTCAAGCGGCGGCAGGCTACAACCTGCGCTGGTTACTGCGCATGATCGCCCGAAAGGGTGGTTTTTATGCGTACTTTATTTTTTTGCGTCTGTTTTTGTGGAGCGAGATGCGAAATGATTCGAGAGGTTCGAGGTTGCGGGTGGTGTAGGGGGGGATGAATTTTTCAGGGGCGACTGGCAGAAGTACCGAAAAAAATGACACCGTACCGCCGTCGCACCAGCGCCGACTTTTACCGGAGTCACGGCAACGGTGATCTATTGATGACTCGTGGCCATTGCTTGGATGAATCTTCGTTTGTCGTGTATATTGGAATTACTATCCATTATCTACGATAAACCATGTACTCACGTACGCTCGCTTCGGCTCTCCAAACGATCAGCGCCCGATTCCCGGTACTGATGGTCACCGGTCCGCGACAGGTGGGCAAGACCACCTTGCTTGAGATGTGCGCCAAGGATGCTCCGCGCAACTACGTGACGCTGGACGACCTGGATGCCCGCGCGCTGGCGCAGTCCGACCCCGCACTGTTCCTGCAAACCTGGCCGGCGCCGGTGACCATCGACGAAATCCAGTATGCGCCGCAGTTGTTTTCAGCCATCAAGTTGCAGGTGGATCAGAAGAGGATCAACGGCCAGTTCTGGCTGACCGGCTCGCAAAAATTCCAGCTGATGCGCGGCATCACCGAAACCCTGGCCGGTCGTGTCGCCATCGTCGATCTGTTGGGCCTGTCACAGGCCGAACTGGAAGGTCGGGCTGAAGCCTCACGGCCCTTCGTGCCAACGGCGGACTGGATTGCCCACGCCCGGCAACACGCTCGCCCCCCCTCCGCTTCCGGGCTTCAAGCTGTCTTCGATCGCATCTGGCTCGGCACCTATCCCGCGCTCAATGCACAGGGTACGCAGGCCCATGAGGCAAGAAGTCTGTTTTACCGCTCCTACATCCAGACCTATATTCAGCGCGACGTACAGGATGTGCTGAAGGTCTCCGACCAGACAGCCTTCAACCGTTTCCTGACCGCCGTCGCCGCGCGCACCGGCCAGTTGCTCAACTACGCCGGACTGGCACGCGCTGTCGATATCGACAACAAGACAGCCAAGGCCTGGCTCTCGGTGCTGGAAACCTCTGGGTTGGTGTATCTGCTGCCGCCTTACCACTCCAATCTGAGCAAGCGCCTGATCAAGGCGCCCAAGCTGTATTTCCTCGATACCGGCTTGGCGGCCACCCTGACCCGCTGGCCCGACGCGGCAGCGCTGGAAGCCGGGGCGATGTCCGGTGCCATGCTGGAAACCTGGGTAGTGAGTGAGATTCTCAAGAGCTATTGGCATAACGGACTGGAAGCGCCGCTGTACTTCTACCGTGACGCCGACCAGCAGGAAGTCGACCTGATCGTCGATTTGGCTACCACGCTCCATCCCGTCGAGATCAAGAAAACCGCCTCGCCCTCGCATAACGCGAAGAAGCATTTCACGGTACTCGACAAACTGGGCAAGCCCATCGGCCCCGGTGCGGTACTTTGCTTCGTCGAACGGGATATTCCGCTCTCAAGGGCGGTGACGGCGGTTCCGTTGGGGTATTTGTGAATGATGACCGCCGTCCCGCCAGCGCCGACTTTCGCGGGCTGGCGGGAGGATTTCAGCGTAATTCCTGCGTAATTCTGGCCGGAATCAGAGGTATTTGACGTCGATGACTTCATACTCGCGCACCCCGCCAGGGGTGTGAACTTCAACGACATCACCGGAAAATTTGCCGATCAGGGCGCGCGCCACCGGGGAATTCACCGACACCTTGCCGGTCTTGATGTCGGCCTCGTCATCTCCGACGATCTGGTAACAAACCGTCTTGCCTTCTTCCAGGTCTTCGAGCTCGACCGTGGCACCGAACACGATCCGGCCATCCGCATCGAGCAGCTTGGGATCGATGATCTGGGCATTGGCCAGCTTGCCTTCTATTTCCTTGATACGCCCTTCGATGAAGCCCTGACGTTCCTTGGCGGCATCGTATTCGGCATTTTCCGAAAGGTCGCCATGCGAACGCGCCTCAGCAATGGCGGCGATGACATTGGGACGCTCGACGGTCTTCATACGCTGCAACTCGGCACGCAGCAACTCGGCACCAATCACGGTGATGGGAAACTTGTTCATGTTCTCAGGCTCATTTCAATTCCGCATGCAGCGACTGCAAGGCATAGGTTTCGAGATCGGCGATATGGCGCATGCCGGCACAGGCAGCGCGAGCACCTTCGATGGTGGTAAACAGGGTGACACGCGCCGCCAGGGCGCTGACACGGATCGAGCGTGAATCCGCAATGGCCGCCCGCTTTTCCTCGACGCTGTTGACGATCAGGCTGATCTCGTTGTTCTTGATCATGTCGACGATATGCGGCCGGCCTTCCGCCACCTTGTTGACGATGGTCACCGGAATACCTGCCGCGCTAATGGCCGCCCCCGTGCCGCGGGTTGCCACCACGGTGAAGCCCAGCTGATGCAGCTGACGTGCCACTTCCACCGCCTTCTGCCGGTCCGTGGGCTTGACGCTGACAAATGCCCGACCACCGGAAGGCAGCTTTGTCCCTGCCGCTAGCTGGCTCTTGACGAAAGCTTCGCCAAAGCTGCGCCCCACGCCCATGACTTCACCCGTGGATTTCATTTCCGGGCCGAGGATGGTATCGACACCGGGGAACTTGGCAAACGGGAAAACGGCTTCCTTGACCGAGAAATACGGAGGAATCACCTCGGCGGCAATGCCCTGCTCGGCCAAGGTACGCCCGGCCATGCAACGTGCCGCAATCTTGGCCAGCGGCAGGCTAGTCGCCTTGGAGACAAACGGCACGGTACGCGAAGCACGCGGATTGACTTCCAGAACATAGACCACGGCATCTGCGCCCTGCCCCTGGATGGCAAACTGCACATTCATCAGACCAACGACATTGAGGCCACGCGCCATCATCGCCGTCTGCCGCCGGATTTCATCCTGGATGTCCGGCGACAACGAATAAGGGGGCAGTGAGCAGGCGGAATCCCCAGAATGCACGCCGGCCTGTTCGATGTGTTCCATGATGCCGCCGATGATGACCTGCTGACCGTCGCACAGCGCGTCGACATCGACTTCGGTGGCATCATTCAAGAAGCGATCGAGCAGCACCGGCGAGTCAAACGAAACCTTGACCGCCTCGCGCATGTAGCGCTCGAGATCCTTTTGCTCATGGACGATTTCCATGGCACGCCCGCCCAGCACATAGGAAGGGCGCACCACCAGCGGGTAGCCGATCTCGGCTGCCAGCGTCAGGGCTTCTTCCGGCGTGCGCGCCGTCCGGTTAGGCGGCTGCTTGAGACCGAGCTCCTGCAACAGTTTCTGGAAGCGCTCACGATCTTCAGCGGCATCGATCATGTCCGGGGTGGTGCCGATGATGGGTACGCCATTGGCCTCCAGCTCACGTGCACGCTTGAGCGGCGTCTGCCCGCCGAACTGAACGATGACGCCGTCTGGTTGTTCGACATGAACGATTTCCAGCACATCCTCCAGCGTCACCGGCTCGAAGTAGAGTCGGTCGGAAGTATCGTAGTCGGTCGACACCGTTTCCGGATTGCAGTTGACCATGATGGTCTCATAACCGTCCTCACGCATGGCAAGCGCAGCATGGACACAGCAGTAGTCAAACTCGATCCCCTGGCCGATGCGGTTGGGCCCGCCACCGAGCACCATGATTTTCTTGCGCGTCGTCGGCCGTGCCTCGCACTCGTCCTCATAGGTCGAATACATGTAAGCAGTGGTGGTGGCAAATTCCGCCGCACAGGTATCCACCCGCTTATAAACCGGACGCACCCCCAGCGCCTGACGATGCTGGCGTACCGCAGTTTCATTGCTGTCCAGCAAGCGGGCAAGGCGACGATCGGAGAACCCCTTGCGCTTGAGCTGGCGCATCGCGGCAGCATCGAACTCGGCCAATACACGGCCGGCCAACGCCTGCTCCGCATGGATGATATCCTCGATCTGGGTAAGAAACCACGGGTCGATTTTGGTCAGTTGAAAAATCTCGTCAAAGCCCATGCCACTGCGGAATGCCTGGCCGAGATACCAGATACGCTGCGGCCCGGGACTGGCCAACTCATGCTCGATTTCCTCGACATCGGCTTCGATGTCATCCAGACCGTACACGCTGACTTCCAGACCACGCAAGGCCTTTTGGAAGGACTCCTGAAAAGTACGACCGATGGCCATGACCTCGCCCACCGATTTCATCTGGGTGGTCAGGCGATCATCGGCCGTCGGGAATTTTTCGAAGGCAAAGCGCGGAATCTTGGTAACGACGTAATCGATGGCAGGCTCGAACGAAGCCGGTGTCGCGCCGCCGGTGATGTCATTCTGTAATTCGTCGAGCGTAAAGCCCACGGCCAGCTTGGCCGCAATCTTGGCGATCGGAAAGCCTGTCGCCTTGGAGGCCAGCGCCGAAGAACGCGATACGCGCGGATTCATTTCGATGACGATCATCCGGCCATCCTGCGGATTGATGGCGAACTGGACGTTCGAGCCCCCCGTATCGACACCAATCTCGCGCAGCACCGCGATACTGGCATTGCGCATGATCTGGTATTCCTTGTCGGTCAGCGTCTGGGCCGGGGCGACAGTGATGGAGTCACCGGTATGCACGCCCATCGGATCGAGGTTTTCGATCGAACAGACGATGATGCAGTTGTCGCGCCGGTCGCGCACGACTTCCATCTCGAACTCTTTCCAGCCGAGCAGGGATTCCTCGATCAGCAGTTCGCTGGTCGGCGAAGCCTCCAGGCCACGCTTGCAGATCTCGACGAACTCTTCCTGGTTGTAGGCGATGCCACCACCGCTGCCCCCCATGGTAAACGAGGGACGGATGATGGCCGGATAACCAATGACCGCCTGTACCTGAAAGGCCTCCTCCATCGAGTGAGCAATACCGGAACGCGCCGATCCCAGGCCGATCCGGGTCATCGCCTGCTTGAACTTTTCGCGGTCCTCGGCCTTGTCGATGGCCTCACGCGAAGCACCGATCATCTCGACGTTGTATTTCTCCAGCACGCCATGACGCGCCAGATCCAGCGCACAATTGAGCGCCGTCTGCCCGCCCATGGTTGGCAGCAGCGCGTCCGGACGTTCCTGGGCGATGATGTGCTCGACCACCTGCCAGGTAATCGGCTCGATGTAGGTGACATCGGCCATGCCCGGATCCGTCATGATGGTCGCCGGATTGGAATTGACCAGGATGACCTTGTAGCCCTCGTCACGCAATGCCTTGCAAGCCTGTGCGCCGGAATAATCGAACTCGCAAGCCTGACCGATGATGATCGGGCCGGCACCGATGATGAGGATGCTCTTGATGTCTGTGCGTTTTGGCATTTTGGGGGCGGGAAACTGAGGACGAGAAGCGGGAAGAGGGGAGGCAAAATGGCCGGGGCTCAGGCCTGGCTCCTGGTACTACCCCCCTGCGCCAACATTCCGATGAAACGATCAAACAGATAGGCAACATCGTTCGGGCCAGGGCTGGCCTCCGGATGCCCCTGGAAGCTGAAGGCAGGCACATCGGTGCGCGCAATTCCCTGCAGGCTGCCATCGAACAGGGAAACATGGGTGACGCGCAGATTGTCCGGCAAGGACGCGGCATCTGCAGCGAATCCATGATTCTGGCTGGTAATCAGTACCTGGCCGCTATCGACATCCTTGACCGGATGATTGGCGCCATGGTGGCCAAACTTCATCTTGATGGTTTTTACCCCCGAGGCCAGTGCCAGCAACTGATGCCCGAGGCAGATACCAAAAGTGGGAATGCCTTGCGCCAGGAATTCGCGGATGGCGGCAATGGCGTATGTACAGGGCTCGGGGTCGCCCGGGCCGTTCGACAGGAAAATGCCATCCGGATTGAGCGCCAGCACCTCGGAAGCAGGCGTCTGCGCTGGCACTACCGTCAACCGACAGCCACGACTGGCCAGCATGCGCAGGATGTTGCGCTTGACGCCGAAATCGTAGGCAACGACATGGAACTTCGGCTGCGTCTGACGAACATAGCCTCGCCCCAGTTGCCATTCCCCTTCCAACCACTCGTAAGGATGACCGCAACTGACCACCCGCGCCAGATCCATGCCGGCCAGCCCGGGAAAGGCACGAGCACGCTCCAGCGCCAGCACCTCGTCAACCTCGCCAGTCATCAGGCAGCCGGACTGGGCCCCCTGATCACGCAGGATGCGGGTGAGCTTGCGGGTGTCGATATCGGCAATGGCCACGATGCCCTGACCGCGCAGATAGCTGTCGAGCGTCTGTTCGCAACGCCAGTTGGACACCATCAGCGGCAGATCGCGGATCACCAGCCCGGCGGCGTAGACCTGATTGGTCACACTGCCCTCGCCATCCTCGCTGTTGATGCCGACATTGCCAATGTGTGGATACGTCAGCGTGACAATCTGACGCGAATAGGAAGGATCGGTGAGAATTTCCTGGTAGCCCGTCATGGCGGTATTGAACACCACCTCGCCCACGCTGATCCCCGGGGCACCGATGCCCCGTCCCCGGAATACCGTCCCGTCAGCAAGTACAAGTAGGGCGGGGGGAAACTGGCTCACGATGGGGCTCCTGGCTATGCGGCGGGTCACTTGGCGGACGGACTTGGCGAACGTACATATTTGATGTGCAAAGCGGGACAGGCCGCAGCCCGCCCCGCTCAAATCAAACCTTGTAATTGTAGTCAAAAAGTGCTTGCCAAAGCAAGCAAAATGACCAGAAAAATGGTCTAACAACCCCTTTCCATCGGACATTCCATCAGCAACAACAAAGCCTTGCTACGCGGCACTCAAGTTCAAAAATAATTTTCCGTAATCTGTATCAATGCATCGATACCAACCATCAACCATCACCCCGGACAGCACCGTGAAAATCGCCTCCTCCACCCTGGATTTCACCAGCCAGCACGCGGCCGCCAACAGCCGCAGTGTTCATGAGCGCCTGCGTGCCAGGACAGGGGAGGCGCGGCCCGATTTTGAGGGAACGCGCCGGCCAGCCAGCTCAACCGCATTGTCGCCAGCCATCCGGATTTCGGATCAGGCCCGCAACGCCCAGGCAGCCGACAGCCGCCCTGCCGAGGCTCAGGCGCAAAACCAGGGGCAAAGCCAGGTACGGAGCCTGGACAACCAGCGCGACGCCCTGGAACACGATCCGCACCTGTCGTTGATCCGCCAGATGGTCGAAATGCTGACCGGTGAAAAAATCCAGCTGATTTCTTCAGCGCATCTGCAAACCAGCACGACCGTGGATATTGGCATCTCGAGCAGTACAGCGAATCAGACCACCCAGGTTCCGGCGCGTGCCGGATTTGGTGTCGAATACGACCGTCACGAGTTCTACACCGAAAGCGAACAAACGACCTTTCAGGCCAGCGGCACCATCCGTACCCGCGATGGCAAGGATATCTCGTTTCAGCTCGATCTCCAGATGAGCCGCAACTATCGCGAAGAAAACCACCTGAGCGTGCGCGCCGGCGACGCCGTGCGCAAGGATCCGCTGGTCATCAATTTCGATGGAGCCGCCACACAGCTGCAAAACCAGCGTTTCAGTTTCGACTTGAGCGGCAATGGCCAGCAGGAACAGATCGCCCTGCTGGGGCACCATAGCGGTTATCTGGCACTGGATATGAACGACAACGGCAGGATCGATTCCGGCCGCGAGCTCTTTGGTGTCGCCAGCGGCAACGGTTTTGCCGATCTCGCCCGCTACGATGATGATGGCAATGGCTGGATCGATGAGAACGACGCAATCTACGGGAAACTGCGAATCTGGAGCCCCGACGGGAAAAATGGCGGTACGCTCCACAGCCTCAAGGAAAAGCAGGTCGGCGCCCTGTATCTGGGCAGTCAGGCCACCCCCTTCGAGTTACGTGATGCCGGCAATCAGTCGCTTGGTGCCGTGCGCAGCAGTGGAGTCTGGCTGAATGAAGCCGGTCAGGCCGGCACCTTGCAGCAGATCGACCTGAGCGTCTGAGCATCTGAGTGTCTAAGCCTGCGCTTGAAAATCGCAGATTGAAGGCGTGGCTCAGGGCAGAACCAGCAGTACCTTGGTGCCCTTCGGAAGACGGTCACGGTACAGATAGGTGATGGCATCTCCCGTCGTCAATAACTGCTGCGCGGCTTCTTCAGGAGACATTTCAAGCGGCGGCATCTGGCGTGTCGCAAAGACCAGACGAGCCCAGACCGCCCTTGCCCGATTGGCCGACAGACCGGCCACCCGCTGGTAAAACCGCTCACGCAGAGTTTCATCGCTGCTGTCGATCGGCCGGAGCTTCAGCTCGCCCAGCGACTGCCCGAGAAACAGGTCGGCTACCTGCCGTGCCGTGAGCTGGGCCAGAGGGACATTGCGCGAAGTGGCGACCAGAACGATGGGCTCTTCAGCCTGCACCTGACCAGATAAACCCAGCCCACCCAACAGCGCCAACAACGCCAGCCTTGCCCGGAAATGCTTCATGTGATGGTTATTCATGGTGGCCTCAGAACAGAAAATCGAGACTGGCCGAAACCAGCACACCACGAACCGGCTGACGAGGATCGTAGCCCGGCACAAAATTGGCAAGCGAGGTTCCCCAACTCCCCTGATCCGGACGTAACCATTGCGCCTGCAGCTTGCCTACCATGCTCTTGCCGATCTCACGCGACACCCCAAGCGTCAAGGAACTCTGGTCATAACGGGTAGCCGCCAGCAATTCCTGCACATAACTGCCCAGTAACGGTGGTGTGCGGGAGTCTCCTGCCGGCCCAGAAGTATGCCGCCGCGCCAGGGTCAGATAGGGCATCCATACCCCGAAATGCCGGCCAGCCGTCAGATAGGCTGCTCGCGCACCGCGAAAATAGGAGCGTTTGAAATCACGTTCCACCACCTCTGCCTGCACCTGCCAGACGTTATCGTCGTAGCGCACGCCGGCAGAAAGAATATGCACCGGGGTGTCGATAATCTGCAGGTCATCGGCCAGAGATGCTGCCTGCAAGGCACGTAGCACACCAAACAGCAAGTCGGTACGCGGATTGTTGTAGGAGACGCGATCCGCGTTGTAGCCCAGCTTGAATGTCCAGGGAGGGCGCTCGGCGCTCAGAGCGAGTGTTTTCATGTTCCGCACGGCATAGGTACTGACCATGCTGGTATTGTCGCCACGCGCCCGGATGTCATTCATGTGCAGGCCACCGTAAAGCTCGACACGCCATTCCGCCAGGGCGAAGCGGTAACTGCTGTCGAGCCCGTCCATGATGTAGGTCGGCGCCAGACCATACACCTCGACCGGCGGACGCACGCCCACCATGGCCTGACGGACGAGGCGGTAATCTGACTCGAGAAACAGCGGATTGCTCACCCGTCCCAGGCGCAGCCACCAGGCATCCGTCACCTGCCAGCGCACATTGGCCAGACGGGCATAAGGACGAAACGTGCTGTACGGGCTGCGCTGACTGACCACCTGCAAAGAGGCCGTGACGGCATCGAGGGGATGGGCATCCAGTTGCGCCCCCAGCATGGAATCCAGCCCGGCATCGCAGCGCCCGATACGACCGTTACGTCCTGGCCCGTTTGGTACGGTGTCATAAACGAAATCGGCATCACGACTGCTGAAACAGGAAATGCCCAGGGTGCCAAATCCATGCAGTTGCACTGCCGCAGCATCCGCTGCTCCTGCTGTGCCGGTCTGAACCGTCGACACCAGTGCAACACAGAGCAACGCCAGCATTTTTTGCCAGACCGGATAAGGCATGAACGGACTCCCTCAGCAGAAACGATGAACACAACAGAAAACATGCAACTACCAGACATCCCCGATCGCGAACAAGCGTGCCATGGTGTCTCTCATGAACCGAATGAATACGTCATGGCAAGGTCAGCAGCACTTTCGCTCCCTTGGGCAAATGGTCGCGATAAAGATAGGTGATGATGTCCTCGCTGCCGAGTAGCTGCTGTGCCGCTGCCTCAGGCGACATCTCACGAGGCGGTACCTGCCGGGTCGAGAATACCAGACGCGCCCAGATGGCACGCGCCCGGTTGGCAGACATTCCAGCCACCTCCTGGTAAAACCGCTCCCGCAAGACCTCATCACTGCTATCGATGGGTTTCAGCCTCGAAGCCCCGTAGGACTGCCCAAGAAACAGATCGGCAATCTGCTGCTGGCTTAATTGTTGAGACACCGTGGCATTGCGGGAAGTCACGACGAGAACCGCCACCTCCCCCGTATGCCCCGTCAGCGGCATGAACGACAACAGGATCAGCCAGGTGGCACCGATGATCGATCGAATGTGATTCATGGCCGCCCCTCAGAAAATGAAATCAAGGTTGGCTGAAATGAGCACGCCATGCGCCGGCTCGCCCGGATTGAAACCCGGCGCATAGTTGGTCAGCGAATTCCCCCAGGCATTCTTGTCCGGGCGGATCCACTGCACCTGCAGCTTGCCCAGCATGCCCTTGCCCATCTCGCGCGACAACCCGAGACTCAGGGAATGCTGGTCATAACGGGTCGCCGCCAGCAGCTCATTCACATAGCGCACGAGAACGGCCGGCGTGCGCGGATCACTCAGCCGCCCCGAGGTGCGGCGCTGCACGATCGTGGCATAAGGCATCCATATCCCAAAACGCCGCCCGACGGTCAGATAGCCCGCCCAGGCATCGCGCACATAGGAGCGCTGCATGTCACGCAGCACCGCTTCGGACTGCACCAGCCACTCGTTGTCATCGTAACGCGCCCCGAGGGACAGGATGTGCACCGGTGTGCCAGACAATCTCAGGTCATCGGCCAGCCCTCCGGCCTGCATGCTTTGCAGCACACCGAACAGCATCTCGGTGCGAGGCTCGATGAAGGTGGCGTGGTTGGTGTTGTAACCAGCCTTGAACGACCACGCACCCTGGGCGGCACTCAAGGTCAGGGTACGGATATTGCGTACTGGATAAACGTTGATCCCCTGGCTGTTGCCCTGCCGCGCCTTGATGTCGTAAGTGTGCATGCCACCATAGAGCTCGGCCCGCCAGCCGGCGATGACGAAATGGTAACGACTATCCAGCCCGTCCATGACGTAGGTCGGTGCCAACCCATACACTTCGACAGGCGGCCGTACCCCGGTCAGTGCGTAATGCGCCAGCCGGTATTCCGATTCCATGAACAGCGGATTGTTCACCCGCCCCAGACGCAGCCACCAGGCTTCATTGACCTGCCAGCGCACACTGGCCAGCTGAACCTGCGGCCGGAACGTGCTGTGCACTTCCCGCTGGGTGACCACCTGCAACGATGCGGTCAGCGCATCGACCGGCTGCACATCCATCTGAACCCCCAGGCGGGAATCCAGCCCGGCATCGCAGCGCCGTGTACGCCCTGGGCCGTTGGGCAGGGTGTTGTAGGCAAAGTCCATCTCGCGGGTGGTAAAGCAGGACACCCCGAGCGTACCAAAACCGTGCAGGCTTACTGCCGGCAACGCCGCACCCTCAGCCGTGGAGGGCTCATCCGCCTGGGCAGCCCAGGACAAACAGAAAAACAAGACCGCCAGCAGCCTGCGACCAACCGGGTTACGCATGAAGAACACCCTCCAAAACATCCCCGCCCGGTGCCCGGCACGGCAGATTTAAAATGAACGTTGCCCCTTGCCCCGGGGGACTTTCAGCATCCACCGTGCCGCCCAGCAAACGATGCACGATGTTAAAAATGATGTGCAGCCCCAAACCGCTGCCCCCCTGACCAAAGCGGGTAGTAAAGAAGGGGTCGAAAATTTTTCCGATATTCTCCGGCGGGATGCCCTTGCCATCATCCTGCACCGTCAGGCGAACGTCTGTCGTGCCGACGGCCTCGGCCCGGAGGATCACCCGCCCCTGACTGCGCCCTTCGAAGCCATGCAGGATGGCGTTATTGACCAGGTTGTTGATGACCTGCCCCAGTGGGCCAGGATAACTTTCCATTTCGATGCCCTCCGGAATTTGTGCCTCGACCTGATAGGGCGTGCGCTTCAAGGTCGGTTGCAACAACACCAGACATTCCTGTACCACCACACGCAAGTCAAATGTACGCCGCTGTTCGCTGGTCTGATCCACTGCCACCTGCTTGAAGCTGTGCACCAGCGCAGCGGCACGCGCCAGATTGCGCTCCATCAGTTCAGCCGACTGCCGGCTGTCCTCCATGAAGGCCGACAACGACGAGCGCCTGAGCCCCGCCCGCACCTCCGTCTCGAACACGCGGATCTTGTCACGCAATGAAGAAGAAACGATCAGGGCGTTGCCGATGGGCGTACTCATTTCGTGTGCCACGCCAGCCACCACCGCCCCGAGGCTGGCCAGTTTCTCCGAACGGATCAGGGAGGCACGGGTTTCCTGCAAAAACTCGATGGTCTTGCCCAGTTCGACATTCTTGCCTGCCAGCTCCTGTGTGCGCCGCTGCACCGTTTCTTCGAGCGAAAGGTTGAGCTGCTCGATCTCGTGGCGACCCGCCTCGATGTCCTTCAGATGACGTGAAACGGCATCCGCCATGCGGTTGAAATTGTGTGCCAGCAAGGAAATCTCGTCCCCTCCCCGCTCATCCGCCCGTACGCCCTCGTAATCTCCCTGGGCAATGGCCTGGCTGGCCGTCACCAGTCCCTTGATGCGCACGCCGACCAGATAACCGATCACCAGCACCAGTACCACCAAACCGGCGCCCATGGCCAAAGAAATCATCAGTCCCTCACGCACGATGGCCGTGCGTGTCGCCAACAGCTGCTCAGTCGACAAGCCAAACTGCAGATAGCCCACCCGGTTGCCACGCAGCAATACAGGATTGCGGGCATGTACCACACCCGTCATGGCCGCCTCATGCAGGTCGATGTCCGCCGGTGGCAGCGGCTCAGGTACCTCGCCGGCCGCGACGATGCGCTTGCCGGTATCGGAATGAATCACGACATATTTCAGACCACTGGTCTGCTGGCGCGACAGCATCGTCTCCAGGAAAGTGCGCAGTCGTTCCTCTCCCTCGACCGCCGTAAATGGCGCAACCGCCAGATTGAGAATTTCGGCAGCCTGCTGCACCCGCTCATCGATCTCTCTCAGGCCGGCTTCAAGCACCAGCCGGGAAGCATTAAGCGTGTAGGCCAGCGACATGCCGAGCACGATCATCACCGTCAGGATCAGGGCACGCAAACGCAGCGAAATCCCCAAGGGATTCATGCCGCCCTCCGGCTCATGAAGCAGAAAAACCCGCAGCAGAGCCCGCAGCAAAACCTGTTATCCCGCTCGTGATTCACCATGAAAAGCCGCCTTCCAGACACCCGGTGCGGCGATTCTATACCCGATTCCGGCCAGCATAATCCGCCAGCATGCCAACGCATTATCTCCAGAACAAGACGACGCATTGACTTGCCTGGCCGCACAGACAAGAATGCGCATGTCACACAAGCATTCACAGCCCCTCTCTGCTATCCCCCCCCCAGCCCTTGCGAGAAAGGTTCATGCGATGGAACCCAGCGACCCGAATGATGCGCTGATCCAATTCAGCGCAGAATCTCCCACCTCCCCACCCACGGATACACCGCGCCCCTGGCGCATCTTGGTGGTGGATGACGACGATGATGTTTACGAATCAACACGTCTGGCGCTCGGGGACACTCCCATCCTTGGCCGCCCGCTGCAACTGCTGCATGCCAACTCGGCACGCGCCGCCCTCGATCTGCTGCGGGAAACGAAAGATGTTGCTGTCATCCTGCTGGATGTCGTCATGGAAACCGAGCGTGCCGGGCTGGACATCATCGCGCAGATCCGCGAGCAGTTCGGCCTGACCCGTACCCGCATCATCCTGCGTACCGGGCAACCCGGCTATGCCCCGGAAATCGAAACCATCCAGCGTTATGACATCAACGACTACCGCACCAAAAGCGAGCTGACCCACGGCAAGCTGTACGCCGCCCTGGCCACGGCGCTGCGTGCCTACGACCAGCTTTGCCACATCGAAGAAAGCCGTCGCGGCCTCACACAAATCATCAAGACCAGCCAGCAACTGGCTGCGGCTACCGACAAGATTGCCTTCTGTCGCATGGTGCTGCAGCAGCTCGGAACCTTCCTGCACAGTGCGCCCGATGGCCTGATCTGCAACGTCACCGAAGACACCCCGCCTCACCAGCTCAGGCTGCTGACCGGCCTGGGGCGCTACGCCGGAACGGACGGTCGCCTGCTGTGCGAAGTCGCCGATGCCGCCGCCATCGAGCTGATTACCCAATGCGCCAGCCAGGGTCACAACGTCATCGGGGAAAACGCCATCGCCAGCCATCTTGGGGCAGACCAGCAACAGACCCTGATCGGACTGCTGCATTACGCACCACACATCACTCCGGACGAGGCGCTGCTGAACGTTTTCAGCAACAACGTCGCGCTCAATGCCCACATCGTGGATCTGATTGCCGAGCTGCGCCGTACTGCCTTCATCGACCGGCTCACCGGCCTGCCCAACCGCAGTGCCATGCTGTCTGCACTGGAACACCGCATCACCCGGCAGCATGGCTGCGGCAACTGCCCAGATGACACCACCCCGGAGCCTGCTGCGCCCTGTGTCCTGGCCCTGCTGGATATCGACCAGTTTGCCGCCATCAACGACCTGTTCGGCCATGCCTATGGCGATGCCCTGCTCGCTGCCATTGCCTGCCGTCTGCGTGAGCAGCTCGGTAGCACCTGCCAGCTGGCACGGATCGGCCACGATGTCTTCAGCATCCTGGGGCCGGAATCCATCGTTCTTCCCGAGCGTTTGCAGGCCCTGTTTCTCGACCCCTTCCATTTCGATGGCAGCGAACATGCCGTCACGGTATCCATGGGGTTGGTGCACATCCACCTCTCCCGGGAAACCGGCAGCCCACAGCCCACGGATACAAATATAGATACGAACCCAGAAACACACCTCAGACATTCCGAAGGTGCCCTGCTCAAGGATGCCTGGATCGCCCTCAAACACGCCAAGAGCCAGGGACAATCCCAAGTGGCCTGGTATTCCGGCGACCTGGGCGCCATCACCCGCGGTCACAGCCGGCTGCTGCAATCCCTGCGTGGCGCCTTCAATGCCAACCATCTCTACCTCGTCTATCAGCCGCAGCTCGATTTCGGCACCAATCAGGTGGTTGGCGTCGAAGCCCTGCTGCGCTGGCGGGGCGAAGACGGCCGGCTGATTCCTCCCACCGAGTTCATTCCGGTGGCCGAAAGCTCCGGGCTCATCATCGCTGTCGGGGAATGGGTGCTGCGCACCGCCATGAATGCCTATCACGAAATCCGGCGCGCCGGCCATCCGGACATCCGCATCGCCGTCAATCTATCGACGGTGCAGCTATGCCATCCCGGCTTTCTGAACATGATCGACGGCCTACTGAGTGAAACCGCCTTCCCGCCCCGTCAACTCGAACTCGAAATCACCGAATCCGTAGCCATCAAGGGTGCAGAAGTCGTCGAAGGCCTGCTACTGGCTCTGCGTAGCCGCGGCATCGCCATCGCACTCGACGACTTTGGTACCGGCTTTTCTTCCCTTTCCTATCTCGACCGGCTGCCCGCCGACCGCATCAAGATCGACCGCTGCTTCGTCGAGGCGCTGACCAGCGGTGTGCGCGGCGCCCGTATCGCCGAACTCGTCATCCCGCTGGGCAACACGCTGGGCATGACCGTGCTGGCCGAAGGGGTCGAAACCGAGATACAAGCCGCGCGGCTACGCGATCTCGGCTGCCATGAAGCGCAAGGCTTCCTCTACGCCCGGCCAGTTCCCCTGACGGAACTGCTGGTCTGGCTCGACCAGTGGAAGCAACAACAGGCATCCTGACGCATGCCCGATTCCTGTCACTACTCCACACGATGAGCGTACGAAGCGTACAAAGCCGCCCTGACTGCACGACTCATGCACCCGCCGGGCGTACTACCTTCTCGATCTCGATCGGCACACCGCGTGGCGCATGACTGGGGCCGCCGTAGTACATGCGGTAGTGGATCTGATGATAGCCGCCGGCTAGGTGCAGTGCCTTCCACGGCGCTTCTGCCGGTTCCTGATTTCCTTTCCAGTCCTTGAACTGGTAGGGCTCCCAGGCATGATAGACAATCACTTCACCCGGCGCAGTGATAGCGGAAACCTTCACCATGCACTCGAATTCGCCGTGGTGGTTGTAAAGGCGCACCATGTCGCCATCCTTGATACCCCGTGGATCGGCTTCCTTGGGGTTCAGCCAGCAGGCCGGCTGGCCGCGTTGCAGACGAAGCAGCAGCTTCACGTCACGCCAGATGGCGTGAATCGACCAGCGGTTGTGACCACCGTAAATCCGCAGCGGAAACTTGCTGCCGGCATGCGGGGGCGGCTTGTGCGTCGGTAATGATTCGCCCCCTTCGAGGAACCAGGGGTGGTCGATGTAATACTGCTGACGTCCGGTGAGCGTCGGCCAGGCCGTCTTCTTGGTCACAAAATCCCCATGCGGCCAGTGCGTGTCCTTGGGGTCGTAATCACTGTAATTCTGGTAGATCAGCGAAGGCATCCCCGTACCAATCACCGGCACCGCCCCCATTTCCAACGCCTCACGCCCGGTTCTGGCTCCGACGCTGGGACTACCGGCAAAAATGGCATCCATCAGCTTGACCGGGTCTTCCGGATGCGTCGGATCGTACAGGCCATTTTGTGTATGAATGTCATAGACCCTGGTCAAGTCGTGCGGCCGGTCCTTGAAGCCGCGTACCGGACCTGTTTTCCGGGCTCGGGCACGCTCCGCCACGGTTTTACTCAATAGCCCAAACGTTTCCCAGTCCGACTTGGCTTCGCCCAGCGGTTCAGTCGCCTTGTCGGAAGTAATGATGTAGGGCACATAGGTCTGACCATACTTGATGCCATACTTCTCGTAGTACCCGGCCACCGGCAGCACATAGTCAGCAAACATGGTCGAGGTGCTCATACGGAAATTCACCGATACCACCACATCGAACTTCGGCCACAGCACCTTCTTGGCAATCTGCGGGCTCGGCCAGCGGCGCAGCGGATTGCAGCCAGTAAAGATGTACGCTTTGGGCGTGCGGTTCTCGGGCGGGTGCACCTTGGTCCAGCCGCGGTCGATGGATTCACGCATATAGGCCGAAAGATTGCGCGGCAGCGCCGGATCCTGCAGATGCGGCTTGTCCCACATCTCCTTGTAGCCCGCGTGAACGTAGAGAAAAACAATCATCGGCGTGTTCGCCTCACGCTCGCTGATTTCCACATACAAGTCTTCAAAATCACGCGGCGTGAGACCCTTGATGGCCTTCGGAATCAGCTTGACCTTGTCCATGGTGGTCAGCATTTCAGCGGTGATCGCCTCCAACCCTTCCATCCCCCACCATGCAGCCACGCGCACGCCGCTGCCGGCCTTGCCCTGGTTGCCGGTGAAGGTCATGAGCAGTGACATGGCGCGCTGGTACAGGTCGCTGTGATGATGTTTGCACGCGCCCCACGAGCAGTAGATCATGGCGTTCGGCGCAGCCGCCATCTCACGGGCAAAGGTACGGATGACGTTCGGATGAATACCAGTGATCTTCTCGGCCAGCTCGGGCGTGTATTCGCGGTCGAGCTTTTCTTTCATCATGTCAAAAACGGTGTGCACTTCCACCGTGCTGCCATCGGCCAGCTTGACGCTGAAGGTGCCCGACAGCGCCGGCTTGAGACCATTCAGCTTGAGACTGCGACCGCCTTCACCGTCCCCTTCACAGCCCGGGGCGATGACCGCCGCTTTCTTGACTTCGTCCCAAATATAGACCGCATTGTCCGCGCCACCTTTGACCAGATCGCTGGCGCGCAGGAATCGCTTGTTGTCCTTGCGGACGAGGAAGGGCATGTCGGTCTGTTCGAGAACGTAATCCTTCTTGATAAGGTTCTCGGCAATCATCACTTGCGCCGTGGCCAGTCCCAGCGCGGCATCCGTCTCAGGATTGATCTTGATCCAGGTGTCGGCATGCACCGTCGAGGGATTCAAGTCCGGCGCAATCACCACCAGCTTGGCACCCCGGTAACGCGCTTCATGAAGGAAGTGCGCCTCGGGAATCCGGGTGTAGATCGGATTGCCCACCCAAATGACAATGTAGTCCGAGCGGAACCAGTCGTCTGACGTGCCTTCGCAGTTGTACATGCCCCAGGTCTGTACCAGACCCATCGGCATGTCGGAAACACCCGCCCAGGAATCGATCTTGGTGGTTTGCAGTGAAGTCGCAAAACGTACATCCCCAGCCGTTTCCGGGCCGTAGCCAGCGTTGGTCGTGCCATCATCAAAAATGATGGATTCCGTGCCCTGCGCCACCGCTGCATCGATCAGCTTGTCGGCAATCTCGACCAGGGCTTCGTCCCAGCTGATGCGCTTCCATTTGCCTTCGCCCCGCTCACCCACCCGCTTCAACGGGTATATGAGACGCGACTCACCAACCTGAAGGTGCGTGTAACACGCCCCCTTCTGGCAACCACGCGGGTTGAAGTCCGGCACATCCGGCCGGTGCGGCTCGTAGATCGCCGCCTGCTCCTCACGCCAGGCAATCCCGTCCTTGACATACACATCCCAGGAACAGGCACCAATACAGTTGGCACGCGTATGCGTCCCTTTCACCACCTTGTCCCACTTCCACTTCTCGCGCCAAATGTCCGAGTAGTCGTTGTACTTGATCTTCTTCGCCAGCTTCCCCGGCTTATCCAACGGACGCGGCGCAGCCGGCTCGTAATGCTTCGGCCGCAGGCTGTACAAACCCGCTCCCGCCGCCGCAACCGCCGTGCCCACAATAAACTGTCGTCTGGATATCTGCATGTTCGAAACCCCAGAAAATAACCTAGAAATAAAAACTCCCGATGCAGCAAACCACACCGGGAGTCAACAACCCTCACATCATAAAAGGAAAGTGCTGCATCAAGCCGATTCCTTCGATTTCTTGACTACCTTCTCGATCTCGATCGGCACACCGCGTGGCGCATGACTGGGGCCGCCGTAGTACATGCGGTAGTGGATCTGATGATAGCCGCCGGCTAGGTGCAGTGCCTTCCACGGCGCTTCTGCCGGTT
>JAGOSV010000009.1:0-4478 GCA_018062105.1 Sterolibacterium sp. | reverse complement strand
GCTTATCCAACGGACGCGGCGCAGCCGGCTCGTAATGCTTCGGCCGCAGGCTGTACAAACCCGCTCCCGCCGCCGCAACCGCCGTGCCCACAATAAACTGTCGTCTGGATATCTGCATGTTCGAAACTCCTCCGGATTCCTCGGGGCACACCCCGGCATCCTGCCTTGTTGATGATGAAACCGTGCCTGAATTGCAAAGAGGTGATGTTATGCGCTGAGGTACAGAATTTGCTTTGTTGGTAGCCCAAATTGAGCAACTTAATCAGGCAACTTGATCCATGCCCCCACGGCAACCCTGGCGATGAAAAAAAGACGGATCGACCCTCCCACACGGGAAGGAACGATCCGTATCAGTCTCTCTCATTGCTACCGTACTACTTTACTTACCTGCCGCCTGCCAGGACAGGGCGCGTCACAGAAACTTCCTGCAACACACCCCACCTAAACCCGTCTATAAAATCAGCGTACCTTGCGGTGCAGGGTAATGACCGAGCTAGCCGCTCCACCCATACCCTGCGCCAGCGCGGAACCCGAAGACTGATCTTCCTCCCCGGCCTGCTCTGGATGAGGCTCAGGCTGGGGCAGATGTGCCACCTTGAGCTCGAGCTGACGACGCTCCAGCTCGATGAAACGCTCCATCAATTCCCCCAGAGCCTGGTAGTACGCCGGGGCATGATGCTCCTTTAGCTTTCCGTTCAGCACCGCCACCCAGGAATAAGGGTGACGGTTGATGAAATCCCGCTGGGCGCGAATGAAATCATCGGCCGCCCCCTCTTCGGCACGATGTTCAAGCTCCTGCTGGATCAGGTAATACATGAACTCGAACTGTACCGTCAGGTGATCGGGTAGCTCGTTGGCCTCCGTACCTCCCGCCGTCAGACCAAAATAGTTGTAGAAGCGCACTAGCTCTTCCAGCAGCCCCATACGGGCATCACTCTTGGTAGCGCCACTGTTGAGCGAGCACGGCGGGCCATCCGCCCCGCCCACATCAAACAGGCGGGTATATTCGATGGCCAGTTCGTCAGCCTCACCAGCCTGCTCCAGTGCAGCCCAATCAATCCGCTCGGCCAGTTCCGGATAAATCACGCAGAACATCTGCCGCGCCTGGCGGGCAATATCACCGGCGCGGATCAATTCGGTCAGCTCGCCTTCGGGATATTCCAGCGCCGCGGCAAAGAAGCCGTAAGCCATGCTGCGCTGCTGATCCCGCGACAAAAAAGACATTTCCTCTGTACTGCTCATGAACCTTCCAATCCATTACAAAAAGTGATTCTGGGAATGAGGCGACAAGCCCCGGAGTCAGCCGCCATGCGACCAGAACTCCGAAGCCTGCAAAAAAGCCGTCGATCAGGCACTGGCCTTTTCAACCTCGACTGCCGCCCCGCGCGGAGTGTGGTGCACACTGCCGTAATAGACGCGGAAGTGCAACTGGGTGTAGCCACCGGCCAGATGCAGCCCCTTGATCGGTGCCTCCGTGACATCCTGGTTGCCTTGCCACTTCTTGAATTGCAGCGGCTCCCAGGCATGGTAGACGATGATTTCACCGGGTGCTGTCGCCGGCGAGGACTTGACGTTACACTCAAAGGTGGCGTGGTCATTGAACACACGAATCGTATC
The DNA here is from genome assembly GCA_018062105.1 of Sterolibacterium sp. Classification (GTDB taxonomy): domain Bacteria; phylum Pseudomonadota; class Gammaproteobacteria; order Burkholderiales; family Rhodocyclaceae; genus Sterolibacterium. Next base: position 2,861 of record JAGOSV010000009.1, on the reverse strand, counting down.
GTTATCCTTGATGCCGCGCCGTTCCAGTTCCTTCGGATTCATCCAGGCCGTCGGCTTGCCACGCTGCAGGCGCAGCAGCAGCTTCACATCACGCCAGATGGAATGGATCGACCAACGGTTGTGGCCACCATACATGCGCAGCGGGAACTTGCTGTCGGCCAGCGGCGGTGCCTTGTGGGTCGGCAAGGCCTCCTTGCCTTCGATAAACCACGGATGGTCGATATAGAACTGCTGGCGCCCCGTGATGGTCGGCCAGGCCACCTTCTTCTCGATGAAGTCGCGGTGCGGCCAGTAAGTATCTTTGCCGTCGTAGTCACTGTAATTCTGGTTGATGAGGCTGGGACGCCCAGGCCCCGTCACCGGCACGGCACCACGTTGCAATGCTTCACGGGCACTGTTGCAAGCCACGTTCGGACTACCGGCAAAAATCTCGTCCATCAGGCGCACCGGATCTTCCGGATCGGTCGGGTCATATTTGCCGTTCATGGTAAAAGTGTCATAAAGCCTGCTGACATCGAAGGGCTTGTCATTCAGACCCTTGACCATGGTGATGTTGCGTACCTTGGCGCGCTCTGCCACATATTTCGCCAACAGACCGAAGGTTTCCCAGTCCGACTTGGCTTCACCCAACGGCTCTGTGGCCTTGTCCGAACTGATGATGTACGGCACATAACTCTGAGCATATTTGATACCGTACTTTTCGTAGTAGGCCGCCACTGGTAGGACGTAATCGGCAAACATGGTGGAGGTACTCATCTTGAACGTCGCCGAAACCACCAGCTCGAACTTCGGCCACAGCACTTTCTTGGCAATCTGCGGGCTGGGCCAACGACGCAGGGGATTACCCCCGGTGAAGATGTAAGCCTTCGGGTCACGGCCAACGGGCGGATGCATCTTGGTCCAGCCCTTCTCCAGCGATTCACGCATGTAGTCGGAGAGGTTGCGCGGCAGGTTTTTGTCCTGCAGATGCGGTTTGTCCCACATTTCCTTATAGCCACCGTGAATGTAGAGGAAAGCCATGGTGGGCGTATGCCCCTCGCGGTTGCTGTAATCGGTGTACAAACCTTCGTAATCCCGCGGTGTCAGACCACGGATGGCCTTGGGGATGATCTTCATCATGTCTTCCATCGGCACGGTGCTGTCGGCCATGGCATCCAGACCATCCATACCCCACCACGCTGCCACACGCATGCCACCACCGGGCTTGCCCTGGTTGCCAGTCAGGTTCATCAGCAGGATGAAGGAGCGCTGGAACAAGTCGCTGTGATAGTGCTTGCAGGCACCATAGGAGGCGATGATCATGGCGCTGGGTGCAGCCGCCATCTCACGGGCAAACGTGCGGATGACGTTCGGATGAAGGCCGGTGATTTTCGAAGCCAGCTCCGGCGTGTACTCCTTGTCGATCTTCTCGCGGATCAGGTCGAAGACCGTGACACATTCGACGGTAGAACCGTCGGCCAGCTTGACGCTGCGCGTCCCGGACAGCGCCGGCTTGATGCCGTTCAACTTGAGGCTGCGACCGCCATCACCATCGCCTTCACAGCCCGGCGTCATGGCGATGGCATTCTTTGCCTCGTCCCACAGATAGAAGGCATTATCTGCCCCGCCCTTGACGACATCGGCCACACGCAGGAAGCGCTGATTGTCCTTGCGTACCAGGAAGGGGAAGTCGGTCTGCTCGAGGACGTAGTCTTTCTTGAACAGGTTTTCGGAAATCATCACCTGGGCGCAGGCCAGACCGAGTGCCGCATCGGTTTCCGGCTTGACATTGAGCCACATGTCGGCATGCACTGTCGAAGCATTCAGATCAGGTGCCACCACCACCAGCTTGGCACCACGATAGCGGGCTTCATGCAGGAAGTGCGCCTCCGGAATACGGGTGTAATTGGGGTTACCCAACCAGATGACGATGTAATCCGAACGGAACCAGTCATCCGAAGTACCTTCACAATTAAATGCGCCCCAGGTCTGGATCACGCCCAGCGGCATATCCCCCACCCCCGACCAGCCGTCGAGGCGCGTCACCTGCATGCCTGTCGAGAAACGGAAGTCACCCGCCGTTTCCGGGCCGTAACCGGTATTCGACAAATCGTCGAAACAGATGGTCTCCGTCCCATGATTGGTCGACACATCGAGCAGCTTGTCGGCAATCTCGGTCAGCGCCTGATCCCAGCTGATGCGTTTCCATTTACCCTCACCACGTTCCCCAGCACGCTTCAACGGATAAAGAATACGGGTCTCGGACAGTTGCAATGTCGTATAACACGCCCCCTTCTGGCAACCACGCGGGTTTTGATCCGGAATCCCCGGCCGTGGCGGCTCGTAAATGGTGTTCTGTTCTTCACGCCAGGCAATGCCATCGCGCACATAAACATCCCAGGAGCAGGCTGCGCAGCAGTTGGCACGGGTGTGCGTGCCTTTCACTACTTTGTCCCATTTCCACTTCTCGCGCCAGATGTCGGAATAATCGTTGTACTTGATCTTCTTGGCCGGCACCTTGGCCGGCATGGTGATGCCGGGCTTGGGTGTTTTTGTCTTCGGCCGCAGGCTGTACAACCCCACTCCAGCCGCAGCGACCGCAGAACCCACGATGAAATGACGACGTGACAATTGCATGACTTGCTCCCCCTTTGCTTCCTGCTGAATGTGTTTCGCATGGACGAAACACGCCAGTCCGTCAAATGACGGATCCCCCTGACTGCATTGAAACAACCCTGATTACGTCTGAATCAGTGACTCAAGCCCAGCTCAGCGTCTGCGGATTGACATCGAAGCCGCCGAACATGTCGTTCCAGCGGTAGGCGATGAGCAGATCCATCAGTTCGGACTTGCCGCCCTTCCTGACCTTTTCGCGTTCAGCT
>JAGOSV010000008.1 GCA_018062105.1 Sterolibacterium sp. | reverse complement strand
CGGAGCATTGATTTTTCTGGGTTCCGGCACCCAAGGGCATTTCCTTCGGTCACCTTCGCCGGAACGACGATTCCGAATTATCCTAGAAACCGCAGTTGGAAGCCTTCGAGTGTGCGTTTTTCCGGTGGTCTGACAAGACGCGACGACGCTGCATGCCCGATGCCTGCAAGGAGGAGCAACGCAGTCAGGCCGACGGAAAAACGTGCAATCGGAGGTTTAGGGAAACGCTGAAGAAGTCCAGATTTCGTCATTCCCGCGAAGGCGGGAATCCATGGTTTCAACAACTTACTGGATTCCCGCCTTCGCGGGAATGACTTGATCAGTGTTTCCCCAGTGTTCTCACCCAAAAGGTGAGGGCTAATCAGAGCCAAAATGTTTAGAAAAACAAGGACTTCATACTGGAAATCAGCGGTCAACTGCGGTTTCTAGGTTTAATCAGCACATCCCTAGCAGTCTGGGGAGGGTTGCGGTGGGGCTGGATACAGAGGGCGTTTTGCCGTTCAGAGTGATCGCAGATGGCCTTGGGATGGAACCTGGACAGAGTGGATGCGTCATGGGAGTGGTGCCGGACTTGTGGTCAGGATTAGGCGCAGGGCATCGTTCCACTGGTTGAGCAGGTGGTCGCGCTGGTGGGCGTCGAGCTGCGGCTCGAAGCGCCGGTCGGCTTGCCAGAGGTGGGCGATGTCGTCCTCCGATGTCCATAGGCCGCAGTGACGACCGGCGAGGAAGGCGGCACCCAGGGCGGTGGCTTCGGTGTGTTTGGGGCGCACGACGGGGATGCCGAGGAGATCGGCCTGGCATTGCATGAGCAGGTCGTTGCGGGCGGCGCCGCCGTCGACGCGTAGCTCGGTGATGGGCAGGGCAGCGTCTTGCTGCATGGCTCTGAGTACGTCGGTGCTTTGCAGGGCGATGGCTTCGAGGGCGGCGCGGGCGATGTGGGCGCGGGTGGTGCCGCGACTCATGCCAAGCAGGCAGGCGCGGGCGTGGGGTTGCCAGTGGGGTGCGCCCAGGCCGGTGAAGGCGGGCACTAGGGTGACGCCGCCGTTGTCGGGAACGCTGGCGGCCAGGGCCTCTATGTCGCTGGCCTGATTCAGGATGCCCAGGCCATCGCGCAGCCACTGGACGATGGCACCAGCCATGAAGACGCTGCCTTCGAGGGCGTAGGTGGTGGCTTCCGGCAGTTGCCAGGCGACGGTGGTGAGCAGCCGGTGTGGTGAGGGGACGATCTGGCTACCAGTGTTGAGCAGCATGAAGCAGCCGGTGCCGTAGGTGTTCTTGGCCATGCCGGGGTGCAGGCAGGCCTGGCCGAAGGTGGCGGCCTGCTGGTCGCCGATGAGGGCGCAGATGGGCAGGGCGGCGCCGAGCAGGTGGGCTTCCGTGTCGCCATGGTGGCTGCTGCTGGGGTGAATTTCTGGCAGCAGTTCACGCGGGATGTCGAGCAGTTGCAGGAGTTCGTCGTCCCAGTCGCCGCTGTGCAGGTTGTAGAGCAGGGTGCGGGCGGCGTTGCTGGCGTCGGTTCGGTGCTGGCGCCCGTTGGTGAGTTTCCACAGCAGCCAGCTGTCGATGGTGCCAAAGGCCAGCTCGCCCCGTCGTGCGCGGGCACGGGCATTGGGCAGGTGGTCGAGCAGTCATTTCAGCTTGCTGCCGGAGAAGTAGGGATCGAGTAGCAGGCCGGTTTTTTGCTGGAACAGGGGTTCGAACCCGGCTGCCCGCAGTTCGTCGCAGAGGGGCGCGGTGCGCCGGTCTTGCCAGACGATGGCGCGGGCGAGCGGCCGGCCGCTCGCGCGTTCCCAGAGGACGGTGGTTTCGCGTTGGTTGGTGATGCCGAGGGCGGCGATGTGGCGGGGGTCGGTGCGTGTTTCGGTGATGACCCGGCGGGTGACTTCGAGCTGGGTGGCCCAGAGTTCTTCGGCGTCGTGTTCGACCCAGCCGGCTTGCGGGAAATGCTGGGTGAATTCTTGCTGTGCGAGACCAAGGAGCTGGCCGTTGCAGTCAAAGAGCAGGGCGCGGGCACTGGTGGTGCCCTGGTCGAGGGCGAGGAGGCAGGGGGTCATCGGGGTACTCCGCCAGGTTCGGTGGATTCGGTGGAGCCGGACAGTTCGGGGTGGTGGGTGGCCAGCCAGTCGCCCAAAACCTGGTGCTGTGCGGCGCTAAGGTGCAGGCCGGCCTTGCTGCGTCGCCACAGGATGTCGTCGGCAGTGTGCGCCCATTCGTGGGTGATGAAGTAGGTGACTTCACGCGCGTACAGGTTGCCGCCGAAGTGCTGGCCGAGGTCGGCGGGGGTGCGGGCATCCATCAGCACGGCCGGGGTGTTGCTGCCGTGGCGCCAGGCGAGGCTGGCGAGGAGGGTGGAGGGTAGTTGCGGGTAGCGTTGTTGTAGTGTTTCGAGGAGCTGCGGGAAGTCAGTGAAGTCGCCGCCGGGCAGGGGATGGTGGGCGGTGGTGCTGGCGGGGAGCTGCGGGAACCAGGGTTTGAGGCGATCGAGTGCGGCTTCGGCCAGGCGGCGATGGGTGGTCAGTTTGCCGCCAAAGATGGAGAGCAGAGGCGCTTCATCAGGGCGGCCGTCGAGTTCGAAGACGTAGTCGCGGGTGACATCGCCGGCGTTGTGGTGGCCGTCTTCGTGCAGGGGGCGCACGCCGGCGTAGTGCCAGACGACATCCTCAGGCCGGGGCGGGTGGCGAAAGAAGCGGGCGACGGCCTGGCAGAGGTAGTCGATTTCCGCAGCGGAGGCACGAGGAGGGGTATCGAGGTGAGGATGAGGGATTTCGGTGGTGCCGATGAGGGTGTGGTGTTCTTCGAAGGGTAGGACAAAGAGGACGCGGTGATCGGTGTTTTGCAGTAGCCAGCCGTGGTTGCCGGGATAGAGGCGTGGGACGACGATGTGGCTGCCTTTGATGAGACGGACGGTGGCGCGCGGGGGAGGAGGGCTTCCGTTTTTGTCCTGCCGGGGCAGGCAGGTATCGCGCACGGCGGCCACCCAGGGGCCGGCGGCGTTGATGAGGGCGCGGGCGGTGATGTCACGCGGTTGCCCATGATGCTCCAGCCGGACGAGCCAGCCGTGGCCCTGGTCTTGGCGCTGCGCAGCAAGGAGGCGGGTGCGGGGCTGGATGGTGGCGCCATGCATGGCGGCGGCACGGGCAGTGGCCAGGGTCAGGCGGGCATCGTCGTCGAGGACATCGGCGTAGGCAAAGCCTTTTGGGTAGCCCGTTTGCAGCACTTCTGCATAGGGGGACTGGCGCAGGTCGAGCGCGCTTGAAGTGGGCAGGAGGGGGCGGTGGGTGGGGTGTTGCCAGCGGCCCAGGGTGTCGTAGAGCAGCAGTCCCAGCCGGATCAGCCAGGCCGGGCGCTGCGTGGCGACGTGGGGCATGACGATGGTCAGGGGGCGGGCCAGATGTGGAGCGATGCGCAGCATCACTTCGCGCTCGGCCAGTGCTTCGGCGACCAGGCGGAATTCGTAGTGTTCCAGGTAGCGCAGGCCACCGTGGATCATCTTGCTGCTGGCGGAGGAGGTGGCGCCGGCGATGTCGCCCTGTTCGCACAGCAGTACGGACAGCCCGCGCTTGGCGGCATCCCGGGCGATGGCAGTACCATTGATGCCGCCACCGACAATGAGCAGATCGTGCTCCGGGGTCATGTCATGGCGCGTGCAGGGCTCAGCTGGTGGGCAAAATCAGGGCAGCCAAGGACTTGCCCCAGAACAGCGCGATGATGCCGGCGGTGGCCAGGTAGGGGCCGAAGGGGATGGGGGTGTTGCGGCCGTGGCGGGCAAAGAGGATCAGGGCGATGCCGATGATGGCACCGACGACGGAGGACAGCAGGATGGTCATGGGCAGCATCTGCCAGCCAAACCAGGCACCGATGGCGGCCAGTAGCTTGAAGTCGCCGTAACCCATACCTTCTTTGCCAGTGACCAGCTTGAAGCCCCAGTAGACGCTCCACAGGGCCAGGTAGCCGGCCATGGCGCCGATCACGGCACTTTTCAGGTCGGTGTAGTGGCCGCCGAGATTGAATAGCAAACCGAGCCAGAGCAGCGGCAGGGTGATGTCGTCGGGCAGCAGTTGGGTGTCGAAGTCGATGAAGGTCAGGGCGATCATGGCCCAGACGAACAGCAGGGCACCGAGGCCGGCCAGGGTGTAGCCGAAATGCCAGCCGGCATAGGCCGAGAGCAGGCCGCAGAGGGCTTCGATGAGGGGATAGCGCAGGGATATCGGGGCCTGACAGCCACGGCAGCGGCCACGCAGGAAGAGCCAGCTGAAGACGGGGATGTTTTCGAAGGCGCTGATGGCGTGGCTGCATTTCGGGCAGCGCGAGCGGGGGACGGCGAGGTTGTAGCGTTCGTGCTGGGGTAGTTCTTCGCCGCGCAGTTCTGCACACTGGGCATCCCATTCGCGCTGCATCATGATGGGCATGCGGTGGATGACGACATTGAGAAAGCTGCCGATGATCAGCCCCAGGATCAGGCACAGGGCGGCCAGATAAGGGGGCTGGCTGAGGAGAACGGTGGCAGAAATCATGGTGTGAAGATGCTTTCGGGTGCGGGTATGCGTGGGTGGCGGTGGGGCTATGGTGACAGGGCGGCGTCGGCGTGAATCAGCCGGCAACCGCGCCGAGCTTGAAGATGGGCAGGTACATGGCGACCACCATGCCACCGATGAGGGTGCCGAGAACAACCATGATCATGGGTTCCATCAGGCTGGAGAGGGCTTCGACGGCGTCATCCACTTCGGCTTCGTAGAAGTCGGCCACTTTGCTGAGCATGGCATCGAGCTGGCCGGATTCTTCACCAATCGACACCATCTGGATCACCATGTTGGGAAACAGGTTGGTGTTCTGCATGGCGACGGTCAGGTTCTGGCCGGTGCTGACTTCGCCCTTGATGGCGACGGTGGCGATGTAATAGACGTGGTTGCCGGCGGCACCGGCGACGGAGTCGAGGGCTTCGACGAGCGGTACGCCGGCGGCGAACATGGTCGATAGGGTGCGTGTCCAGCGGGCAATGGTGGCTTTGCGGATCAGGTCGCCGAAGACGGGGAGCTTCAGCAGCAGTCGATCCATCGAAATTTGCAGGGCCTTGGAGCGTTTCCAGGCTTGCAGGAAGGAATACAGCCCGCCACCGATGGCACCGAAGATGATGTACCAGTATTCGACGAAGGCATCCGAAAGACTGATCAGAAGTAGCGTCGGGGCGGGCAGGTCAGCACCGAAGCTGGTGAAGATGGCCTTGAACTGCGGGATCACGAAAATCATGATGACCGCAACGATGATGAAGGCGACGACGATGATGGAGATGGGGTAGAACAGGGCCGATTTGATCTTGGATTTGATGGCCTGGATTTTTTCTTTGTAGGTTGCCAGGCGATCTAGCAGGGCGTCGAGGATCCCGGCCTGCTCGCCGGCACCGACGAGGTTGCAGAACAGGGCATCAAAATAGAGCGGGTATTTGCGGAAGGCCTGGTTGAGGCTGGAGCCGGTTTCGACATCGGTGCGGATGTTATTGAGCAGCTTGCCGACGGCGGGATTGCTGTTGCCTTTGCCGACGATGTCGAAGGCTTGCAGCAGGGGGACACCGGCTTTCATCATGGTGGCGAGCTGGCGGGTAAATAGCGTGATGTCTTTTTCCGTGACCTTGCCTAGCTTGCCGAGCTTTTGCTTCTTGATTTTTGTGACCATGACCCCCTGTCGCCGCAGGGTGGAGCGAACCAGGGTTTCGCCACCGGCACGCATCTCGCCGCGCACGAGCTTGCCGGTTTTGTCCTTGCCTTCCCAGATGAAGCTGTATTCCTTGATTTTTTTGTCTTCACTGGCCATCTGTTTTGCTCCCTGCCATCGCAGTTTCGATCTTCTGTTTTTGTGGATGCGTCAGCCGCGCGGGATATTAGCATGCAGCGTGGCAGGGTCGATGGATGTCTGGTTCATCATGGCATACAGAATACACAGTGAATCACAGTGAATGTTTGACTTCCATGGTGGGCGCTAACATAATAGCGGGCTTGTCTTTGGGTCGTTAGCTCAGTTGGTAGAGCAGCGGACTTTTAATCCGTTGGTCGCAGGTTCGAGTCCCGCACGGCCTACCAGACATACACCGGTGGTTTGCGGTGGTTTGCGGCAGTGGCTTGAAATTTGATAGGTTGATGTTTATAATTGCTGCCGCTCTGCAGTCATCATGTGGTCCATGTGTGATGTGTGGTTAGAGAGAACAAGAAAGAATTTTTGGGTCGTTAGCTCAGCTGGTAGAGCAGCGGACTCTTAATCCGTTGGTCGTAGGTTCGATCCCTACACGGCCTACCAAAAATACAGCGGCCTGCAGCAATGCAGGCCGTTTGTTTTTGGTGTGTGCTTCGCAGAAAAAGCGGGAAGCGGGGGGGCGGGTGCAGTGATGAATGACAGGAATCATGCGCACGGCAATGAAAGCTCTTCATGGCATCCGCAGGTGACGGGGCCGGCGGCTTTTTATGCACTGGTGCCAGCGGCGGGTTGCGGCGCGCGCATGGGGGCGGAGCATCCCAAACAATATCTGCCACTGGCAGGGCACACGGTCATCCATCATGCCTTGCAGGCGCTGTGCAAGGTGCCCCGTGTCAAGCGGGTTTTCGTGGTGTTGGCGCCCGGGGATGCACGGTGGCGCAGCCAGGATTGGTCTGTGCTCGGTGCCAAGTTATCGCCACTTTTTTGTGGCGGGGCGACGCGTGCCGAGTCGGTACGCAATGGTCTGCGGGCGATGGCCGCTCAGGTGCAGCCGCAGGACTGGGTATTGGTGCATGATGCAGCCCGGCCTTGCCTGGCTCCCTGGCATGTCGATGCACTAATTGACGGGGTGTGTGCGCACGGGGGCGACTATGAGGATGGCGGCATTCTGGCGCTGCCGGTGGCCGATACGCTGAAACGTGCGGATGAGCATGACCATGCGGCCATCGCTGCCACGGTGCCGCGTGCGGGTTTGTGGCAGGCGCAGACACCGCAGATGTTCCGTTATCGCTATCTGCGGCGTGCGTTGGAAGGGATGAACCGTCTCGATGTCATTACCGATGAGGCCAGTGCGATGGAGTCTTTGGGGTTTCGCCCGCGTCTGGTGATGGCCGATCCGACCAATCTGAAGGTGACGTATCCACTGGATCTCAATCTTGCCGCGTGGATATTGCAGCATCGGGGAGAATTGCCATGACGCTTCTGCCGGACACGAATCCACCCGCTTTCCGCATTGGCCAGGGGTTTGATGTGCATGCTTTTGCGGATCATCGCAAGTTGATTCTGGGCGGGGTCGAGATTCCTTATGCGCGTGGTTTGCTGGGGCATTCGGATGCGGATGTGCTGCTGCATGCCCTTACGGATGCTTTGCTTGGTGCTGCTGGACTTGGGGATATTGGCCGTCTTTATCCCGACCATGATCCGCAATATGCGGGTGCCGACAGCCGCGTGTTGCTGCGTGGAGCGCTGGCAGCAGTGCGGCAGGCCGGCTGGCGGGTAGGCAATGTCGATGCCACCATCATTGCCCAGGCGCCAAAAATTTCTCCTTACGCGGCGGCGATGTGCCACAACATTGCGGCAGACCTGGCGATTGCCACTGCGTGTGTGAATATCAAGGGCAAGACGACGGAGCGCCTGGGGTTTACCGGGCGTGGCGAAGGCATTGCTGCCGAGGCAGTGATTCTGCTGGTCGCCGACGCCGATACCCGGGGCGGGTAGACGGTATCCAGTTGCCCTGGTGGTTTGGTTTCAGGGGGGCGTGGTGACGGTCAGGCTGGTGAGCAGACTTTCCTGGGCGCAGTTGCGGGTGCGCGGCAGGCGTGATGCCGGGCGTGTGCGTCGCAGCTGGTACTGGCCGTCGCCGTTCATTTCCCAGGCCTGGGTGTTGTCGGTGAGATAGGCGCGCAGCCCTTCTTTGATGACCCGGCGTTTGAGTTTCGGGTCGAGAATAGGGAAGGCGATTTCGATGCGGCGGAAGACGTTGCGATCCATCCAGTCAGCACTCGACAGATAGATGTTTTCGGCACCTTCGGCGTAGAAGTAAAAAATGCGTGAATGTTCGAGGAAACGACCGATGACCGAGCGCAGGTGGATGTTTTCCGACAGGCCGGCAACCCCGGGGCGCAGGGTGCAGATGCCGCGTACGATCAGGTCAACCCGGACACCGGCTTGCGAGGCTTCGTAGAGTGCTTCGATGATGGCAGGCTCGACCAGGGAGTTCATCTTGGCGATGATCTGTGCCTTGCGGCCGGCTCGCGCTGTGGCGGTTTCGTTGTGGATGGCAGCCAATACGCCGGTGTGCAGGCTGAAGGGGGCCTGCCACAGGTGACGCAGGGCATTGGCTTTGCCCAGACCAGTCAGTTGCCGGAAGACTTCGCTAACATCGGCATTGATTTCGTCGTGACAGGTAAATAGGCCGAAGTCGGTATAAAAACGGGTGGTGCGCGGGTGGTAGTTGCCCGTGCCAAGGTGGCAGTAGCGCCGGTAGCCGCCTTCTTCACGGCGCAGGATCTGCAGCATCTTGGCGTGGGTCTTGTAGCCGAAGACGCCATAGACGACATGGACACCGACTTCTTCGAGACGGGTGGCGATGTCGAGGTTGGCTTCTTCGTCGAAGCGCGCCATGAGCTCGACGACGACAGTGACTTCCTTGCCCTGACGCGCGGCACGCAGCAGGTGTTCCATGAGTACAGAGCCGGCTCCGGTGCGATAGACGGTCATGCGGATGGCGACAACCTGGGGATCATCTGCAGCCTGCTGGAGGAGCTGGACGACCGGCGAGAAGGACTGGAAGGGCAGGTGTAGGAGGATGTCTTGTTTGCGGATGCTGGCGAAGATGTCGTAATGCTTGCTCAGTACTTTGGGCAGGCTGGGCTGGAAGGTGGGAAACTTCAGTGCTGGCCGGTCGATCATGTCGGGGACGGCGTTGAGGCGTACCAGATTGACGATGCCCGGTACGCGGAACAGGTCATTGTGGCCGAGGTTGAATTGTTGCAGCAGGAATTCGGCCATGGCCTCCGGACAGTTGTCGGCGACTTCGAGACGCACAGCATCGCCGAAGTGGCGCTGGGGCAGTTCGCCCTGGACGGCGGTGCGCAGATTCTTGATTTCTTCGTCATCGACGAACAGGTCGGAATTGCGGGTGACACGGAACTGGTGGCAGCCCAGGACGCTCATGCCGGAAAACAGCTCACCAACATACTGGTGCAGCATCGATGATAGAAAAACGAAGCCGTGATCGACGCCGGTTAGCTCGGCGGGGAGCTGGATGACGCGCGGCAGGGCGCGTGGTGCCTGGACGATGGCCGCTCCCGAGTTGCGGCCGAAGGCATCGGTTCCGTTGAGCTCGACGGCGAAGTTGAGACTTTTGTTGAGGACACGCGGGAAAGGGTGAGCCGGGTCGAGGCCGATGGGGGTCAGTAGCGGCATCACCTCGCGCATGAAATAGTCGTGGATCCAGGTGGCTTGTTCCGGTGTCCAGAGATTGCGACGGATGAACAGGATACCTTCTTGGGCGAGTGCTGGCAGAACTTCGTCGTTGAGCAGGGCGTACTGGTCGGCAATCAGGGCATGGGCTTCAAGGCTGATGCGCTGGAGCACTTCGGCAGGGGGCAGGCCATCCGTGTCGGGGGTTGGGCTGCCGAGCTTGATTTGCTCTTTGAGGCCGGCTACGCGCACTTCGAAGAATTCGTCGAGATTGCTGGAGACGATGCAGATGAAGCGCAGGCGTTCGAGCAAGGGCATGTCGACATCGGCGGCCTGCGCCAGGACGCGCCGGTTGAAGCTCAGTACGGCCAGCTCACGGTTGAGGAAATGCTCGGCAGGTGGGCGGGGGACGAGAGGCACGGGCGGTATTACAGCAGGGAAACGTTACAGCAAGGTGACAGCCGGTTGCCGGGTAGTCGCCTCCTGCTTCAGTCTGTATTCCCTGTACGAGGAGGCAGGGTGTCAGGCAGTGCCGGAGGGGAGGAACTCTTCATCAAAAATGCGATAGCCGTTGCGCCCGGCCTGTTTGACGGCATAGAGCGCCAGGTCGGCCTGTTTGATGATCTGTTCCTTTTTCATGTCGGGGCGGTTGGCCAGGGCGACGCCGATACTGGCACCGACACCGATGGTGTATCCGGAACTGGTCTGGATGGGTTTGGTGATGTTGCCGATCAGGGTTTTGGCGAGACGATCGACGACGAACCTGTCAGCCACGAAGGGCAGCAGGATGATGAATTCGTCGCCGCCCAAGCGGGCAACGTAGTCGGAACGACGGATGGAGTGCTCGATCTGGCGGGAGACATGCACCAGGATGATGTCACCAGCATCATGGCCGTGGGTATCGTTGATTTCCTTGAAATGATCGAGGTCGATCAGCATCAGCGTGAAGTGACGGTCCGGGTTGTTTTGCCATTCGCTGACCAGTTGCTCGATTTTCCGTTCGAATCCCAGCCGGTTGCCCAGGCCGGTCAGGGCATCGGTCAGCGCCAGTTTGTTGGCCTGGGCTTCGCGTAGCCGGGCTTCGGTGACGTCGTTGATCACGCCCTGGATCTGGTTGTCCTCGACCGGGTTGAGGATGACGTTGAGCCAGCGTTGCTCACTGTCCTTGAGGGTCAGGATAATTTCATCGAAACAGCTGCGCCCTTCGGTCAGGCAGTTGGTAATGAGGGTATCGACTTTCTCAGCTTGCTCGCCGACGAGTGTGGACAGCAAGGGCTGGGAGGGAGCTTCGGACGGATCGATCTCGAGGGACAGCAGGTTACGGAATGCCGGATTGAAGGAGAGTAGACGACCTTTGCCGTCGATGACGAACAGGCCGGTTTCGGCATTCTCGAAAATGGCCTGGAAGCGTTTGCTTTCGATCTCGCGTTGCAGGCGCAGGTCCCGCTCGGTCAGCAAGCCTTCGGCCAGGCGGTCGATGAGGGCGTTGATATCTTGCACCATGTGGCCGATTTCGCTTTGCTGGTGCCCCGGGGGGGGCTGAATTCTTTCGCCATTGCTGGCGGAGAGTTCGGCATGCTCAGAGAGCTCATTTAGACGACGGGAGATGCGGTGTATGGGCTGGGCGATGTAGCCGATGGCGATGAGGGCGATGACGATGATGATGGCGGCGGTCTGCAGCATGAGCATCAGCCGGATGAAGCCCATGGCTTCGGTCACTTGTTGCCGGATCGATTCCTGGTTGTGGACGACGGTGATCTTGCCGACGATGGCTTTGGCATCGAAGGGGGAGGCCAGGGTGCGGATGGTCAGGCCGGCCGTGGGCAGCGCTTTGTCTGCTGCGGAGGGCGGGGCGGCGTGCGGGTCGGTTTGCTGACGGTTGAGATCGGTCAGCGTTTCGCTTTCCGTGGCGATGATGACGCGATCGACATCGCGGTTCATCAGCAGCCCCTTGGCGACTTCCTTGGCCAGTTGGTTGTCGGAGGTGAAGCAGGCGATGCTGGTGGTGTCTTCGACGGTCTTGACGAGTTCGACGAGGCGGCGGTTGATGGATTCTTGAACTTTGGGCTCGATGTAGCCAGAGAGTACGGTCAGCAGTCCATAGCCGGCGAGGCCGGAGATCAGCAGTACGAGCAGGGCGGTTCTCAGGGCTATGCTCGACGTGAGGGCGCGCAGCACGGTCGTTGTGTTGTCTGTCTTGCTCATGGGCACTGGCTTCGTGAACGTGGAAGGAAACCGAGGGGAGCAGAACGCATCGGCAGAGACAACATTAGAAGGTGAAGTCGAGGGTGGCCGTGTAGACCTGGGCGCGGCCGTTCCAATTCACCGGGACGGTGGGCCAGAGCAGGGGCGGGGCACAGGATGCGCTGGAGCCTATGGGCAGGGCGACCGGAGAGCAGTCACGGTTGCGGATGAAGTCTGCCTGGAATTTCAGGGCAATGTTTTCAGCGAAGTCATAACGCAGCCCCAGGGAATGGGTGGTTTGCGTAATGGTTGGCGAGGTGGTCAGGAAATTGGTGATGCCAACGATGGCGGGATTGGCACCGAGGCGTTGCAATATGTCGGGCCGGTCGGATTTTTTCGCTTTGACTGTGGAGAGGACGGCATAGGGAGTCAGGGCACCGAAACGATAGCCCAGCAGGAAATAGGCGGATTTGATGTTGGGGAAGACGATGGCATTGCCGGAGAGGTGGCTGATGGCCATACTGGTTTGCAGCGGGCCGTCTTCATAGGCGACGGCCAGGCTGTCCATGGTCATTTTCTTGCCGGCGGTGTTGGAATCCCGGGCAAAAGACAGTAAGGCGTTGCCCAGTTGCGGGTTTGGGGCAATGCCGGCACCGGGATCGCCGGCTGTAGCGACCATGGCCTGGGCATTCAGAATGCTTTGCAGGTCGAAGGCTCCCGGTGCGAAGTCACGGGTATGGCGCAGCCGCCCTTCGCCCAGACGGATGGTCCAGTGGTTGTTCTGGAATTCGATATGGCCGCCCAGGACGCGGGATTGCTCGAGGTCTTCAATGGAACCGATGGCCGGTGTGCGGATGCCACCGGCCCATTCGCGCTGTTCCATCATGGAGGAGAGTTTCTGGCGGGTGACACCACTGTAAAATTTCATCCGGCCGACACCATCGGCGATCGGCATACGGAAGAGGATGTCGCCACCGTCTTCATAAGGGAAAAACAGGGTGCCGTAGTATTCGACCGGTGGGCGTACCCAGAGGTAGGAATAGCCAATGTCGCGTGAGTCGGCCGCGATGTAGGCATCGAAACCGATACGTCCGGCACGGATTTCGATCTGGTCATTGAAGGTGTACTTCAGGAAGCCCCAGGTGATTTCTGGATCGAAGCTGTTGTTGTTGCGGTAACGGCTGAGAATCTGGGTCACAGCTTCGAGGTTGTTGCCGAGCGACAGGTTGGCCTGGACGCCGATGCGGCTGTCCTGGGCAAAGGACAGACCACGGTTGCTTGCCCCGCGTGGCTGAGTCAGATCACGGATGAAGGCGGCACCATGTCCTTGCGTATGTGTCAGTCCGAGGGTGCCGAAACCGCTGAAGCTGAAGGCGGGTGTTTCGCTGATGTCACCAGAGGCATCGCTGGGCACCGTCGTTGGAGCCGTGGTCGGCGTTTCTCCTGCAGCAGCATTGCTTTGGGCATGGAGGGACGGTGCAGCGACCAAGCTGGAGCAGGTGAGGAGCAGGGTGAGGACGAGACGCTGGATCATGAGAATGGTCTGGGTGTGAAGGGCTGGTGCCGGGTAATGATGAGTGGAGGATGATTCGAATTGTTGATTATTTTGATTATTTCGGGGCGGCGAGGTCGAGGACGATCTTGACGCGTTTGTCGACTGCGCTGCGGGGGATGTAGCCAATGGCGCCATTGTTGCTGCTGACGATCTGGAGAACTTCGGCGGTGGTGTCAACCTGCCGGGGTGGCGTGCTCTGGCCGGAGAACTTGAGTCGTGCCCAATAGGAATTCACTTCGGCCAGTTCCTTGTTGATGAGTTCGCTGTAAAAGCTGGCCCTGACAGGCGTTTTGGAGGACTGGTCGATGGGTTGGGCGGCAATGCCGGAAGATAGTTTTTTCGATCTTCCCATGTACAGGGCGATGGCTTCGTCCCGTGAGAGGTGCTCTATGCCACTGCCCGGGTTGGCAATCACGACCAGATCGGTGGCGGCATAAGCCGCGCCATTTCGGCAGAAGCCGAACAACAGTATCGTCAGGATCAGGGCAAGGATGAGGGGGGGGGGGCGACGCAGCGTCATGAATGGAACGATGAGGGCGTTGGTAGGCCGGACGGGAGGGTAGATAGAACCACATCCGGGGCGAACCCGGGGGGCTCGCGGTGTTTGCAGCATTTGCAGTACTCGTGGCATTGATGACATTGGTAGCTTCGGGCATTCCAGTATTCAACAATTCAACACTTGGTACAAAATACTTCAAAAACACTTCACTTGACACGACACTTGGTATTTTGCAGGTAACCCATACAGAAATGCAAGGCGGGGTGGCGCGTGTGTGTGCACGTGTGTAATAGGGTAATGATGCGGCGAAGGATATAGTGAAAAGTGAAGGATATCGCGTCGGTCATGTTAGCACAGCAGAATTATTGTGGGTTGTGCAAGGGTTCGGGAATGATTTTGTTGAATGGTTTTGTAGGGGCGGACAGAAGCAGCGGTGCAGGTGGTGCATTGGGTGCGGTGGGTGGGGGTGTGTAAAATCTGACCCTCTACATGGGAGGTGGTGTGACGCATGAGTTGATTGCTGCGGTTGATCTGGGCTCCAACAGCTTCCGGTTACAGGTGGGGCGGGTGGTCGACCATCAGGTTTATGCGCAGGACTCCCTCAAGGAGCCTGTGCGTTTGGCGGCCGGCTTGAGGCACAACCGGGTACTGGATGCCGCCGCGCAGCGCCGGGCTTTGGCAGCCTTGACTCGATTCGGAGAGCGGCTGCGCGGTTTTTTGCCGGAAACCGTGCGCGTGGTGGCCACCGATACTTTCCGTGTGGCCCGCAATGCTGCCCATCTTATCGACAAGGGGCAACAGGCTTTGGGCTTTCCCATCGAGGTCATTGCCGGGCGAGAGGAAGCACGCCTCATTTATTTGGGTGTGGTGCACACCCTGCCTGATCCGGCGCGGCGGCAACTGGTCGTCGATATTGGTGGGGGGTCCACTGAATTTATCGTCGGGCAGGGATATGCTCCGCTGGAGTTGGAGTCTTTGCATCTGGGCTGTGTCAGCCACACGTTGCAGTACTTTTCGTCCGGGAGCGTCAGCAAGAAAAATATGAAAGAGGCCGAGCTTGCTGCCTCCAACGAGCTGGAAACCATCATCGCCACCTACCGGAAGCTCGGCTGGCAGCGGGCGATCGGTTCGTCGGGTACGGCCAAGGCCATTGCTGAGTTGCTGCATCTCAATGGACTCAATGGACTCAATGAACATAATGAGCCGGCATGCGGGGCAGGCGAGATTTCGCGTGCCGGGCTCGAACGATTGAAAGCCCTGCTGTTTCGGGCCGGACATGTGGATCATCTGCATCTACCGGGGTTACGGGCGGACCGCGCGGCGGTGCTGCCGGGCGGGCTGGCCATCCTGTCGGCGGTCTTTGCCGGGTTCGAACTGGAGTGCATGACTTTTTCGGAAGGGGCACTGCGTCATGGGGTGCTGCATGATCTGGTGGGCCGGCACCACCACGATGACATGCGTGATGTGACCGTGAGTCAGTTCATGCAGCGTTATGTCGTCGATCGGCGCCAGGCGGCGCGGGTTGCCGACAGTGCTCTGGCGCTGCTGCAGCAGTTGTTGCCCCAGGAGGATCCGGGCCATGAGATGGAAGCGCAGTTCCTGACCTGGGCGGTTCGCTTGCATGAGATTGGCATTTCCGTGGCACATTCTGGCTACCACAAGCATGGTGCCTATATTCTCGGTAATGCTGACATGCCCGGGTTTTCACGCCAGGATCAGGTCCGCTTGTCTGGATTGGTGCTGTGCCATCGTGGCAAGTTGGCTTCGGCTTTGGAAGCGATGCCCGATGCCCGCGACCGGCGGATGATTTTTTGCCTGCGGCTGGCTGTGCTGCTGCATCGGGCGCGGATTGAGGCTCCTGGTCCGGATGTCCGGGTGTCCCTGACGAAGCATGGGATGACACTGACGCTGGCGACGGTGGGGCTGGCCGCGCCAGGTTTGACGATGGCTAGTCTGGAGGAAGAGGTCAGTCAGTGGAATGCTCTGGACGTGCCGATGAAAATACGGCACGGCAAATGCTGCCGATCCGGTGCTGCCGCTCCGGGAACAAGGTAGGGGGCGGGATGGGAGCCGTTGCAGGGCCGAGCATCCGTGTGTTGCGGCATGGCGATGAGGGTTTGGTCGTATTGCTCGAAGGTCGCTGGACCTTGAGCCGGTTGAAGCCGTTGATCCGGCGCTTGTCAGAAGAGCTGGAGCGCCATGCTGCATTGTCCGGGGTGACCTGGGATTGCCGGGGCATCGAGGTTCTGGACAGTGCCGGGGCCCTCATGCTGTGGCGTGCCTGGCGGCATCAGGTTCCGGAACGGCTCGAGATCAGCGATGAGCATCGACACATCATCGAGCGTATCGACCGGGGACAGCGGAACCGGCCGTCGGTGCGCGGCTCATCGCGGCACCATGGCCCGCTGCAGGCGGCAGGCTTGCTGTTGCTGGATTTCGTGGATCATCTTGCCGATTTCATGGTCATGATCGGTACGTTGGTGCTGGATGGCATGCATGTGATCCGCCGCCCTGCCGACCTGCCGCGCCGCGAGATTTTCGCCAATCTGTACAAGAGTGGCGTGCGCGCCATGCCGGTCACGGCACTGGTGGGTTTTTTGATTGGCATTGTGCTGTCCTATCTTTCGGCCTTGCAGCTCAAGCAGTTCGGCGGCGAGATATTCATCGTCAATATTCTGGGCATGGGCATCATTCGCGAGCTGGGGCCGGTGCTGGTGGCGGTGCTGGTGGCTGGACGCTCCGGCTCGGCGATGACCGCCCAGCTTGGCGTGATGCGGGTGACCGAAGAGATCGATGCCTTGGCGACGATGGGGGTTTCACGCAGCCTGCGTCTGATCCTGCCCAAGGTGGTGGCGCTAGCCATTGCCATGCCGCTGCTGGTGTTGTGGCTCAGCAGCGTGGCGCTGATTGGTGGCATGATCGCGGCTCAGTTGCAGCTGGATATTTCTTACGGATATTTCATCGAAGTTCTGCCCAAGGTCGTGCCGCTGGCCAATCTCTGGATTGGCCTGACCAAGGGGGTGCTGTTTGGCATCATGGTGGCTTTTGTGGCCTGCCATTTTGGGTTGCGCGTCAAGCCAAATACGGAGAGCCTGTCGGCCAACACCACTTCGTCGGTAGTGACGGCCATCACGGTGGTCATTCTGGTCGACGCCATCGTGGCCATCCTGACCCGCAGCATCGGGCTGGTGTGATCCGGTCATGACCATGAGTACATCGACAAAGGTCATCGAGATTCGTCACCTATCGACCCGGTTTGGCAGGATATGGGTGCATCGTGACCTGAGTTTGCAGGTTGAGCGTGGCGAGGTATTGGCGCTGGTGGGTGGGTCGGGTAGTGGCAAGACCACGCTGTTGCGCCAGATGGTTGGCTTGCTGACACCGACCAAGGGCGAGATCCGTCTGTTTGGTGAGCGTTTATTTGGTGGAGGCATCGACCGTGAGCGGGCGCTGCGCCAGCGCTTTGGCATGTTGTTTCAGCAAGGTGCCCTGTTTTCAGCCTTCGATGTGTATGACAACGTAGCATTTCCGTTGCGTGAGTTCGGCATCCGGGATGAAGCGCTGATTCATGAACTGGTGATGCTCAAGCTGGCGATGGTTGAACTGTTGCCAGAACATGCCAACCTCATGCCGGCTGAGCTGTCCGGTGGTATGGTGAAGCGGGTGGCCCTGGCACGTGCTCTGGCGTTGGAGCCGGAGCTGCTGTTGCTCGATGAACCCACGGCCGGGCTTGATCCAGACCGCTCTGCCAGTTTTGTACGTCTGATCCGCATGTTGAGTGATGAGCTGGGCTTGACGGTGGTGCTGGTCACTCATGATGTCGATACCTTGTCAGCACTGGGCGCACGCGTCGCTGTCCTGGCGGAACAGCGTATACTCGCGGTCGGCACCATCGAGGAGATACGGTGCTTCGATCACCCCTTTGTTCGTAATTTCTTCCTGTGCGAGCGCGATGAGCACTCCGGGCAGGGCAAGTATTGAGTATGGAAAATCGTGCGCATGCACTGGCGGCTGGCTTGTTTGTCGTTGTGCTCAGTCTGGCGGTAGGGCTGGCTTTCTGGTGGTTTGGTGGCAAGCATGTGACGCCCCGGGATGTGGTGCTCGTCACTCAACGCAATGTCAATGGCTTGAATCCGCTGGCCCAGGTGCGCTATCGCGGCATCAGTGCGGGCAAGGTTATCCGCATTGCGCTGGATCCCAAGGATGCACGCAACATCGAGATTCTGGTGCGTATCGATGCCTCCTTGCCGCTGACACGCGGCACGACGGCACAACTCAATTCGCAAGGCATCACCGGGCTGGCCTATGTCCAGCTTGAGGACAACGGCCAGAGTGCCGAACTCTTGCCTGTCGATGACGAGAATCCGCCGCGCATCATCATGCAGCAAACCCTGTTCGAGTCGATGGGCGATCGCGCCAATGATATTTTGGTGCAGGTCGGGACGCTGGTGGGGACGTTGAATCGCGTGCTGGATCAGCGCAACCTGACGCATCTGGATCGCACACTGGCCAACGTGGCCGTGGCTTCCGAGGGTTTGCGCGAAGTGCCGCAAGTGGTTGGTTCGGTCAAACAGGTGTTGTCGCCGGAGAATCTGCAACGCATCCGCAGCATCTTGCAGCATCTTGAAAAGACGGCGGGTGAAAGCGCGCCTCTGACGACTGAAATGCGTAGCCTGGTGGGGTCAATGCAGTCTTTGTCCCGGCGTCTAGAGGATATGACCGGACGGGTAGGGCAGGATCTGACGGTCGGCACCTTGCCCCAGTTTGACCGGCTGGTGGTGGATTTGCAAACTAACTCGCGGCAGATGAAGCGTATTCTCGACAGTCTCGAAAAATCTCCGCAATCCCTGATTTTTGGTCCTCCGGCCGCGACTCCCGGGCCGGGCGAGGCCGGTTTTTCGCCATCCGCTCCGTGATCCTCATGTCTGCCAAATTGTTCGCCAAATACTCCCGTATCCGTGGTGTCGTTGCCGCAGCGACGTTCGTGATGGGGCTCTCTGCTTGTGCAGGTGGCCTGGCACAACGCGCTGAACCCGCCTTGTACGATCTGTCGGAGGGGGTATTGCCTTCCTCCACCGCTGCTGCCACTTTGCCATGGGCATCCGCTGTGTCGACGCCGTCGGAAGGGCCATTGCCCTGGTTGCTGGAGGGGGTGCATGCGCCGGGTTGGCTGGATACGCCGGTGATGCAGTATCGGCTGATGTTCGACGCACCGGAGCGGCGGCGAGCGTATGTCGATAGTCGCTGGGTGGCACCACCTGCCGAGTTGCTGGCATCGGTCATGAGCCGCCGCCGCTTGGTACGTGCGGGGCGTCCGGAGCCGCAGTCGTGCCGCCTGCGGGTGGATATCGACGAGTTCGTGCAGTATTTCGACACGGCCGATCGCAGCCAGGTTTTGCTCGAGGTCCGGCTGACTTTGCTGGGGTCGCAGGATGGTCGTGTGCTGGCGCAGCAATCCTTGCGGGTTGTGCAGCCCGCCGGGGTGGATGCGCGCAGTGGTGTGGCGGCATATGTCGTGGCTGTGCGTGTGTTGGGAGACCGATTGCAGGACTGGTTGCAACAGATGACTGTCGCCCGGGATGGCGTGGCGCAAACATGTCATGCAGCAAAGCTTTAAGTTTCATGAGGGTTCAAGTATAATCCCGCGGTTTTAGACCTATCCTCATTCAGGGAACGGAACATGGGTTGTGAAGATAAGGTGGACTGCGGCCGGCGACGTCTCATCGTTGCGACGGCGGCCGTAGGGGGGGTAGCAGGGGTGGCGACGGCGGTGCCGTTTGTTGCCAGCATGTTGCCCTCCGAGCGTGCCAAGGCGGCCGGGGCGCCGGTCGAGGTGGATATCGGCAAACTGGCTCCGGGGCAGATGATGGTCGTCGAGTGGCGTGGCAAGCCGGTCTGGATCATCAATCGTACCAAGGAAATGCTCGATTCCCTGAAGCAGACCGATGGCCTGGTGAGTGATCCAAACTCTGAAAAGCCGATGCAGCCGGAATACTGCAAGAACGAAGCGCGTTCGATCAAGCCGGAATACATGGTGGTTGTCGGCATCTGTACCCATCTGGGCTGCTCACCAACCGACAAATTCAAGACCGGCGCCGAATCTGGTGTCGAGCCGGACTGGCATGGCGGTTTTCTGTGTCCGTGTCACGGTTCCACTTTCGATCTGGCCGGTCGTGTCTTCAAGAGCAAGCCGGCGCCGGACAACCTCGTGGTGCCGCCGCACAAGTACCTGAGTGACAACACGATCGTCATTGGCGTCGGCCAGGACGGCAAGGAGGCTTGAGCGATGAATGCCAAAATGATCGGAACCTTCCTGCTGAACTGGGTCGACGAGCGTCTGCCGGTAGTGTCGGCATACAAGACGCACATGTCGGAGTATTACGCGCCGAAGAATTTTAATTTCTGGTATTTCTTCGGCTCGCTGGCCTTGCTGGTGCTGGTTAATCAGGTGGTGACCGGCATCTTCCTGACCATGCACTTCAAGCCGGATGCCACCCTGAATGCTGCCGGTGTGCCGGTGGCCTTTGCCAGCGTCGAATACATCATGCGTGACGTGCCGTGGGGCTGGCTGATCCGCTACATGCATTCGACTGGTGCCTCAGCCTTCTTCATCGTTGTCTATCTGCACATGTTCCGTGGCGTGATCTACGGTTCGCACCGTGCGCCGCGTGAGCTGGTATGGATCATCGGCATGTTGATCTTCCTGTGTCTGATGGCAGAGGCTTTCTTTGGTTATCTGCTGCCGTGGGGGCAGATGTCCTTCTGGGGAGCCCAGGTGATCGTCAATTTGTTCTCGGCGATTCCCGTGATCGGCCCAGATTTCTCGGTCTGGTTGCGCGGCGACTTCGTCGTCGGTGATGCTACGCTCAACCGCTTCTTTGCCTTCCACGTCATTCTCGTGCCGCTGATCCTGTTGGTGCTGGTGGGTCTGCACCTGCTGGCTTTGCATGAAGTCGGCTCGAACAATCCGGATGGTGTCGAGATCAAGAAAAAGAAAGACGCCAATGGCATCCCGCTGGATGGCATTGCCTTCCACCCCTATTACACGGTCAAGGATATCGTCGGCGTGGTGGTGTTTCTGATGGTCTTTGCCGGAGTCATTTTCTTTGCTCCGGAAGGTGGCGGATACTTCCTCGAATACAACAATTTCTTCCCGGCCGATCCACTGAAGACCCCGCCGCATATCGCGCCGGTCTGGTATTTCACGCCGTTCTATTCGTTGCTGCGGGCGGTGACCTATCCGCTGTTCGGTATCGATGCCAAGTTCTGGGGTGTGGTGGCGATGGGCGGCGGGGTGGCCATTTTCATCATCCTGCCGTGGCTGGACCGCAGTCCGGTCAAATCGATCCGTTATCGCGGCCCGATCTTCAAGACGCTACTGACGATCTTTATCATCGCCTTCCTGATCCTTGGCTTCCTCGGTACCAAGCCGCCGTCCTATGCTTTCTTTGGCATCATCCCCGGCGCGCCGATTGCCCAGGTATTGAGCGCCTATTACTTCCTCTTCTTCCTGACGATGCCGATCTGGTCGCGCATCGACAAATGCAAACCAGAACCGGAAAGAGTCACGGGAAAATGAAAAAGCTTCTGATCGCCCTGTTGTTTGCGCCGCTGCTGGCCTTTGCCTCCGGGGACGCGGTATACCTCGACAAGGCTCCGGATCGTGGTAACAATCCGGCCGCCTTGCAAAACGGTGCCAAGGTATTTGCCAATTACTGCATGGGGTGCCACGGGGCGTCCTTTATGCGCTACAATCGCCTGCGTGACATCGGGCTGAGTGAAGAGCAGATTCGCAACAATCTGATCTTTTCCGATGCCAAGGTTGGTGAGTTGATGAAAATCTCGATGCCACCGGCCGATGCCAAGCTCTGGTTTGGTGTGACGCCGCCGGATCTGACACTGGTGGCACGGGCGCGTTCATCGGAAACCGGAACAGGTACGGATTGGCTCTACACATATTTGCGCGGCTTCTATCGCGATGATAGCCGTCCGACCGGTTGGAATAATGTGGCTTTTCCCAATGTCGGCATGCCGCATGCCTTGTGGGAGTTGCAAGGGCAGCAAGTCATGGGGGCGGATCACAAACTCGCCCTGGCAACACCCGGCCAGCTCAAGCCGGAGGAGTATGATGCGCTGGTGGCGGATCTCGTGGCCTATCTGCAATTCATGGCCGAGCCCGTGGCAGAAACTCGCCAGCATCTTGGGGTAGCGGTACTCATCGCCTTGGCGGTCTTGTTCGTCTTTGCTTACGCGCTCAAACGTGAGTTCTGGAAAGACGTACACTGACCATTTTCAATTAGACCTGCGCAATCACTGCACAATCACTGCATATGGGGCATCGAGAAAACAATACGCCGGCCGCACGCCGTGTGGTGCGTGATGCCGATTATTCCTGGGGTACGAGTACCATGATGAACCTGTATTCGGGCACGACGTGTCCGTTCAGCCATCGCTGCCGCATCGTTTTATACGAAAAGCAGATGGATTTTCAGGTGATCGATGTTGATCTTTTCAACAAGCCTGAAGACATCGCGGTGATCAATCCCTACAATCGCGTCCCCGTGCTTGTCGATCGGGATCTCGTTCTGTACGAGTCCAACATCATCAATGAATACATTGACGAACGCTTTCCGCATCCGCAATTGATGCCGCCGGATCCGATTATGCGTGCCCGCGCCCGGCAACTGCTGTTCACAATGGAACATGAGTTGTTCAGTCACATCGAGGCGCTGGAAAAAAACCTCAAGGCCGCCGAGAAGTCGCGGTTGCATGTGCGCGATCGCCTGACGGAACTGGCACCCATCTTCATTAAGCAGAAGCACATGCTGGGAGATGAGTTTTCGATGCTCGATGTGGCGATTGCTCCCTTGTTGTGGCGCCTAGATCATTACGGTATCGTCCTGGGCAAGGCAGCAGCGCCCCTGATGAAATATGCTGAGCGGGTGTTCAGCCGGCAGGGGTTCATCGATGCCCTGACACCTTCTGAAAAGGTGATGCGCCGCTGATGGTCGGAGGGATGCTATGAGCAGTGACGGCAATGATACGGCGGCCTCCGACATCAAGCCCTATCTGGTGCGAGCTATCCATGAGTGGTGCACCGATCATGGCTATACGCCCTACCTTGCTGTAGTGGTCGATGGACGTACGCGCGTGCCACCGGCTTACGTCAAGGACGGACAGATCGTGCTGAACGTCAGCTTTGATGCGACCCATCAGTTGATGATGGAAAATGATTTCGTAACATTTTCGGCACGTTTCAACGGGGTTGCCCAGGAGTTGCTGGTGCCCATGGCCAATGTGGCAGCCATTTACGCTCGCGAAAATGGCCAGGGCATGGCTTTCGAGGTTGAGGATGCCCCGGAAGAGGATGTGGGTAGCGGATTGGCCGCAGAGGGTAACTCGGACCCGGCGCTGCATCTGCATGCGGTACCGGCCACCACGCAAGGGTCGATGGTGGTGGAGGAACCGGCGGCGGCGGTCAAAGCCCCGGCCGCTGGAAACCACCTTACCCGCGTCAAATAAGCCGGGAATTAAGCCAGGCGTGCCCGGGCGTGCCAGGCGTGCCGGGCGCCGGGTGGCCGCCCGCTCTGGGGCGCTAGTCGCCCTGATCTGCTCTTCCGCTCTTTAGCGGTGTCCTGTGGACAGTCCGGGCTTGATGCATTACTGGAAAATCTCTTATAATCGCCGTCCTGCCGGCTGCGGTTACTGTCTCGTTTTGAGGCACTGCCGAGGCGGCAGGAAATTCTTGTTTCATCAATCCACACGCCTGGCACCGAGAGGGTGACCCGTTTTTCGGGTAGCACGGCCAGGCGGCGGCTCAACCCTGTTCGGAGTATCAACAATGTCTGCAAGCATGCGTGAAATGCTGGAAGCCGGTGTCCATTTTGGTCACCAGACGCGCTTCTGGAACCCCAAGATGGCGCCTTTTATTTTCGGCCATCGCAACAAAATTCATATCGTCAATCTGGAAAAGACCATGGTCAAGTACCAGGAGGCGATGACCTTTATCCGTAAGTTGTCGGCCAAGAAGGGTACCGTGTTGTTCGTGGGTACCAAGCGCCAGGCGCGCGAGATCGTCGCTGAAGAGGCGCAGCGCGCTGGCATGCCCTATGTCGACGAACGTTGGCTGGGGGGTATGCTGACCAATTTCAAGACGGTCAAGACCTCGATCAAGCGCCTCAAGGAGCTTGAGCAGATGGCCGAAGACGGTTCGCTCGACAAACTGACCAAGAAAGAAGCCCTGACGACCCGTCGCGAACTTGAAAAGTTGCAAAAGAGCATCGGTGGCATCAAGGACATGGCTGGTTTGCCGGATGCGATTTTTGTCATCGATGTCGGCTTCCACAAGATCGCCGTGACCGAAGCGCGCAAGCTGGGTGTGCCGGTGGTTGGTGTGGTGGATACCAATCATTCTCCGGAAGGGGTGGATTACATCATTCCAGGCAACGATGACTCCAGCCGGGCGATCCGTTTGTATGCGCGTGGTGTGGCCGATGCCATCCTCGAAGGCCGCAGCCAGTCGCTGACGGATCTGGAGCAGCCGATTGCCGGTGATGACGAGTTCGTCGAGGTCGAGGAAGAAGGCGCGGCCGAGTAAGTGTCCCATTTGAGGTCAGTCGCCGTGCCGTGGCGCGTTGTATCGTGCGGTGCTGCGGCTGGCCTTTTTGTTATTGATCGTTGAATCATTGAGTCTGGAGTAAGAAGAATGGCGGAAATTACCGCAGGTATGGTCAAGGAACTGCGCGAGAAGACCGACGCGCCGATGATGGAGTGCAAGAAGGCGTTGACGGAGGCCGGAGGCGATCTGGTCAAGGCCGAGGAAATCCTGCGCGTCAAGCTGGGCAACAAGGCCACCAAGGCGGCTGCCCGGGTGACGGCGGAAGGTGTGGTTGGCCTGCATCTGGCGGCCGATGGCAAGCTGGCAGCCATCGTCGAGCTCAACTGTGAAACCGACTTCGTTGCCAAGAACGATGATTTCATCGCGTTGGCGAAGAATCTGGCCGAGCTGGTGGCCAGCCGTAATCCGGCCGATGTGGCGGCGCTGTCAGCACTTGAAATTGGCGGCCAGACGGTCGAGGCGGTGCGTACCGCGCTGATCGGCAAGATCGGCGAGAACCTGACTATTCGTCGTTTCGCCCGCGTTGCGGCGCAGGGCAAGCTGACCAGCTACGTCCATGGTGGCAGCAAGATCGGTGTGCTGGTCGATGTTGTCGGTGGTGACGAGCAGCTAGGCAAGGATTTGGCAATGCACATTGCGGCGGCCAAGCCGAAGTCGCTCGATCCCAAGGACATTCCACAGGAGTTGAAGGATACCGAGCGTCGCATCGCCATCGAGAAGGCACGTGAGGCCGGCAAGCCGGAAGACATGCTGGAAAAAATCGCCGAAGGCACGGTGCAGAAGTTCCTGAAGGAAGTCACCTTGCTGGGCCAGGTGTTCGTCAAGGCGGAAGACGGCAAGCAAACCATCGAGCAATTGCTGAAGAGCAAGAGCGCGTCGGTGGCGAGTTTCAGTCTGTACATCGTCGGCGAAGGCATCGAGAAGAAAGTGACCGACTTCGCGGCTGAAGTGGCGGCTCAGGCCGCGGCTGCGGCCAAGTAATATCCGGCGGCGATACAACGATACAACGATACGACGATACGGTATTGATACGACCATGACCACGACCGCCAAGGCTCGTTATAAACGCATCCTCGTCAAGCTGTCCGGCGAGGCGTTGATGGGCAATGACGCTTATGGCATCAACCGGGAAACCCTCAATCGCATCGTTGCGGAGGTGGGCTCGGTGGCTGCCCTGGGAGTCGAGGTGGGTGTGGTCATTGGTGGCGGCAACATCTTCCGGGGTGTGGCTGGGGCTTCCAGCGGCATGGATCGCGCTACGGCCGATTACATGGGCATGCTGGCTACGGTCATCAATGCCATGGCCTTGTCGGATGCCATGCGCCAGGCCGGTATCAATGCTCGGGTGCAGTCGGCGCTGAACGTTGAGCAGGTCATCGAGCCCTATATCCGGGGCAAGGCTATCCGCTACCTCGAAGAAGGCAAGGTGGTGGTGTTTGCGGCAGGGACGGGAAATCCTTTTTTCACCACGGACACGGCGGCGGCATTGCGTGGCTCTGAAATCGGTGCCGAGATCGTCATGAAGGCGACCAAGGTGGATGGGGTGTATACCGCCGATCCGATGAAGGACAAGACGGCACAGCGTTTTGAGCGTATCAGTTTTGACGAGGCCATCAGCCGCGACCTCAAGGTCATGGACGCGACGGCCTTGGCCTTGTGCCGCGACCAGAAGCTGCCCATCGTGGTGTTCTCCATTTTCAAGGAAGGTGCGCTAAAGCGCATTGTTTTGGGGGAAGACGAGGGCACGCTGGTGCACGTCTGAGTCTTGAACCCTGAATCTGAAACTGAATTTTTCAACGATAGCAATATCGAATTCCCGGGAGTCGGACATGAGCGTGATCTCGATCGCTGAACTCAGAATACAGACCGAGCAGAAGATGCAGAAGTCGATCGATGCCCTGAAGCAGGATCTGGCCAAAGTGCGTACCGGTCGGGCACATACCGGCATTCTCGATCACGTTCATGTCGAGTATTACGGTTCGATGGTGGCGCTCTCCCAAGTGGCCAATGTGACCTTGATCGATGCCCGCACGTTGGGGGTGCAGCCGTGGGAAAAGCCGATGATGCCCAAGATTGAAAAGGCTATCCGTGATGCGGACCTCGGCCTGAATCCAGCGGCACAGGGCGAAATCATCCGCGTGCCGATGCCTATGTTGACCGAGGAGCGGCGGCGCGAGCTGACCAAGATCGTCAAGCAGGAAGCCGAGGGTGCCAAGGTGGCGATACGCAATCTGCGACGCGATGCCAATACCCAGCTCAAGGATGCCCTCAAGAAGAAGGAAGTCTCCGAGGACGACGAGCGCCGTGTCCAGGACGATATCCAGAAATTGACCGACCGCTCCGTTGTCGAGATCGACAAGATCGTGGCGGACAAGGAAAAGGACCTCATGGCGGTTTGAGGCCGGGTGGCATTGTCGGGTCATTGTCGGGTATTTAGTACCCGCTACCGTATGTCCTTGCCCATGTGGTTGCCGGTCGTGAAGCAGGTGGTTCTGTCGCTGTCATAAGTTGCATCGGAGTACGATGTCGTGCGTCTGTTTTCCAGTTCCACCCAGATCATTCCGGCGGTCAGCCAGGTCCCCCAGCATGTCGCCATCATCATGGATGGCAACGGGCGTTGGGCCAGACAGCGCCTGCTGCCCCGGGTTGCCGGCCACAAGGCCGGGCTGGAGGCGGTTCGCGCTACCATCAAGGCGTGCATGGCACGCGGTGTGGGCTATCTGACCCTGTTTGCATTCAGCTCCGAGAACTGGCGGCGTCCGGCCGACGAGGTTTCCTTCCTGATGGGGCTGTTTGTTGCGGCACTGGAAAATGAAGTGTCGCGACTGCATGAGAACGGCGTGCGTCTGAAAGTTGTCGGCGATCTGTCCCGTTTCGGATCCGAGCTGGGGGCGTTGATCCAGCGTGCTGAAGCGCAGACGGCAGGCAACGAGCGCATGGTGCTGACCATCGCTGCCAATTACGGCGGGCGCTGGGATATTCTGCAGGCGGTATCACGATTATTGGCCGAGCGGCCTGGTATGCCGCCGGCGACGCTGACGGAAGATGATCTGGCCGCTTGTCTGGCCATGTCTTACGCGCCCGAACCGGATCTGTTCATCCGCACGGGGGGGGAGCAGCGCATCAGCAATTTCCTGCTTTGGCAATTGGCATACAGCGAGTTTTTTTTCACCGACCGGCTCTGGCCCGAGTTCGATGCGGCTGCGCTCGATGAGGCCATTGCCTCTTATCAGCAGCGCGAACGTCGTTTTGGTCGTACCAGTGAGCAATTGACGGGCGCATCGGGGCAGAGCAGCTGATGCTGGGTACGCGCATCATCACGGCCATTTTTCTGGTGACGGGATTGCTGGCCGGATTGTTCTGGCTGCCTGCACCACTCATGTCGCTGGTTTTTGTCGGCATCGTGGCACTGGCTGCCTGGGAGTGGGCTGGGTTGCTGCAGGCGAGTCCGACGATTCGTATCGTGTATGCGCTGGTGACGGGCGGGCTGTGCCTGGCCTTGCTGGCGGCAGGGCTGTCTGAGAAACTGCCCGAAGGGCTGTTGTCCGGATTGTGGTTGCTGGCTGTGATGTTTTGGGTCTGTCTCGTTCCACTGTGGTTCCGTTATCAGTGGCGTGTGAGCCACGGTGTGGCGGGCTGGCTGGTGGGTGGGTTGTTGCTGGTTCCCAGCTGGGCAGCCATGGTCACATTGCACCAGCGCAGCCCGTGGCTGCTGCTGGCGGCAATGGCGCTGGTGTGGGTTGCTGACATTGCCGCCTATTTTGCCGGCCGTACCTTGGGACGGCACAAGCTGGCACCGACGATCAGCCCGGGCAAGACCTGGGAAGGTGCGGTGGGGGCGGTTGCTGGCGTTCTTCTGTATGCGGCGATCCTGGCTCGGGAAACCGGGGTCTGGTCGACGCTGGGCGGGCAGCAGTGGTTGGTCTGGCTGCTGGGGCTGCTGGTATTGACGGCGGTGAGCATCATCGGTGACCTGTTTGAATCGCTGGCCAAGCGCCAGGCCGGTGTCAAGGACAGCAGTGCCTTGTTACCCGGACATGGCGGTGTGCTCGACCGTATCGACAGCCTGACTTCGACCCTGCCGCTGGTGGCGCTGGCCGTGACGCAGGGGGCATTGTCGGGTGTTGCCGGGTTCTGATGCGATGACGCGCTGCTCTCCACGGAACGCCACGGGCACTAGGCAACGTTTGACGGTACTGGGTGCCACCGGTTCGATCGGCCAGAGCACGCTCGATGTGGTGGCGCGTCATCCGCAGCGTTTCGAGGTGTTTGCATTGACGGCGCACACACGGGTGCGTGAGCTGGCGGCGCTGTGTCAGCGTCATCGACCGCGTTATGCCGTCGTCACGGGCGATGCGGATGAGGCGGCCGTGGCCAGTTTGCGTCAGGAACTGCACGCCGCCGGGTTGGCCACGGAAGTCCTGGCCGGGGTGCAGGCATTGGCCGAGGTTGCTGCGCACGACGAGGTGGACAGCGTAATGGCTGCCATTGTTGGTGCTGCCGGCCTGGAGCCGACGCTGGCAGCGGTGCGTGCTGGCAAGCGGGTGCTGCTGGCCAACAAGGAGGCCCTGGTGATGGCCGGGCCGTTGTTCATGGCGGAAGTGCGACGGGCGGGTGCCACATTGCTACCGATCGACAGCGAACATAATGCCATTTTTCAGTCCTTGCCCGCCGATTACGACGGCTCGCCCGAGCGCAAGGGAATACGGCGCATCCTGCTGACGGCTTCGGGCGGGCCATTTCGCAATACGCCGCTGGAACAACTGGCTCGGGTAACCCCGGAACAGGCCTGTGCCCATCCCAACTGGGTGATGGGGCGCAAGATTTCGGTCGATTCGGCCAGCATGATGAACAAGGGGCTCGAGGTCATCGAGGCACACTGGCTGTTCAATGTGCCGGCTGAGAGCATCGAGGTCGTCATTCATCCGCAGAGTGTCATTCATTCGTTGGTGGACTATGTCGATGGCTCGGTGCTGGCCCAGCTTGGCAATCCCGACATGCGCACACCCATTGCCCATGCTCTGGCCTATCCGGAGCGCATCGAGGCGGGGGTGGCTTCGCTGGATCTGTTCCGCGTCGGTCAGCTTGATTTTGAAGCACCCGACCGGCAGCGCTTTCCCTGCCTTGGACTGGCTTATCAGGCATTGCGCGCGGGCGGTAGCGCATCGGCGGTGCTGAACGCCGCCAACGAGGTGGCGGTGGCGGCCTTTTTGGCCGGCCAGCTGCCTTTTCTGGGGATTGCTGCGGTGATCGAGGATGTTTTGACGCACATGACGGTGGTGCCGCTGCCTGATCTGGAGGCTGTCTTGCAGGTTGATGGCGAGGCACGTCGCCGGGCGCAGCAATGCGTGGCAACGCAGATGTCGGGCAGGTCGATGCCATGAGTGTGCATTCCATACTTTATCCGCTGGCCTTCGTCGTTGCTCTGGCCATCTTGATCGTCTTTCATGAGGCGGGACATTTCCTGGCGGCACGCTGGTGTGGTGTCAAGGTACTGCGCTTCTCCGTGGGCTTTGGCAAAGTGCTGTGGTTGCGGCGTTTTGGTGCCGACCAGACCGAGTGGGCGCTGGCGGCCGTGCCCCTGGGCGGCTTCGTCAAGATGCTGGATGAACATGAAGGGCCGGTGGCTGCTGCCGAGCGGCACCGGGCGTTCAACCACCAGCCGGTATGGCGACGTTTCCTGATCGTGGCGGCGGGGCCACTGGCCAATCTGCTGCTGGCGGTTTTGCTGTACTGGCTGCTGTTCCTGCAGGGCAGCGATGAACTGCGCCCGCTGCTGGCGGCACCGCCGGCTGGCAGTGCGGCGGCGGTGGCACAGTTGCAGGATGGGGACATGGTGCGGGGCGTGAATGGTCAGCCGGTGCGCAGCTGGCAGGAAATGCGCTGGGAATTCACGCGCGTGGCGCTGGATCATCAGCCGGTGGTGCTGGAGGTCGTGAGCGCACGGCAGACGCTGGAGACGCGCCGCATCAGTGTCGAGACTCTGTCACAGGAAGACCTGGAGCAGGATTTGCTGGGCAAGCTGGGCCTGAAGCCATTTCGTCCGCCGCTCAAGCCGCTGGTGGGGGAGGTCATGCCCGGTTCGGCAGCCGAGCGTGCCGGTATTCGGCCAGGGGATGAGGTGCGGATGCTCGACGGGCAGCCCGTGACAGATTGGCGCGAGATCGTTCAGCGCGTCAGACGTGCCCCCGGGCAGCGCCTGTCGCTCGAACTGCGCCGGGGTATGGAACCTCTGAGCGTGACGGCGGTGCCGGATACGGCCGAGGAGCAGGGCAAGCCGGTCGGGCGGCTAGGCATGACGGTGCAGGAGGATGCTTCCTGGCATGAGCGGATGTTCGTCCGGCTGGAGTACGGGCCGCTGGCCGCACTGGGCAAGGCGGTGCGGCAGACCTCCGAGACGGCCGGGTTCACCCTGAAGATGATGGGGCGCATGGTAACCGGAGCGTTGTCCTGGAAGAATCTCAGTGGCCCGCTGACCATTGCCGATTACGCCGGACGCAGTGCGCAGATGGGCTGGATACCCTATCTGAATTTCATTGCTCTCATTAGCATCAGCCTGGGGGTGCTGAATCTGCTGCCCATCCCGATATTGGATGGCGGGCACTTGCTGTATTATATTGTCGAGCTCGTCAAAGGCGGCCCGCTCCCGGAAAGGGTGATGGAATTTGGCCAGAAAATCGGTCTGGCCGTGTTGCTGATGCTGATGGCCTTTGCCCTCTATAACGATTTTTACCGCTTGGTGTACTCTTCCTAGCTTCCGGATGTTTGCATGAACAAGAACCTGATGGCCAGGCTGGTGGCGGCGTTTTTTGTCACGACCGCTCCCGTTTCCGCGTTTGCTTTTGAGTCTTTTGTCGTCAAGGACATCCGGGTAGAGGGCTTGCAGCGTACCGAAGCCGGTACGGTGTTCAGCTATCTGCCGGTCAGTGTCGGCGATACCCTGACGGAAGAAAAGGCCGCGCGGGCGATCAAGGCGCTGTTTGCCACGGGGTTTTTCAAGGATGTCCGGCTGGAGACGGAAGGCGGCGTGCTGGTGGTACTCATCGACGAGCGTCCGGCCATTGCCTCGGTGAGTTTTGCCGGTCTTAAGGCCTTCGAAAAGGATCAGATCCTGAAGGGGCTGCGTGAAGTGGGGCTGGCCGAATCGCGCATCTTTGACCGCGCCCTAGTCGACCGTGCCGAGCAGGAGCTGAAACGCCAATATCTGGCGCGAGGCTATTACGCGGTCAATGTGACGACGACCGTGACGCCGCTGGAGCGTAACCGGGTCGGCATCAACTTCAACATCGAAGAAAACGACATTGCCAAGATACGCCAGATCAATATCGTCGGTGCCAAGGCCATTCCTGAAAAGGAACTGCTGGAAAACTTCGAGCTGCGCACACCAGGCTGGTTCACCTGGTACACCAAGAACGATCAGTATTCCAAACAGAAGCTGGCCGGTGATCTGGAAAACCTGCGTTCCCATTACCTCAATCGCGGCTATCTCGAATTCACCATCGACTCCACCCAGGTGTCCATCACCCCTGATCGACGGGACATCTACATCACGGTGAATATCAACGAGGGGCAGAAATACGAAGTGTCCTCGGTCAAGCTGGCGGGGGATTTGCGCGTTGCCGAGGATGAGCTGCGCAAGCTGATTGCGCTCAAGCCGGGTGAGGTGTTTTCACGCGAAAAGCTGACGGAAACCACTAAGGCCATCAGTGAGCGGCTGGGGAATGACGGCTACGCGTTCGCCAACGTCAATGCCGCGCCGGAGCTCGACAAGGAAAAGCGTCAGGTGGCCTTTACCGTGTTCGTCGATCCGGGCCGCCGGGTGTATGTCCGCAACATCAACATCACTGGCAACACGCGCAGCCGTGACGAGGTGCTGCGGCGCGAAGTGCGCCAAATGGAGGCCAGCTGGTACGACGGTGAGAAGATCAACAAGTCGCGCACCCGTATCGATCGTCTGGGCTATTTTGAGGATGTCACGCTGGAGACACCGGCCGTGCCGGGGACAACCGACCAGGTCGATGTCAATATCAACGTCAAAGAAAAACCGACGGGCAACATCATGCTCGGTGCCGGTTTTTCGAGCTCTGAAAAGCTCGTTCTGTCTGCTTCTGTCCAGCAGCAAAACCTTTTTGGCAGCGGCAAGACCGTCGGGGTACAGGTCAATACGAGCAAGGTAAACAAGGTCTATTCGCTGTCGTACACGGACCCGTATTACACCATCGACGGTATCAGTCGCGGCTTCGATATTTATGACCGCAAGACGGACACCACCTCGCTCAATACCATCGGCAGCTACGGCTCGAAATCCATGGGAGGCGGGGTGCGGTTTGGTCTGCCGATCGCGGAAGATGATTACATCAGCACCGGATTGTCGTTTGACTCGACCAAGCTGGAGATGTACCCGACCAGCCCGACGGTGTATCAGCAGTATGTGAATCAATTTGGCGAAACGAGCACGACGACACTGGCCACGGCCAGCTGGTTGAAGGAGACCATCGATAGCCGGCTGTATCCAACCAAGGGCGGTACCCGTCGCCTGATCGGTGAATTGAGCCTGCCCACCGGAAAGATGGGAACGCTGCGTTATTACCGGGCAACCTACCAGCATCAGGAATTCATTCCGATGTCGTGGTCACGCAACATGACCTTGCTGCTGAATGGCGAGTTTGGTTATGCCCGTGGGTACGGAGGGCATGCCTTGCCGTTCTTCAAGAATTTTTATGCTGGTGGGATCGGCTCGGTGCGTGGTTATGACAGCGGCTCGCTGGGGCCGAAGATTACCGATGCCTGGGGCAATGAAAGCCGTCTGGGGGGTAACCGGCGGCTGGTGGGTAATGCCGAGTTCCTTTTCCCGATGCCAGGCTCCGGGCTGGACAAGTCGGTACGGCTGAGCGCCTTCGTCGATGCCGGCCAGGTCTGGGGTGAAAGCCAGAAACTGAGCCTGGGCGAGATGCGTTACAGTTTCGGGATTTCCCTGACCTGGTCCTCGCCCATGGGGCCGCTGAAATTCAGCTTCGCCAACCCGGTCAAGAAAAAGCCCGATGACAAGATTCAGCGTCTGCAATTCCAGATGGGTACCGTGTTCTGAACGGGTCTACAGACGCATTTTCAGGAGAAGCAAGGTGAAGATCGTATTTGTCGCCGCGCTGGCGGCTGTGAGCTTGATGACCGCAGGTGCGGTGCAGGCAGAAGTCAAGATTGGTTATATCAATACTCAGCGGGTATTGTCGGATGCACCGCAGGCTGCCCGAGCCAAGAAGAAGATCGAAAAAGAATTCGAGAAACGTAATCTCGAATTGCAGAAAATAGCCAAGCAACTGCAGTCCCTGCAGGAGTCGATGGAAAAAAATGCCGTGACTTTGCATGAGGCCGAGCGGCGCAATAAGGAGCGCGAGTTCACTGATCTTGGCCGTGATTTCCAGCGCCGCGAGCGTGAGTTCAAGGAAGACCTGAACCTGCGCCAGAACGAGGAAATGGCCGCCATTTTCGAACGCGTCAACAAGGCCATCAAGGCCATCGGGGAAACGGAGAAATTCGACCTGATCGTGCAGGAGGCGCTGTACGCTTCGCCACGTATCGACATCACCGACCGTGTCCTCAAGCAGCTGGGTGACGGCGGCGGCAAATAAGCGGCAGCCGTTCGCGTGATGCAACCTCCCCTGGCCGCCGGCCTCGCCCTGGCAGACATCGTTGCCCGCCTGGGCGGGACGCTGCGTGGAGATGCGGCGCGGCAGGTGCGCCAGGTGGCGACCTTGAGTGTTGCCGGGGCGACGGACATTGCCTTTCTGGCCAATCCCAAATACCGCAGCCAGCTAGCCACTACCCGCGCGGCGGCCGTGATTCTCGATGCAGCGTCGGCGGATGCCTGCCCGGTGGATTGCCTCATCACGCCCGATCCGTATGGCTACTATGCTCGGGTGGCGCAGTGGCTGAACCCGCCGGAAGTCGTGGCCGCCGGTATTCATCCTTCTGCCACAGTCGACTCGGCGTTGCCGGCCAGCGTTTCGGTGGCTGCCGGAGCACGGATTGGTCGTGAGGTGGTGCTGGGTGAAAATGTGCACATCGGCTCTGGCTGCGTCATCGGCGACGGGGTGCAGCTAGGGGCAGGGACAGTGCTGCACGGCAGCGTCACTGTTTATGCGCGCTGCATCATTGGGGCGCGTTGCGTGATCCATGCCGGTGCCGTCATCGGCGCGGATGGCTTTGGTTTTGCCCGTGAGAAGGATGCCTCACTGGGGCCGGGGGGCGGGCGCTGGCTGAAAATCCCGCAACTGGGCCGGGTGGTCATCGGAGATGATGTCGAGATCGGAGCAAATACCACCATCGATCGCGGTGCACTGGAGGACACCGTCATCGAGGAAGGTGTCAAGCTCGACAACCAGATCCAGGTGGCACACAACGTCCGCATTGGCGCACACAGTGCGCTGGCCGGCTGTGTCGGCATTGCCGGCAGTGCGCGTATCGGCCGGCATTGCACCATCGGGGGGGCGGCCATGATCCTGGGGCATCTCGAGATTGCCGATGGGGTGCATGTGTCGACCAATACTCTGGTCACTAAATCCATCCTCAAGGCGGGAGCCTATACCGGCTGGGTGCCGTTTCAGACGCATGCGGACTGGGCAAAAAACTTTGCCCGCCTGCGTCATCTGGAGGCGATGAACGATAAAATACGCGACCTTGAAGCGCGCCTGCAGGCGCTGGAGAAGAAGCCGTGACCGATGCCGCAACTGGAGCCGAAGCCGTAGCTGTACCTGTGACTTCGATGGATATCAACCAGATATTGGAGCATTTGCCGCATCGTTATCCGATGTTGCTGGTGGATCGGGTGCTGGAGTGCGTTCCTGGTGAGCGCATCGTTGCGCTCAAGAATGTCAGTATCAATGAGCCATTTTTCCCTGGGCATTACCCGCATCAGCCGGTGATGCCAGGCGTGCTCATCATCGAGTCCATGGCGCAGACTGCAGCGATTCTTTCCTTCAAGACGCTGAATGACCGCAGCAACGACAACACGGTTTATTACTTCGTCGGTATCGAAGGGGCACGCTTCAAGAGGCCGGTGATGCCGGGTGACCAGATGAAGCTCGAGGCTTCCATCGTCTATCACAAGCGCGGCATGTGGCGGTTCAAGGTGCGTGCCACGGTGGATGATCAGCTGGTCAGTGAGGCCGAGCTGATGTGTACATTGCGCACCATCGAATGACGTTTCAGGGAACGTTCTTGTGACACCGGCTTCCGTCAATCGCATACACCCGACCGCCATCATTCATCCGGCGGCGCATATCGGTCGTGGTGTCGAGATCGGTGCTTACACCCTGGTGGGCGAGCATGTCGAGATTGGCGACAACACCCATGTTGGCCCGCATGTGGTGCTGACTGGTCATACCCGTATTGGCTGCGACAATCGGATCTTCCAGTTCTGTTCGCTGGGCGAGGTGCCACAGGACAAGAAATACGCAGATGAGCCGACACGGCTAGAGATCGGTGATCGCAATGTCATTCGTGAGTTCTGCACATTTAACCGTGGCACGGCGCAGGATGTTGGTGTCACCCGTCTGGGTGATGACAACTGGATCATGGCTTATGTTCATCTGGCACATGACTGCCAGGTCGGCAGCCACACTATCTTTGCCAACAATGCGTCGCTGGCCGGACATGTGCAGATCGGTGACTGGGTGATCCTCGGGGGGTTTACGACCGTCCATCAGTTCGTCCGTATCGGGGCTCACGCCATGACCAGCATGGCCAGCGCGCTGGTGCAGGATCTGCCGCCTTACGTCATGGTCTCCGGCAACAAGGCACAGCCACATGGAATCAATAGCGAAGGGTTGAAGCGGCGCGGCTTCACGCCGGAGGCGGTGGCCGCCATCAAGCGTGCCTACAAGACACTGTACAAATCCGGTTTGCCTCTGGCAGAGGCCAGGGTGGTGATTGCCAGCGAGAATGCTGCCATGCCGGAGCTCAAGCCGTTTATCGATTTCCTGGCCGTCAGCGGACGCGGCATCGTCCGCTGAGAGCCATGGCGGGGCCGCTCAAGATAGCCCTGGTGGCCGGCGAGGCGTCTGGCGATTTGCTGGCCAGTCATTTGATCCGGGCACTCAGACAGCATGTTCCGGAGGCGCGTTTTTACGGTATCGGTGGGCCGCGCATGCAGTCGGCTGGCTTTGATGCGCTCTGGCCGGCAGAAAAACTGGCGGTTCGTGGCTATGCCGAAGTCATCCGTCATTACCGCGAGATTGCCGGCATCCGCCGCCAGTTGCTGAAACGTCTGCTGGCGGATCCGCCGGATGTCTTCATCGGTGTCGATGCCCCAGATTTCAACCTCTGGCTGGAGGCGCGCCTCAAGGCCGCCGGTATCCACAGCATTCATTTCGTCAGTCCATCGGTGTGGGCCTGGCGGGGTGGGCGCGTGCGCAAGATTGCCCGCGCGGTGCATCAGGTGTTGTGCCTGTTTCCTTTCGAGCCGGCCCTGTATGCCGGGCATCCGGTCAAGGCCTGTTATGTCGGTCATCCGCTGGCGGATGTCATCCCGCTGGAAACTAATCTGGCCGAGGCGCGGGCGCATCTGAATCTTGAGGCGGAAGGGCTGGTGTTTGCCCTGCTGCCGGGCAGTCGTCAATCTGAGCTGCACTACATGGCGCAAACCTTCGTCCAGACGGCGCAGCTGTTGCATCAGCGTTTTCCGCAGGCGCGTTTTTTGGTGCCGCTGGTGTCGCGTGAAACGCGGCTACATTTTGAAACCGAGCTGTGGCGCAACGGGGCGCAGGAGCTGCCGCTGACGCTGTTGTTTGGTCATGCCCAGGAGGCGGTTGCCGCTGCCGACGGGGTGCTGGTGGCTAGCGGGACGGCAACGCTGGAGGTGGCCTTGCTGAAAAAACCCATGGTCATCACCTACAAGATGTCACCCAAGTCCTGGCGCATCATGCGCCACATGGGCTATCAGCCGTGGATCGGGCTGCCCAACATCCTGGCATGCTGCTTTGCCGTGCCAGAGTTTCTGCAGGATGATGCAACACCGGAGAATCTCGCCCAGGCGCTGGGCAATCTGGTGTGTGATGAGACGGTGCAGGAACGGTTGCACGAGTTATTCACCGAAATGCACCTGCTGTTGCGTCAGGATACGGCGAGCCGGGCTGCTGCGGCCATTTTGCCGGTGTTGCGTCGGCATGAGCGGCCGCTGCCATGAGGCCGCAGACAGCCGCGCCGATGTTTCGGGTGGCTGGTGTGGATGAGGCTGGACGCGGGCCATTGGCCGGGCCGGTGTATGCAGCTGCCGTCATCCTCGATCCGGCGCGGCCGATTGCGGGGCTGGCCGATTCCAAGAAATTGACGGCACGGACACGCGAGCGTCTGGCCGGTGAGATTCGCGAGCGGGCACTGGCCTGGGCGGTTGCCAGCAGCAGCGTCGAGGAAATCGACTGCATCAACATTCTGCAAGCCAGCCTGCTGGCGATGCGGCGAGCTGTCGAGGCGCTGCCCCGGGTACCGGATGAGGTGTGGGTCGATGGCCGTCATTGTCCGCAGCTCACGATGCCGGTGCGTGCCATTGTCCAGGGCGACGCAAGCCAGCCGGCGATCAGTGCTGCCTCCATTCTTGCCAAGACGGCGCGGGATGCCGAGCTGCTGCGGCTGGATGCACTCCATCCGGGTTATGGGCTGGCGCGCCACAAGGGATACCCGACGGCGGCGCATCTGGCGGCATTGCGGGCGCATGGCGTGATCGACATTTATCGGCGCAGTTTTGCGCCGGTGCGTGCCTTGTTGGCGGAAGCATCGAAGCCATGAGTGCTGCGCCGGAGCCTCGGATGAAAAAGATCGTTTCTCGTGACAACCCGGGGTACAAGGCACTCCGTCGTCTGGCGGAGGATGCCCGTGAGCAGCGACGGCAGGGGCTCACCCTGCTCGATGGCGTGCATCTCGTGGCGGCTTATCGCGACAAGGTGGGCTCGCCGCAACGTCTGATCGTCAGCGAACATGGCTTGCAGCAAGGGGAAGTGCAGGCTGTACTGGCCAGTTTGCCGGCGGTTGACGTTTGGTTGCTGGGAGATGGCTTGTTTCACTCGCTGAGCGAACTGAGCAGCCCGCCGGGACTGATGGCGCAGATTGCGGTTCCTGCGCCACGCCAGGGCGGGTTTCTCTCCGGGGTATCCTGCGTATTACTGGATGGTGTCCAGGACAGTGGCAATGTCGGCTCCATCCTGCGCAGTGCGGCAGCGGCCGGGCTGCGTCAGGTCTACCTGGGCAGCGGTTGTGCTGGTGTCTGGACACCGCGTGTGCTGCGGGCGGGGCAGGGGGCGCATTTTGATCTCGACATTCATGAGCAGGCGGCGCTGGATGAGGTTCTGGCAGCGTTCGGTGGCTTGACGCTGGCGGCTTCGGCGCATGCGGATGTCTCGTTGTATCAGCTGGATCTGCGTGGCCCGGTGGCCTGGCTGTTTGGCAGTGAAGGTCAGGGCATCTGCCCGGCGCTGGAGGCGGCTTGCCGGCAACGCATGACGATCCCGTTGGCGGCCGGCAGCGAGTCGCTCAATGTGGCGGCAGCGGCAGCGGTCTGTTTGTTTGAGGAAGTGCGGCAAAAAATCCATGCTGGCCATGTGGCCGGGTCATGACATTGACAATGTCACGCTGGCTGCATAAAGTGTCCTGTCATTTTGCGAGGATGGATGTCCATCGGAGCTTTAGGGTTTTTTGGGATTTTTGCACGCACACTTCTCATGCCATGAAACGGCTCCTTTCCTGTCGGAATTTTCTCTGCGCGCGCAGTCGGCTGGCCGGAGTGCTCTTGTTCCTGCTTTGCTGCGGGAGTGTGTGGCCGGGCGGGGCTCGGGTAGCCGGCCGGGTTGCCATTGTGGCGGAGGATGGGGCGCTGGGCCAGCAGACCCGCCATGCGCTGGTGGAGGCGCTGAACAGCCGTGGTTTGACCGGCGTTTCCTGGAATGCTGCGGATCTTGTGCCCGGCAAGGCTGCGGAGCTTGGGAAATACGATCTGGTCGTGACATTGGGGGCGGCTGCCCTGAGGCAGACCTTGCTCAGTGGAGGTGGCAGGCCCATCGTGGCCATGCTCGTCAGCCGCGCTGTGCTGGAGGCAGAGCTGGCGAAGTTCCCTCACCGGCCGGTGCGTGATGTGCATGCCATTGTTCTCGATCAACCCACCGGGCGCTATCTCGACCTGATCCGGATAGCCTTGCCGCAGCACCGACGCATCGGCCTGTTGCTGGGGCGGGCGGCACATGGCCCGACTGTGGCGCTGGAGCGAGGGGCGGCCGAGCGTGGCCTGGCCTTGAATGTCGTCCGTATCCAGGGGGAGCTGTCGATCGTGCCACAGCTGGAGCAGTTGCTCTCCCGCTCGGAGGTGTTGCTGGCCTTGCCGGATGCTGAAGTGCATCACCGTGGCAGTGTGCAGCCGTTGTTGCTGACGACTTACCGGGCCAATGTTCCTGTGGTGGCCTATTCCGAAGCCTATGTCCGGGCGGGAGCGTTGCTGGCCCTGTACTCGACTCCTGCGCAGATGGCGCAACAGGCTGCGGCAGTGGCGCAGCAACTGGTGCAGGGCAGGAGCGTGCGAAAAATCCAGGAACCGGAAGATTTTTCGGTCAGTGTGAACGATTTGGTAGCCCGCTCATTGGGCTTGGTGATACCGTCGGCCGAAACCCTGCGCGCACGACTGCAGGCTTTGCAAGGTGCCCTGACTTTAGCGGTGCCGGCAGAGGGCGCGAATTGAGGAAGGCATGGTGTGAAGGTTCCTGCAAACGATGAGTCACGAGAGATTGCGATCATGAGACGAGGACGAAATTTTTCTTTCGGCCGCCTGCGCCGTGCCACCGTTCTGACGGCTTTGGCAGGCGTGTTCCTGATGGCTGCACAGGCGGCCTGGGCCTTGGAGGAGGACGAGGGGATATTCGATGATTTGCCGGTAGTGCTGTCGGCATCACGGCTGCATCAATCGACCCTGGAATCGCCGGCAGCGGTAACGGTCATCGATCATTCGACACTGGTGGCGGCGGGGGTGCGGCGTCTGGAGGATGCGCTGCGGCTGGTGCCGGGATTTTATGTGGGCTACCTGAATGGGGGTGGCACGGCGGTGGCCTATCATGGCTTGTCCGATTTTTATGCACGACGGATGCAGGTGCTGGTCGATGGTGTATCCATCTACACGCCTTTGCTGGGTGGTGTGGATTGGGCGCTGCTGCCGTTGACGCTGGAGGATGTCGAGCGTATCGAGGTGGTGCGCGGGGCGAATGCCGTGACGTTTGGAGCCAATGCCTTCCTGGCAACCATCAATATCATCACCCGTGATCCGGCGACGGAAACCGGGTCACAGGTGCTGGGTGCGCTGGGTAGCGGTGGAATTCGTGACTTGGCCGTACGTACCGTGCATCAGGGCGAACGGTTCCGCTACAGTGTTTCGCTGGCCCAGCAGTATGACGATGGTCTTGATGGTCTGGCCGATTGGGCGCGCATCAACAAGTTCAACCTGCGGGCGCAGCAGCGTCTCGATGAACGGGATGAGCTGATGTTCCAGCTGCGAGCGAGTGGTGGCCAGCGGCAGACGGGCGGCGTTGTGTCGCGAGGGTTTTATCAGATCAATATCGGCCCTGGGCAATTCGATCCCGTGCGTCAGCGTGTGGATGGCCAGGAAGTCATGCAGCTGCGCTGGACTCGTGCATACAGTACTGATGACGAGTTCTGGTTGCAGTATTACCATGCTCA
The DNA here is from genome assembly GCA_018062105.1 of Sterolibacterium sp. Lineage (GTDB taxonomy): Bacteria > Pseudomonadota > Gammaproteobacteria > Burkholderiales > Rhodocyclaceae > Sterolibacterium. Next base: position 22,442 of record JAGOSV010000008.1, on the reverse strand, counting down.
ACAGCGCATGCGTGAGCCGGCGGATGTCATGTTGCCTCTGCCGGGTGGGGCGAGCATGCCTTATCACTATTTGCTGGATTTCGACCAGACGCGCGATGATGTCGAGGGCCAGCGGACGCAGCGCCTGACAGACAGGGTGCGTCTCGCATGGGGAGGGCAATGGCGTCTGGACCGGGCACGCTCGGCAGCCATGCTCAACAGTGCGGATTGGCGGAACAATACACTGGGGCGTGTGTTTGCCAATCTCGAAGTGCGGCCGCAGGAGGCCTTGACCCTGCAAGGCGGCATGATGCTGGAACACAATTCGATCTCCGGTAACGCTGTGTCGCCAAGGTTGGCAGGCACGTATGCCTTCAGCCGCGAGCAGAGTCTGCGGCTTGGTATTTCACGGGCGAACCGGACGCCGACGATCAATGAGTCGTTCGGCAGCCTGATTTATCACCCGCCAGCAGCTTTGCAGTGGCTGACACAGGGGCGGCCATTGGCGATATTGGCGTTGAGTTCCGGTGGCCTGAAGGATGAGCGCATCCTGTCACGGGAAATCGGCTACACGGTGGAATTCCCGGAGGCGCGGTTCGGCGGGGATATCCGTTATTTCAACGACAAGGTGGATCGTCTGATCATGCTGGTGTTGCGCCAGCCGGTGGTCACTATGACCAATGACCTGGCCTGGGATTATGCCAATTCATCTGGCTCGGCTCTGGTACGCGGGGTCGAACTGGGCGCACACTGGCAGCCTTGGTCGGGTGCCTCACTGCAGATGAGCGGGTCATACAGCCGGATTGATTCACCCTTGGTGGCAGATCAGCAAAGCGTGCCGAGAACGACCTGGAGCTTGCTGTTTCGCCAGGCTTTACCCCAGGAGGTGAATGTCAGCGCGGGTTACTACCGGGTAAGCGGCATGCAGTGGCAAAGCTCGGCAGATGTCTTGCCGGCTTATGACAAGCTGGATCTGCGTTTGGCCAAACGTTTCCGCTGGCAGAATCAAAGTCTGGAAGTGGCTCTGGTGGCACGTAACCTGCTGGGAAGCTATGCCAGTTACAAGACGGATGTGCTGGCGCGCCGGATCAGCTTCATGCAGGTGAACTGGTCCTTCTGATCGAATCTTTTTGAGCAGACCATTTTGGGCAAAGGTAGCCTGAAGCCCGTCGGAGCCCTCGGTGCCTGGCTGCGGTGGTGGTGCCATGGGTCACGCAGCGGTGAAGGCTCATAGTGCTTCGCGCTGGTGGTTGCCGCCGGCGGCATCACTGACGCGGTTGCGCCCGCTGTTCTTGGCGGCGTAAAGCGCCATGTCGGCGCGGCGCAGCAGATCCGGGATGGTGTGGTCTTCCTGGGTTAGGTAGGCCACCCCGATCGAGACGGTGAAGTTCAGGTGCTGGCCATGGTCGAGTGGCACAGTAGCTGCGGCCAGGGCTTGACGTAGCCGCTCTGCTGCTTCCAGCGCAGCGTAGGTATTTGTCTCAACCAGCAAAACAGTAAATTCTTCACCACCGATTCGCCCGAAGATGTCGATCTCCCGTAGGGTGTGCTGGCAAACTTCGGCCAGCTTTTGCAATACCCGGTCACCGACGGCGTGGCCCCAGGTATCGTTGCAGCGCTTGAAATGATCGATATCCAGCATCAGGGCGGAGAGCGGCAGATCGTGGCGGCGGGCACGCGATAGCTCGTGTTCGGCCAGCTCGAAGAAATGGCGGCGATTGTTGAGCCCGGTCAGTACATCGATATGGGCCTGTCGCTCAAGCTCCTTTTCCAGGGTTTTTCGCTCGGTGATGTCACTGATGACGCCGCTCCATAAATTGCCGCTGTCGATATCAGGGACGGCATCCGAGGAGATGCGGATCCAGCGTGTTTCTTGACGAACCTGGAAGCGCCCTTCCCAGCGGAAAGGCTGCCGGGTATGGGCTGATTGTTGCAGGCTGGTCATGAGCCGGGCTTTTTCGTCGGGCTGCGCTGTACCGAAAATGGTTTGTGGGTCATGCAATGCATCCGCCGGGTTGATGTCGAGGATGTCACACAATACCGGGCTGACATATTCAAAAGCCATGCGGCCATTTTCATGAAAACGGAATAGATAGACGCCGACGGGCAGGTTGCGGATCAGCTGTTCCTGGCGGGCTTCATTGTTTTCGAGGGCCTGACGGTCGCGCAACCGCTCCAGTCGGGCACGCAGGACGAACCAGGTGGCGGTAAGCAGGAAGAGATAGACGACAGCCAGTACCAGCCAGACAACGGGACGCCGGTGGAGCGCTTCCCGGATCAGCAGTTCGGGCGGGATGCGGGTGACCAGCTTCCAGACCAGCGGGTGGGCAGGTGGAGGGGAGGTGGTGTCGGTCAGGGCTTCCAGCGGATTGAGGGTCGAGTGGAAAAAGAGGCCATTGGCAGTGGCCAGGCGGCCTTCGGCGTGCAGATCGATGTTGGCCCATTCGGCCGGGAACGTGCTGCTGAAGTGGGATGGAGAGGCAGGCTGTGAGGCCAGGCCGGAGGAACTACCGGCCTGGATGAGTTCATGGCCATCGCTATTCAGCAGCATGGATTGCTGTCCGCTGTCATCTATGCCGTCCATGCGGTTCATGGACTGATGAAAGTCCTGCAACAGGCGCTGGGCCCGGTAATGAAACACCAGGGTGCCGCGCGGTTTGCCGTGCTGATCCGTGATGCTGATGCTGAAGCGCATGAGCGGACGCGCTGTTGCAGGGTCGGTTCGGTCGGTTGTCAGTCGTATCGCACCAGCGTCAAGCGTGGCGGTATCACGCAAGGCGGCAGCCTGGGTGGCAGCTTCGGTGGCCGTCGGCGGGAGGTTTGGGGTAGCGGGTGGATCGAAACCGGAGACGCGAAGGAGTTCGCTGCCCTGTGGGTCGAGGCAGAGGATTTGTTCATAGCGCCCGGTTTCATGCAGCCATAGGCGCAACAGATGGATCAGGGCTGTCCGCTGCTGCGGCAAGCCCTGGTCCAGGTAGGCATGCAAGACGGGTAGACGGGTGATGATGTGCAGATCGGAACGGACGGTTTGCAGGTCTTCACGAATCCTGGTCTGGGCCACGGCAAGGTGTCCTTGCTCGCGTGCGGCAAGGGTCGCCTGATGGCTGAGTCCGTCGAGTCGGTCGGCAACCAGCAGCAGGCCGGCAAACAGCAGCGTCCCCAGCAGTCCCAGCAGGCTGAAGTGCTTGAGCAGCAGATTCGGTGGATTCGGTAGATTGAGAGGTGCGGAATGTGGGGGTGATGGCATGATCGGTCATCCCGGGGGGCAAGGGGAGGACTGCATTCAATACGGGCAGTCTAGCAGCATCCACGGCCTGCTTGGTGCGGCGGTGATTGGCCTGGGCAGACAAACGCGGGCCAGACTGTTAGAGTGCGCCGATATATGGTGGCCGGGGGAGTGAATATGCAGTTCGAGTGGTGGCATTGGGCGATCGGCGGGGTGTTTTTGGTGATTGCCGAATTGGCAATCCCGGCGTTTGTGCTGATCTGGTTTGGTCTGGGGGCACTGGGGGTGGCGGCCTTGCTGTTCATGGCACCGGCTACGACGCTGACGATGCAGCTGGCGGCCTGGCTGGTGGTGTCGCTGGCACTAGTGATCTACTGGTTCCGTTTTTTCAAGCCAGGCCAGCACAAGACGCAGATTGGCATGTCGGCCGCCAGTGTGGTGGGGGAGGTCGGCCTGCTGACCCGTGCGGTGGCACCGTTTCAGCGCGGGGAGGTGCGTTTCCAGAAGCCGATGGTGGGCACTGAAGTCTGGCCGTGTATTGCCGATGAGGCGATCGAAAGCGGCGAACGTGTGCGGGTACTGGCCGTTGAGGGCAGTTTGTTGAAGGTCGAAAAAAAACATTGAGGAGCGTTATATGGGTCCGGGAACTCTGGTCGTTATTGCATTGCTGGTGTTTGTCGTGGTCACACTGGCCAAGGGGGTGCGCATCGTGCCACAAGGGATGGAATGGGTCGTCGAGCGGCTTGGCAAATATCACGTCACGCTGCATCCGGGGCTGAATATCGTCATCCCTTATCTCGACAATATTGCTTACAAATTGGTGACCAAGGACATCATCCTCGATATCCAGGAGCAGGAAGTCATCACCAAGGACAATGCGGTGATCGTGGTCAATGCCATTGCCTTCATCAAGATCACCGATCCGATCAAGGCGGTGTATGGCGTGACGGATTTTTCCGAGGCGATCCGCAACATGATCATGACCACCTTGCGTTCCATCGTCGGTGACATGAATCTCGATGAGGCGTTGTCCAGCCGGGATCAGATCAAGGCACGGCTGCGCGAGAGCATTACTGACGAGGCCATCGACTGGGGGCTGACGGTCAAGTCGGTCGAGATCCAGGACATCAAGCCCTCCGAGTCCATGGTGCGCGCGATGGAAGCGCAGGCTTCAGCCGAACGGGAACGCAAGGCGATGGTGACCAAGGCCGAGGGCACCAAGCAGGCTGCCATCCTGCAGGCCGAATCCCGGCTGGAGGCTGCCAAGCGTGATGCCGAGGCACAGGTGACGCTGGCCGAGGCCAGCGCCGAGGCCATCCGCCGGGTGGCGGGTGCTATCGGCAATCAGGAGGCACCGATGCGCTACATGCTGGGTGAGCGTTACTTGGCGGCAATGGGCAAGCTGACGGAATCGGCTAATGCCAAGACGGTGGTGCTGCCGGCAGACATTCAGGAATCCTTGCGCGGCATTCTTGGCCGTGCCCAGGAAAAGTGAAACATTCCGGGAACATTTTTTCACCCTGAGGGCCAGCGCTTCGCGGGTCGGATGGCTTGGGCAATGACCCGGAACGTCCGCTGCAGCTAAATGAAAGTGAAATGGAATTGTTTTAAGTTGCGATTTTGTGGCAGAATCAGCGGCTCGGAATTTTTGTGGTCCCGGAAACGTCGGAAACGTCGGATGTGGCTGCTGGATACATTGATTTTGAATGACATTTTTTTGGAGATGAACATGATGAGCAAGATTGCGAAGGTTTCCCTGTTTGCGGCACTCGGCATCAGCGCCTCGGTTGCTTTTGCACAGACCGCACAGACGGCAGACAATGACGGTTACCTGTTCGATACACGGGGCAAGGTGGTGCGCAGCGGGTTCGACCTGTGCTGGCACACGGATCGCTGGACTCCGGCCATGGCCATCGAGGAGTGTGATCCTGATCTCGTCAAGAAGCCGGCGGCCGCTGCGCCGAAGGCTGCTCCGGCACCTGTCGCAGCACCGGCTGCTGCGCCCCGTCCGGTTGCCGAGAAGGTAACGCTGGCTGCTGATGCGCTGTTTGACTTTGACAAGTCGAACCTGCGTCCGGAAGGCATGGCCAAGCTCGATGAGCTGGCTGCCAAGAGCAAGGAGCTGAATATCGAAGTAATCCTGGCTGTGGGTCATGCCGACCGTCTGGGCAAGGCTGCCTACAATCAGGCACTGTCTGAGCGCCGTGCTGCTGCTGTCAAGAATTACCTGGTCAGCAAGGGCATCGATGCTAATCGTATCGACGCGGCCGGCAAGGGTAGCTCGCAGCCGGTGACCAAGACGGGTGAGTGCGTAGGTAATAAGAAGACTGCCAAGCTGGCGGCCTGTCTGCAGCCGGATCGCCGCGTTAACATCGAGGTGATCGGCAGCAAGTAAGCTGTACCGACCGGGAAAAAAGCCCTGCCTGGCAGGGCTTTTTTTTCAGCAATTTGTCTGCATGTGGTGGGTTCAAGGAGGCCAACATGAGGGAGGAACACAGCCGGGAGGAGCGCAGCCAGAATTGCGAGACCAGCGGCGAGCACGTCGATGTTGGAGCGGCAGGGCGCAGTAATGTCGACCGGCAGGAGCTCGACAAATTCGCGGAGCTGGCGCACCGCTGGTGGGACATGGATTCCGAATTCAAGCCTCTGCATGACATCAACCCGTTGCGTTTGGGTTGGATCGAACAAAGCTGCGCCGGTCTGGCCGGCCGGCAGGTGCTCGATGTGGGTTGTGGTGGTGGAATACTGGCCGATAGCATGGCGGCCCGGGGGGCGCAGGTAACGGCCATCGACCTGGGTGAGCGGGCGCTGGCGGTGGCACGGCTGCACCAGATGGAAAGCGGCCAGCAGGTGGATTACCGCCTCGTGGCGGCCGAGGATCTGGCCCAGGAAAGGCCAGCGGCTTTTGAGGTGGTGACCTGTCTGGAGATGCTTGAGCATGTGCCGGATCCAGCAAGCACGGTGCGCGCCTGTGCCGCTCTGGTGCGTCCCGGGGGGCAGGTGTTTTTTTCAACCATCAGCCGCAACCCCAAGGCTTATTTGCTGGCAGTGCTGGGGGCCGAGTATGTCCTCAACCTGTTGCCTCGTGGGACGCACGACTATGCCCGCTTCCTGCGTCCTGCGGAGCTGTCGCGGCTGTGCCGGCAGGCCGGGCTGGTGGTGGAGGAAGTACTGGGGATGTCCTATCAGCCGCTCAGTAGGACTTATGTGCTGGGTCGTGATGCCAGCGTCAATTATCTGTTGCGAGCTCGCAGGCAGGAGGCGGGGACGGCGGCAGGGGTGGCCGGATGATCAAGGCCGTATTGTTTGATCTGGATGGGACGCTGGCCGACACGGCCCCGGGTCTGGCGCAGGCCTTGAATTGTCTGCTGCAGGAAGAGGGGCGGGCAGTGTTGCCGCTGGCAGTGATTCGTCCCCATGCTTCAAATGGCACGCGTGGCCTGCTGAAACTGGGACTGGGCGTTACGCCGGAGGGTGCGGGTTATCCGGAGCTGGCCCGGCGCTTTCTCGATCATTATGCGGTAACGCTGGGGCATGAGGTTTCCTTGTTTCCCGGGGTTCCGGCATTGCTGGAGGCGCTGGAGGCGCGTAGCCTGGCCTGGGGGGTGGTGACCAACAAGCCACATCGCTTTACGCTGCCTCTCGTCGAGCAGCTGGGGCTGGCAGCGCGCTGCGCCTGTGTGGTCAGCGGCGACAGCACGCCCTATCCGAAACCGGATCCTGCTCCCTTGTTGTTGGCCTGCCAGCAGGCTGGAGTTGCGCCAGAGTACAGTCTTTATGTTGGCGACGATCAGCGGGATATTGTGGCTGGCCGTGCGGCAGGTATGCGTACCGTGGCAGTGACCTGGGGATATCTGGGGGTGGAGGTGCCACCGGCCGAGTGGCAGGCAGATGCCCTAGTCAGTGAGCCTGCCGGGATTCTTGCCCTGTTGTAGATGGTCTTGCCGGTCTTGTCAGCAAATTGACGGATAGCGTTTCTGGATTTTTCGGATTCCCCATTCCCCTTTTAGTTCCGGAAGCCAGAAATAAAAAACCGCCTGAACGGCGGTTTTTTACTTTATTTGGCGGAGTGGACGGGACTCGAACCCGCGACCCCCGGCGTGACAGGCCGGTATTCTAACCAACTGAACTACCACTCCATACTGAACTGCTGCACTTTGCAAAAAACTGCGCTGCAAAGGTTGGACTGTTGGGAAACAGCCCTTCGCGCTCTGGCGACCCCACGGGGATTCGAACCCCGGTTCATACCGTGAAAGGGTATTGTCCTAGGCCTCTAGACGATGGGGTCAAAATTAAAACCTTGACTAACCTTGAAACCAGCTTCGTAGTTTCGTCGAGCAACAACCGAAGCAACGAAAAGCAGAGATTTTACTCATGAATCCCAGTTGCGTCTACAAGCGTCTACAAAACTAGCAAAACTATGGTGGAACCGAACAAAAAACTGCATAAATCTCTACTGCTTACTACCAGATACATCAAATACTGGTAGGCGCGATTGGACTCGAACCAACGACCCCCACCATGTCAAGGTGGTGCTCTAACCAGCTGAGCTACGCGCCTGAAGAGACAAAAATTCTAGCAAGACATCACGTGATGCGCAACCGGATTTTTTGATTTTTTATTTCAGCCAGCCTTTGCGATGGAACCACCAGAAGGGCAGGATGATGGAAAACACCATCAGTAGCAGCGAAAACGGATAGCCGAATTGCCATTCGAGTTCGGGCATCTGGCGGAAATTCATGCCATAGATGCTGGCGATCAGGGTTGGCGGCAGGAGGGCGACGGAGGCGACAGAGAAAATGCGGATGGTCTTGTTCTGGTTGATGTTGATGAAGCCGACGGTGGCATCCATCAGGAAGTTGATCTTGTCGAACAGGAAGGAAGTGTGGCCATCGAGGGATTCGATGTCGCGCAGCAGTTGTTGGGCATCGGCAATCTGGTTGGTCGACAGCATGCGGCCACGCATCAGGAAGGATACGGCGCGGCGCGTGTCGAGGACATTGCGGCGAATGCGGCCATTGAGGTCTTCTTCACCGGCGATTTCGGCCAGAACCTTGGCGGCCTGGTCATCGGTCATGCCGGTATTCAACACCCGTTTGCCTACGGCCTCGAGCGCCGCGTAGACATCTTCGAGTGCATCGGCGGAGTATTCCACATCGGCGGCATACAGACCCAGCAGGACATCGAGGCAATCGCCAACCAGATCGAGCTGGGTTCTGGCTCGCAGGCGCTGCAAGCGAAAGACGGGTAGTTCCACGCTGCGCACGGAAAACAGGATGTTGCGATGGAGTACGAAAATCACCGGCACGTTGTAGGATTCATCTTCCTTGTCGAGCAGAAAGTCGGAGTGTAGATAGATTTCGCCCTCTTCCTCGACGTAAAAACGCGCCGAGGCTTCAAGGTCGGTGCGTTCATCCAGCATGGGCAGGGATAGTTCGAAGATTTCCTCGATCAGGTTGCGCTCAGCCTCTGTCGGGGCAATGAGATCAACCCAGATCGGCTGGGCAGAGGCGAGGTCTTCTCGGCTGTGAATGTCAATCTGGCGCAGTCGTCCGGCTTGCAGCTCAAAGGCGGCAGGCATCTTGCGCTGGCTGGCCAGTTTTTGGGGATCGACCAGACTGCTACGTGTTTCGGCCGTCAGTTCGGTCAGAATGGCCTGTTGGCGCACCGGGTCGATGAGTGGCCACAGGCTGGAGCGATCTTCTTCGGCAATGGCCTCGATGATGTAGCCGAGATAAGGAATGTCGAGGCTGGCCAGGCGCGATGTTAGTTCGGCCAGCGCCTTGGCCTGTGATGGTTGGCCTTCATCGGCTTCATCGCCGCCATGATCTCCGCGATCTCCGGCATGCTCCGGGGCTCTTTGCCTGCTGAGCAGATCCTCGATGTCGTGCAGATGCGATTCGACATCGTCAATGTCCAGATTGTGCTCGGTATCGGCCATGTGCCGGTTCATCCATCGGGCAGGAGTGGGCGGAACGCCCATGAGAATCGGCGCATTCTAACGGTTGGTCGAAAAAAGAGGCGTAGCTTGTGCCAGTGCATGAGATTTTTTTTGGCACTTCTGTGCAATGGGTGGATAACGGCCTTGTTCTGGCGCCTGGACATGTAGTCGCCCGATCCTGATCGGCGAGACATGTGCGCGTAACATGGATCGTCGCAGCCCGTTAATGAAGGCGGGCCCGCCATGAGTCGTGTCGTCTGTCATTGCAGAGCCGGCGTCCCCGTGAAACAATTCCGGACTTGTCCGGGCACAGGTGGTGCGCGCCGGATGGGTGATCGCATTTTGGAATGTTCTTATGGCCAAGCAGACTTACGATGAATCTTCCTTCCGGGTCCTCAAGGGACTGGAGCCGGTGCGCGAGCGTCCCGGCATGTACACCGATACTTCATCTCCCACACATATCTTGCAGGAGGTGATCGACAACGCTGCGGATGAGGCGTTGGCCGGCCATGCCCGGAGTATCCATGTCCTGTTGCATCATGATGGCTCGGCTTCGGTAACGGACGATGGGCGCGGGATCCCGGTGGGTCTGCATCCCGGGGAACAAGTTCCGGTGGCCGTGCTGGCGTTTACGCGCCTGCATGCCGGGGGCAAGTTCGACAAGAAGGCGGGCAACAGTGCCTATGCCTTTTCGGGAGGGCTGCATGGTGTCGGGGTGGCGGTGACCAATGCGTTGTGTACCCGGGTTGAGGTCGAAATCCGGCGCGATGGAAAGGTACATGGCCTGTCTTTTGTCGATGGTGGTGAACAGGTCTCGGCCATCAGCATCCTGGGCGAGGCGCGGAAGCAGACCGGTACCCGGGTGCGCATCTGGCCGGAGGCTCGTTACTTCGATACGGCAAAATTCAATCTGGCGACGTTGGAACGGGTGTTGCGCTCCAAGGCTGTGCTGCTGCCAGGCGTGTCGGTGCAGTTGGAAATCGAACAGGCGGATGGCAGCCTGCTGCGTCATGCCTGGAGCTACAGTGATGGTATCCGTGGCTATCTGGCGGATATCGCGGGCGATGCGCCGCTGGTGGCTCCTTATTTCAGTGCCGAGCGTCATGTCACCGAGGACGGGGACTACGCCATCGGTGAAGGAGCCTCCTGGGTGCTGGGCTGGTTTGCCGAGGGGGCACCGGCGTCGGAGTCTTACGTCAATCTGATTCCCACACCGCTTGGCGGAACGCACGAATCCGGGTTGCGCTCCGGAGTGTTCGAGGCTGTCAAGTCCTTTTCCGAGCACCACGCCTTGTTGCCACGTGGGGTCAAGATGCAGCAGGAGGATGTGTGTGGCCGCATGGCTTTCATCTTGTCCGTGCGTCTGCTCGATCCCCAGTTCCAGGGGCAGATCAAGGAAAAGCTCAATAGCCGTGAGGCGGTTAAGCTGGTGGCCGGCATCGTGCGTGACTTGCTGGAGAGCTGGTTCAATGCCCATGTCGAGCATGGCAAGGCGGTTGCCGAGCTGGCGATTCGCCAGGCACTGGCCCGCCAGAAGTCGGCACAGAAAATCGAAAAGAAGAAATCCTCAGGGGTGGCTGTCCTGCCGGGAAAATTGTCGGATTGCGAGACGACGGACATCGCGGTCAATGAGCTGTTCCTTGTCGAAGGTGATTCGGCCGGGGGCTCGGCCAAGCAGGGGCGGGATCGCGAAACCCAGGCTATCCTGCCGCTGCGTGGCAAGGTGCAAAACGCCTTTGAAATCGACGTCAATCATCTCTATGCCAACCGTGAGATTCACGATATTGCCGTGGCGCTGGGGGTGGACCCTCATGCGGCGGACGCACCGGAAGCGGTGCTGGCCAACCTGCGCTATGGCAAGGTCGTCATCATGGCGGATGCCGATGTCGACGGCAGCCATATCCAGACCTTGCTGCTGACCTTGTTCTATCGTCATTTTCCGCGTCTGATCGACAATGGCCATGTCTGGATTGCCCAGCCACCGCTGTATCGCATTGATGTGGCAAGCCAGGGCAAGGGCAAACCGGCCCGCCGGCTTTATGCGCTCGATGAAGGCGAGCTCGAAGCCATGCAGGAGCGCCTGGCCAAGGAAAAGGTTCCGGCCGGTCATATCGAGGTTGGCCGTTTCAAGGGGCTGGGAGAAATGAATCCCCAGCAGTTGCGCGAAACCTCTATGGACCCAGCCACACGCCGCATGCTGCGCGTGGTGCGGCGCGGTGATACGGCGGCAGCTGAGGAAACCCGGCGCATGTTCTCGTTGCTGATGGCCAAGTCCGAGTCCTCCGGCAGGCGTTCCTGGATGGAGCAAAAGGGCAGTTTGGTCGAGGCAGATATCTGAGGCCATGGCCACCATCATCCCGGCCAACTGGCAAAGTGTTTCCAGCCTGGAACCGGCGGGCGCCTTTCAGCGTGAACTAGAAACCCTGGCGCAGCTTGCCGCTGAATTGCCGGATGAGTATGTCGTGTTTCACGGGGTGCACTGGACGCGGGTGGAGCAGGGGGCATCGATTTTCGGCGAGGTGGATTTCGCCATCGTCACCCCGGGTGGCAAGGTGTTGTTGATCGAACAGAAATCCGGCCTGCTCAGCGAAACAGAAGGCGGCCTAGTCAAGTGCTACCGCACCATGGACAAGATGGTGTCGAGCCAGCTCAATCGCAACCTGCAAGGCCTGCAAAGCCGGTTCTCGCAGCATGGTGACAAACTGGCGGTTGATTACCTGTTTTACTGCCCGGATTACACCGTTAAAAGACCCGAGGTGGCCGGTCTCGATCCGCAGCGCATCGTCGATGCCCAGCGCCGCACACAGCTGGCGGCCATCATCCGCCGGATATTGCCTCTCGATGAGGCCACCCCGCTGGCCGCACGCGTCCGGGCCTTTCTCGGTCAGCAGCTGTCCTTGACGGCCGAGATCGGCACCATTGCCCGCGAGGTTGAGGTTTTGCATACGCGCCTGTCGGGAGGCCTGGCCACCTGGGGGCGCCGGATACACCATCAGCCCTTCCGTATCCGCGTCGTGGGCACGGCCGGCTCCGGCAAGAGTCAGCTGGCACTGGCGGCACTGCAGGATGCCGTGGCGGCCGGACGGCGGGCGCTTTATGTCTGTTACAACCGGCCACTGGCCGATCACATGGCACTGATCGCGCCGCCGGGCGTTGAAGTGGCAACCTACCACCAGCTATGCGACCGGGTGCTGCGCAGCCTGGCGCAGGGGGTCGACTTCAGTCAGCCGCAGGCCTACGAACGATTGGAGCAGCTGTTTGCCTGCTGTTTGCCACCAGAACCCTGGTATTTCGATGAACTGGTCATCGACGAAGGGCAGGACTTCCGGCCGGAATGGCTGCCGCTGCTGTTGCGTCTGCTGCGTCCGGAAGGCCGGGCGTGGTGGCTGGAAGATCCGATGCAGAATCTTTATGGCCGTCCGGCGGCGAACTTGCCGGGCTGGGTGGCACTACATTCGGACACCAATTACCGCACGCCACGGGATATCCTGACCAGTTTGCGTCTGTTGGGTGTCATGCCGGCCACAGTTGATGCCGGTAGTCCGTTGCAAGGCTCGGAAGTCGACATCCTGACCTATGAGGAGGGCGACATCCGCGACATGCTCGAGCAGACCAAGAAGGCCCTGACCCAGGGGTTGACGATGGGTTACAAGCGGGCACAGATGGCGCTTCTTACCTGGCATGGGCGCGAACGCTCCCAGCTCTTGGGCTTTGATCAGATTGGCTCACACACTCTGCGTCGTTTCACCGGGCAATATGATCTGCTGGGCAATCCGGTATTCTCGGCAGGCGATGTATTGACGGAAACCGTCTACCGCTTCAAGGGGCAGGCCGCTCCTTATGTGGTCTTCAGCGAGATCGACTTCGCGGCGCTGGAGGATCAGATCATGCGCAAGCTCTTCGTCGGTGCCACCCGGGCCACGCTGAAACTGACGCTGGTCATGTCCAGCCGGGCTGCCGACATCCTGAAGGGGCAGCTCGAGGATTGAAAAGGCGGGATGGATGAGCCATTTCTGCACGTCAAGGCTGGGTTTTGCCGGTATGATGGTGGGTTGAGCCTGTCACTGTCAGACTGCGGACTGGATTGCTGGTCATGACAGAATGCCCTGTCATGAGCAGGATGACTGGTTTTCAGGCCGGGCGCGGGTGATGGAATTGGTAGACATAGCAGACTTAAAATCTGCCGGCTCAGGCCGTACGGGTTCGATTCCCGTCCCGCGCACCATTGCTATTTTGTTTCGTTTCGCCCTGAAACGAAAATAACGAAAAAATAAAGAGCTCCACGTTCGACATCGCCAAAGATGCCGCCAACCTCGTCAAGCATGGCGCTTCGCTGGCCTGGGTGGCGGACATGGAGTGTGGTTCGGCGGTGACGTGGCCCGACACTCGTCGGGTGTATGGCGAGCCGCGCCAGTGCGGCATTGGTTACATTGGCCTGCCCCTGTTTTTCGTGGCCTTTGTGGATCGTGCCAAAGGTCGGCGCATCATCGTCAGCCTGCGCAAGGCAAATTCGAGTCTTCATTCAGGCATCGCGACGGCGCTCCAGGCGTGCTTCGGCAATGAGGCGTACCTCACCATCGGCATTCTGCTCTTCGAGACGGACGGGAAAACCCCATAGCAGGGCGATGTGCTTGAGCATGGTTTCGGCGCTGTCTCCCAGCGGGCGGTTTTCGTATTTGAAGTGGCGCAGGGTGAGCGAGCGTTCGCCGCGCAGGTCGACATCCCAGACCTGGATGTTGGGCTCGCGGCTGCCGAGGTTGTACTGGTCGGCCAGGCGGCTGCGCACTTCGCGGTAGCCCTGTTCGTCATGGATGGCCTTGATCTTCAGACGTGATTCTGTCTCGTCGTCGATGATGTTGAACAGGCGGAAGTCGCGCATCAGCTTGGGGGAGAGATACTGGGCAACGAAGCTCTCGTCCTTGAAGTTGCGCATGGCGAAGTCCATCGTGGCCAGCCAGTCGCTGCCGGCGATGTCAGGGAACCAGGTGCGGTCTTCGTCGGTCGGGTTCTGGCAGATGCGCTGGAGGTCACGCCACATGGCGAAGCCGAGGGCATAAGGGTTGATGCCGCTGAAATAGCGGCTGTTGAAGGGCGGCTGGGCGACGACATTGGTGTGGCTTTGCAGGAATTCGAGCATGAAACCATCGCTGACCAGACCTTCGTCGTAGAGCTGGTTGAGGATGGTGTAGTGCCAGAAGCAGGCCCAGCCTTCATTCATCAGCTGGGTCTGGCGCTGCGGATAGAAATACTGGCCGATCTTGCGCACGATACGGATGACTTCGCGCTGCCAGGGTTCCAGCAGAGGGGCATTTTTTTCGAAGAAATAAAGCAGGTTTTCTTCGGGCTCGGCCGGAAAGCGACGCATCGGTTTTTCTTCTTCCCGGCCGGGGCGGGGCGGCAGGGTACGCCACAGGTCATTGACCTGGGACTGGATGTAGGCTTCACGTTCCTGCTGGCGTTCGCGTTCCTTGAGCAAGGACAGCTTCGGTGGCCGCTTGTAGCGGTCGACACCGACGTTTTGCAGGGCGTGACAGGCATCGAGCAGGCGCTCGACTTCCTCTTCGCCGTAACGCTCCTCGTATTCCTGCAGAGTATTGCGGGCAAACACCAGATAATCGACGATGGCATCGGCCGCCGTCCAGGTGCGGAACATGTAATTGCCCTTGAAGAAAGAATTGTGTCCATACGCTGCGTGGGCGATGACCAGAGCCTGCATGGTCATCGTGTTTTCTTCCATCAGATAGACGATGCAGGGATCGGAATTGATGACGATCTCGTAGGCCAGCCCCATCTGGCCGCGCCGGTAGCCTTTTTCCGTAGCCAAGAAGTGCTTGCCAAACGACCAGTGATGGTAATACACCGGCATACCGATGGAAGCGTAGGCATCCATCATCTGCTCGGCGGTGATGATCTCGATCTGGTTGCGGTAGGTGTCGAGCCCGTATTGCCGGGCGATGCGGGCAATTTCGCGCTCGTAGCGTTCGATCAGCTCGAACGTCCATTCGGAATCCGTGGAGATGGGGCCTTTTCTGCGCCTTGTGCCGGTTTTCTTCATGCCAGTTTCTTCCGGAAGAGTTCGCGGAATACGGGGTAGATGTCGGCCAGCCCCTTGATCTGCTGCATGGCGAAGTGGTGCGGATGCTGCTCCTGCAGCTTGCTGTATTCATGCCACAGGTTTTGTGGCTCGGAGCCGCCGATCTCGATGTAGGCGTAATACTGCACCAGGGGCAGGATTTGTTCGTCGAGCAGGGCGCGGCACTTGGGTGAGTCGGCATCCCAGTTGTCGCCGTCTGATGCCTGGGCACCGTAGACGTTCCAGTTGCCACGGGCGTAGCGTTCCTGGAGGATCTGCTGCATCAGTACTAGGGCGCTGGAGACTACCGTGCCGCCAGATTCGCGCGAGTGGAAGAAGTCTTCTTCATCGACCTCGGCAGCCTGGGTGTGATGGCGGATGAAGACCAGTTCGATGTGTTCGTAGGTACGTGTCAGGAACAGGTAGAGCAGCATGAAAAAACGTTTGGCGACCTGCTTGCGTTCTTCATCCATCGAGCCGGAAACGTCCATCAGACAGAACATCACGGCTTGCGTTGAGGGGGCGGGTATCTTGATGCGGTTGTTGTAGCGCAGGTCGATCTCGTCGATGAACGGCAGGCTGTCGAGTTTGCGCAGCAGACGGGTGATTTCCTGGCGTAATGCCTGGGCTTCCGGGCTGTCGCCTTCGTTTCTGGCTTCCAGTGCGGCGAGACGCTCCCGCGCTTCCCGCAAGGCTTTGCGGTAGGGAGCACCGACAGCGATGCGCCGGCCAGTGGCACCACGCAGCGAACGCACGACATTGATGTTGGTCGGCACGCCGCTTTGCGTGTAGCCGGCACGTTTCTGCTTGTATTCGTTGATGCGGGCCAGCTGGGTCTTGACGAGGTTGGGCAGCGCCAGATCATCGAAGAAGATGTCGAGGAATTCTTCGCGTGACAGGGTGAAGACGAACTCATCGAGCCCTTCGCCTTCGTCGCTGGCCTTGCTGCCACCGCCGCCCTGGCCACCCTCGGGGCGGTCTACCTCGTCGCCGGTGATGAAGCGGTCATTGCCCGGTTGGACCACACTCCAGCGCCCGCCACGGCCGTGCTGGAACTGTGGCTCGGAAATGTCCTGGGCTGGAATGCCGATTTTCTCGCCGTTGTCGATGTCCTCGATGTTGCGGCGTGAAATGGCATCCTGTACGGCCTTGCGTACCTGACCCTTGAAACGGTGCAGGAAGCGGTTGCGATTGACCGCACTTTTTTTCTTGCTGTCCGTACGTCGGTCGATGATGCGCAGCATGTTCCCTTCCTCCGGCAGTGTGGAGCAGGTCGGCGTGACGGGCACCTGTGGTGTCGGCCTGCTCCTGACAGATCATCGTGATCCGCGGGCTCAGGATGATTTGCGAACGCGCAGATACCATTCGGCGAGCAGGCGCACCTGTTTCTCGGTGTAGCCCTTGGCGGTCATCCGGTTGACGAAGTCCTGGTGTTTCTTCATGTCGTCGGTGGTGGCCTTGCTGTTGAAGGAGATGACCGGCAGCAGCTCTTCGGTGTTGGAGAACATCTTTTTTTCGATCACCGCCCGCAGCTTCTCGTAGGACGTCCAGGCCGGATTCTTGCCATCGTTCTTGGCTCGTGCCCGCAGCACGAAGTTCACCACCTCGTTGCGGAAATCCTTGGGATTGCTGATGCCGGCTGGCTTTTCGATTTTCTCCAGTTCGTCGTTGAGGGCGCTGCGGTCGAGGATTTCGCCGGTGTTCGGGTCGCGGAATTCCTGGTCCTGGATCCAGAAATCGGCATAAGTGACGTAACGGTCGAAGATGTTCTGGCCGTATTCGGAATACGACTCGAGATAGGCCGTCTGAATTTCCTTGCCGATGAATTCGGCATAGCGTGGTGCCAGATATTCCTTGATGTAGCCCTGATAACGTTGCTCGACTTCGGCCGGGAACTGCTCCTGGGCGATCTGCTGCTCCAGCACGTACATGAGATGCACCGGATTGGCGGCGACTTCGCGGTGGTCGAAGTTGAAGACGCGCGAGATGATCTTGAAGGCAAAGCGTGTGGATAGTCCGGTCATGCCTTCGTCGACGCCGGCGTAGTCGCGATATTCCTGGTAGGACTTGGCTTTCGGATCGGTGTCCTTGAGATTTTCGCCGTCATAGACGCGCATCTTCGAGAAGATGGAGGAGTTTTCCGGTTCCTTGAGGCGGGAGAGGATGGCGAACTGCGCCATCATGCGCAGTGTGTCCGGGGCGCAGGGGGCGTGTGCCAGTGAGGAGCCGGCCAGCAGCTTGGCGTAGATTTTCACCTCGTCCGAGACACGCAGGCAGTAGGGCACCTTGACGATGTAGATGCGGTCGAGGAAGGCTTCGTTGTTGCGATTGTTCCGGAAACTTTGCCATTCCGCCTCGTTGGAGTGGGCGAGGATCATGCCGTCGAAGGGAATCGCACCAAAGCCTTCGGTGCCTTTGTAGTTGCCTTCCTGGGTGGCGGTCAGGAGAGGGTGCAGCACCTTGATCGGTGCCTTGAACATTTCGACGAATTCCAGCAGGCCGCGGTTGGACAGGCACAGGCCGCCCGAGTAGCTGTAGGCGTCCGGATCGTTTTGCGAATATTCCTCCAGTTTGCGGATGTCGATCTTGCCGACCAGGGAGGAAATGTCCTGGTTGTTTTCATCGCCCGGCTCGGTCTTGGAGACGGCTACCTGCTTGAGCACCGATGGGTGCAGTTTGACGACACGGAAGCGGGTGATGTCACCGTTATATTCGTGTAGGCGCTTGACGGCCCAGGGCGACATGATGGCATTCAGGTAGCGGCGCGGAATGCCATATTCCTCTTCGAGCAGCGTGCCATCTTCTTCGGGATTGAACAGACCCAGTGGTGATTCATGCACCGGCGAGTCCTTGATGGCGTAAAAGGGCATTTTTTCCATCAGGGCTTTCAGCTTCTCGGCCAGCGACGACTTGCCACCGCCAACCGGCCCCAGCAGATAGAGAATCTGTTTCTTCTCTTCCAGTCCCTGAGCGGCGTGGCGGATGTAGGCAACGATGCTCTCGATGGCCTCTTCCATGCCGTAAAAATCACGGAAGGCGGGATAAATCTTGATGATCTTGTTGGCGAAGAGGCGGGACAGGCGCGGCTCGAGGCGGGTGTCGACCAGTTCCGGCTCACCGATGGCGGCCAGCATGCGTTCGGCGACACTGGCGTAGGCACCGGGATCCTTGCGACACAGATCCAGATATTCCTGGAGGGACATGTCCTCTTCCTGGAATGCCTCGTAGCGACCTTGATAGCGGGCGAAGATTGACATGGCGCGCCTCCTTCCTAGTGTGCACTGGTGTGCGGTTGGAACCTCAAGCTCAGCGACATCATACGTCCAACTGCCTTAACGTCAAATTGGAGATGAAGGTTTAATGTCGTGTATCTGTGCGCTATGACCAGGATGAAATAACGGGGGGCTTGTCGCGCAGCCAATGGAGATGCATTGGCACAGTCTTCCCGCTCGTCGGTGCGATTTCTATCCTGCCTGGCTCACCTCCCCTGCCCGGTGATGAAAAATGCGGCCCAGAAGAAAGGATGGGGGAAGCTCTTGCGAACCTCCATCTGGGCTTCGCGCAGAGCGAGTTTCTTGGGTACCCCGTTTTTCAGTCTGCCATAGAAAGCCTTCATCAGCTCCGATGTGGCCAGATCGTCCACTTCCCAAAGACTGGCGACCACGCTACTGCTGCCCGCGTAAAGGAAGCCACGGGTGAGGCCGACTACGTCGTCCCCGCTCAACACCTTGCCCAGACCGGTTTCACAAGCACTGAGCGTGGTCAGGTCTACATCCATCTGGATGCCATACAACTCGCCGACCGTCAGCGAGCCATCCTGACCGGCTTCCGGACTCAAGAGCAGCCTTGAATCAAGGGCATTGGCCGCATTGAACTGGCCGTGAGAAGCAATGTGCAGATAGCGGAAGCTGGGGGCGAATTGCTTGAAAGCGACTTCCGAGGCTTTCTTTCGTACCAGCAACTCGCTGCCCGGCAACAAGTCTGCGATGGTTTTCGCTTCCACTTCGGCATTGGGCAGGTCATATTTTGGGTCACCCAAGTCCGGGTTGCCAAACACGAGAACGGACTCCGGCTTTTCCTTGCGGGAAGGTTTCAGATATTTCAGGACGCTGGCACTGGGCAGGTAGCGCAGGGAATGGTGGGCCAGCAGGAAATTCTGGCCATCATGCAAGGCGGCAAAAGGCAGGTAATGCAGTGCGCCATGCGGAACAATCAACAAATCCCGGCCCTTGATATCGGCTTCCAAAGGGCGAATGAGCTGGTTGTAGAGGGCATGCGACTGGCGACCCACGTCCTCACCACGCTGATCAATCTCGGCGCGGAAATTGCGAATCTGCTCCTCCAGTTTCTGGCCATCGATCCGTGCCGCACGCACACCCGCTTCGGAAAGCACAATGGCGTAAAGCGACTTGTCGTGAAAGAAATACTCGATGATGGCTTCGTTTTTCGACAAATGCGAAAGGATTTCCTTGAGCGGAATGGAAGTCACCGAGACCAGGGAAGCCAATTCAGGTGCCACGCTGTTGAGTTCCGCCCCCTTCTTCACGACCAGATTGCGCTGCCCAGATTTGGTTCCCGCCGCCAGATCCAGCGGCATCTGCACCAGTGCATCGTTTTCCGCCGCGCGATAGCTCGCCAGAAGCGGAGCAGCTTGCTTGGCGGCCAGAGGCGGAATGGCGAAATCCTCCTTGTTGGCCAGGAGATCGACCAGGGCGCGCGCCTTGGCCCGCTCGATGTATTCATAGGCTTCAGCAGGCTGATTCAATTGATACAGAACGGCGATGAGTCGGCCATAGACCGCCTGTTTGTCGCCTACGAAGCCGATCTTGTTGGCCTCGGTGTTGATGCTCGAACGCTGGGATTCGATGATGTCGATGGCTTCTTTGTAAAGACGAACGGCCCGCTCCCGGTCGTTGTCCTGCTCGGCGATGCGAGCACGGTCATTGAGGATCAGCCAGTAAATCTCGCCATTTTCTTTGACCTGTGGGATGTTCAGAAGCTCGTCAAACCCTGCCCGAGCCTGATCGATCTGGCCGGTTTCCAGAAGCGCCTTGTTGATCATGAAGCCACGCGGTAGCTCGGCCCAGGCCCAGTTGCTCACCCCACGAAACAATGCGCCGCTAACGAGGTTGTCAAGAAAAGCCTTGAGCTTGAAGGTGCTGTCGCTGCGGATGCCTTCCAGAGCGCGCGGGTAATCCCCCAGGGCCATATACACGCGCCCCAAGGCCATGGCGCGGGCATTGGCGTAGTCGGAATGCCCCAGCAGCGAGGTGTTGGTGCGCGCAAGTTCTTTGGCGTAGCGTTCGCCGTCATTGCGATTGCCGCTCAAGGTGGAAGCCAATGACAAAGCAGCCAGGCTTTGCACGACCATATCAAGATCGTCGCTGTCTTCATCACGCAGCCATTTGAGCCCCTTCTGGGCCTCTTCGATGGCTTTGGCGTACTGCCCCAATTCGATGTAGGCGTCGGCACGCAGGATGTGTATGGTGGGTGTGGCATCATCCAGCCCGAAAAGACGGGTCCGCAAATCACCCTTCTTTACGTTCTCCGCCAGCTTGTCAAGGCAGGGCAGGAGCTTGTTGTAACGCTTGGTTTTGGAATAGGCGTAGCACAGGGCGTGACGGTCCCGGGTATTCAGGGGATGTTTCGTCTCCTCGGCTTCGATGAGCTTTTGCAATTCGTCGAACCGGCCGCTGGCTGCAAACTCGAATTGCTGACTACTGCTGTCCGCATGCGCGAAGGTCGCAGCCGTCAGGGTCAGAGCCAGAAAACCGGCCCGCAATACCGCGGCAAACCCTGAGGAAGACAAATGGATTTTCCGATTCATGATGTGATCCCCCCTGCGTGAATTCCGTGTTCTAACAAGCAAACAGGGCGACCCGAAAGGCCGCCCTGCCATTTTTTGCTTTCCGGACTGCCGGGGCTCCATTTGAAGTCCCGGCAGGGCCGCGGCCTTAGAACCAGTAACCGAAGTTCAGCGTGAAGCCGTCGGTATCCTTGCCGTGAAGATAGGTCAGCCCCGCGCGGAAGAAGCTGCGCGAGGAATAAGCACGTTTGTTGGTTCCCAGCGTGACGCTCAGCTCTTGCGTGTTATCCATATAGAGCTTGTCGCCCAGATAGCGGGTGTCGATCAGGGAGTACTCGACCGACATCTTCTTACCACCCAGCGTCACCGGCTGGGAGAGCATCACGCCGTTACGCAGCACGGTTGATTGGATGTCCGGATCGAAAGAGTAATCGCCGGCTTTGACCTTTGCGGTCTGGTTGTAGCCGATCATGTTCCCCATGGCCACGTCAAAATCCGGCAGGGTCCAGATATAGGTGCTGGTCAGCGAGAAGGAGTACAGACCCGCGACCGTGGCCAGATCCTTCGAACCGACGACCGAAATGCGGCCCGAGGGCGTCAGCGTCCAGTTGTCGTTCATCGGCATGCGATAAGCCACGCCCAGCCCTGTGTGATAGGACTTTGCTCCGGCCGTGTCGATCTGGGTAATCGGCAGGCTCAGCACGAGCTGACGGCGCGGATCCATGTCGTTACGGATGGTGTAGGACAGCGGAATCGAAATCACATCGGTATTCCGATCCTTGGACTTCAGGGAGCTGTAGGAGATGGCTGCACCAATCAGGTTGGCTCCAGCCGAAGCATCCTGTTTGACGGCAGCCACCGGTGCCGCGATGTTGGTGGCGGAATCGGTGAAGTTCTGGTTGAAGTCCGACGATACGGTGCTGGGCAGCAGACCACCTGCGCCCGTCAGCGGGCTCACCGGCGAGTTCTCGGACTGCCACTTCATAATCTTGCCGATGAGATTGGACTTCTTCAGGTAATCCGACAACTGACGCTTGGTGTCGTCACGATCCACCCCGGTAAAGACCTTGTGTTCATTCAGGCCAGGAATGCTGAAATCCAGCGTTGCACCCGTCCCCGTATAACCTGCATTCGGGTAAGCGATATTCATCCCCAGCGCGTTGAAACTCGCATTGATGCTGGCGGCTTGTGTGCCGTTATAGGCATTGTTGAGGGAGGACAAGCCGGAGGTTGAGAGCTTATCGAGGAACTGGTCTGCCGTGTCTGTTGAGAACATGCTGCAACCGACCCCCCCAGGGCAATCGCATGAATGCCAATGTCGTTGACCGCTCGAAATAGTTGTTTACGATCAAGACGTTGGATAGGGGGGCTGTTCACAGCACCTTGATTTGTGTAGTTTTCTGTCTTTTTGGGGTGA
>JAGOSV010000056.1 GCA_018062105.1 Sterolibacterium sp. | reverse complement strand
CATGTCGGCGGAGAAGCCGAGGCAAGCAAGGTCTTTCAGCTCGTCACGGGTCATCGGGCCGGTGGTGTCCTGGCTGCCGACGGTGGTCATGCGTGGTTCGCAATAGGTGCCCGGGCGGATACCCTTACCTTCAGGCAGACCGCAGGCACGGCCGACCATCTTTTGCGCCAGGGTGTAGCCGCGCCCGGTGTCGGCGGGGTTGTGCGGGATGCGGAAGAGGGTGGAGACGGGCAGTCCGAGGGTTTCACGCGCTTTGGTGGTCAGGCCGCGGCCGATGATGAGGGGGATGCGGCCGCCGGCGCGCACTTCGTCGAAGATGACCTCGGATTTGACGCTGAATTCGGCGATGACGCTGCCGTTCTTGAGGGCTTTGCCTTCATAGGGGCGCAGTTCGATGACATCGCCCATATCCATTTTCGAGACGTCGAGCTCGATGGGCAGGGCACCGGCATCTTCCATGGTGTTGTAGAAGATGGGGGCGATTTTTGTGCCCAGGCAGACACCACCAAACCGTTTGTTGGGTACATGCGGGATGTCTTCACCGGTGAACCACAGCACCGAGTTGGTGGCGGATTTGCGCGAGGAGCCGGTGCCGACGACATCGCCAACGTAGGCGATCAGGTTGCCCTTGGTGGCGAGCGTGGCTAGCTGCTTGATGGGGCCGATCTTGCCGGGTTCGTCGGCTTCGATGCCGGGGCGCGGGTTTTTCAGCATGGCCAGAGCGTGCAGGGGAATGTCCGGGCGGCTCCATGCGTCGGGCGCGGGGGAGAGGTCGTCGGTGTTGGTCTCTCCCGTGACCTTGAAGACGGTCAGCGTGAGGCTCTTGGGCACTTCGGGACGCGAGGTGAACCATTCGGCATCGGCCCAGGACTGCATGACGGATTTGGCATGGGCGTTCCCTGCCTTGGCTTTTTCGGCGACGTCGTGAAAGTAGTCGAACATCAGCAGCGTGCCCTTGAGCCCTTGGGCGGCGGCAGCGCCGACGGCGGCGTCGTCGAGCAGGTCGATCAGTGGCTTGACGTTGTAGCCACCGAGCATGGTGCCGAGCAGTTCGGTGGCCTTTTCACGGCTGAGGAGGGGGCATTTTTCGCTGCCCAGGGCGACGGCAGCCAGATAGGAGGCTTTGACCTTGGCGGCATCATCGACCCCGGCCGGGACGCGGTGGGTGAGCAGATCGACGAGGGTGGTCTCTTCGCCCTTGGGGGGATTCTTCAGCAGTTCGATGAGGTCGGCGGTTTGCTGGGCTGAGAGGGGCAGCGGCGGAATGCCGAGGGCGGCGCGTTCGGCGACGTGTTGGCGGTAGGCGGCGAGCATGATGTCTTCCTTTTCTGGAGTGAAGTTCTAAGGAGGGGCTGGAGGCGGTTATGAGGCAAAAAAACGCTGCCGGGTGGTGTTGTCGAGCGTCATGCCCATGACCTGGGCACGGTTGAGCAGTTCCCAGTAGTAGCGGTAGGAGGCGCGGTCGTGCAGTTTGCCGGCGTGCTGGATCGGCCCCCAGGCGGCATCCTGGGCGGCGGCAAGGATGGCGGCGGCTTCGGTGACTTCGGCAAAGTCGGGGCGCATGGC
Source organism: Sterolibacterium sp. (assembly GCA_018062105.1). Taxonomy (GTDB): domain Bacteria; phylum Pseudomonadota; class Gammaproteobacteria; order Burkholderiales; family Rhodocyclaceae; genus Sterolibacterium. The sequence goes on along the minus strand of JAGOSV010000056.1, from coordinate 16,556 downwards.
ATCGACAATGGGTTGAATCTGGTTGGGATGGATGCTCCACATGCGCAGATAGCCGAATTCTTCACGCGCTCGGCGAGCATCTTCGCGGACGACGGCCGGGTCGCGGATGTCGACACTGACGTTGTGCGCCGGAATGATGCCGCTCCCCAGCGCAGCGGCAGCGATTTCACATTTGGCGCGCACTACCAGCGGATGCTGGAACTGGCCGGGACTGCGCATGGCGGTGGCAGGGATGGCACCGTGGTGGGCGGAGACGAAGTCCATCAGGCCGAAATCGAGCGATTCGACGGCCGGTAGTGCGGCAATCTGCCAGGCTTGGCGCAGTGCGCCGGGTGTTTCGATGAGGACGTGCAGCGGGATGGGGCGGTCGTGGCCGCGTTTGCGCTGGACGGCGGTGACAATGGCATGTTGCGCCAGAACATCGTCGATGCCGCGCGCCTTGGGCAGGACGATGTAGGCGATCCGCTCACAGGCCTGGCCGATGATGATGTCGAGGTCATCGCGCCAGTGTGGGTGAGTGATGTCGTGGATGCGTGCGCCGATACGGTCGAAGCGGTTGGCTTCGCCCATGATGCGTGCGGCCACCATCTCGGCATGTTCGCGTTCACGACCGGCTGGTGCGCCGTCTTCGCAGTCGCAGGTGATGTCGAATACGGGCCCCAGCTCGGCTTGCAGGGCCAGAGCCTTGTCGATCAGTTTTTCACTGCCGGCGTAATGTTCGCAGCCATTGATGCGCGGGAAGGGGCGGGCATTGTCGATGCCCTGATACAGCACGTCGGCGGGATGAAGGCGAGTGCTCATGGCGATTCTTGATTCGATTCTTGATTCTTCAGGGCCGGAAGCGGCTGGAGGGTGGCAAACAAACGGGAGGCATCAGCACCTCCCGTTTGTCGATGTCTGCTGGAAAAAGGGCTTATTTGCCCAGCAGATGCTTGACGCCGTCACGTTCTTCGGTGAGTTCCTGCAGCGTGGCATCCATCTTTTCACGCGAGAAGGCATCGATTTCGAGGCCTTTGACGAGTTCCCACTTGCCGTTGGCGGTGGTCACCGGCATGCCGTAGATGATGCCTTCAGGAATGCCGTAGGAACCATCCGAGCATACGCCCATGGTGACCCATTTGCCGTTGGTGCCCAGCGCCCAGTCGCGCATGTGGTCGATGGCGGCATTGGCAGCGGAGGCGGCGGAAGACAGGCCGCGTGCTTCGATGATGGCAGCACCACGCTTGCCGACGGTGGGGATGTAGGTGTCACGGTACCAGGCCTGGTCGTTGACGGCTGCGACGGCATTCTGGCCGGCGACATTGCAGAAACGGATGTCCGGATACATGGTGGGCGAGTGATTGCCCCAGACGATCATCTTTTCGATGTCGGTGACGGCTTTGCCGGTGCGCGTGGCCAGTTGTGACAGGGCACGGTTGTGGTCGAGACGCAGCATGGCGGTGAAGTTTTCACGCGGCAGGCTGGGGGCGGAGTTCATGGCGATCAGCGCGTTGGTGTTGGCCGGGTTGCCGACTACCAGCACCTTGACGTCGCGGGCAGCAACGTCGTTCAGGGCACGGCCTTGTACCGTGAAGATGGCGCCGTTGGCTTCCAGCAGGTCCTTGCGCTCCATGCCCTTGCTGCGCGGGCGGGCACCGACCAGCAGGGCGTACTGGGTGTCCTTGAAGGCGACGTTCGGGTCGTCGGTCTGTACCACGCCGGCCAGCAGCGGGAAGGCGCAGTCTTCAAGTTCCATGACCACACCCTTCAGGGCCGGCAGGGAGGGAGTGATTTCCAGCAGTTGCAGGATGACCGGCTGATCCTTGCCGAGCATTTCGCCACTGGCGATACGAAACAGCAGGCTGTAGCCGATCTGGCCGGCGGCGCCGGTGACGGTAACGCGAACGGGGGCTTTTGCCATTTGAGAGCTCCTTGAAGGATGAGGGAGGGAGAGTGGGGATGATCGTCCCCGAAAAAACCGTGAAACGGTCGACTATACCTTGATATGCCTTGATGCGCTGGCCGGCAGACCGTCAAAAGGGTGTCTGTGGCCAGAGGTGGAACGGATGTGCATCTTATTGGGCGGCTGGTTGTCTGTCAATATCTGTCTTATGTCTTATATAAGACATAAGACATGCTATGGACGTGTTGAAAAAATTGTGCTGAAATGGCGGCCATGTTGCAGGATGCTCCGTCGATGCCATCGCCGTCGACCACCCCCACGTTCAGTCCGCTGTATCGCCAGATCAAGACCCTGATGTTGCAGGGACTTGAGGCGGGCGAGTGGCGTCCGGGTGCGGTCATTCCCAGCGAGAGCGAGCTGGCGGGGCGTTTTGGGGTCAGCCTGGGGACGGTGCGCAAGGCTATCGACGAGATGGTGGCGGAAAACCTGCTGATCCGTCGTCAGGGTAAGGGCACGTTCGTGGCTTCGCACCACGATGCCGGGCCGCGCGAGTCTTTCCGCTTCTTGCGCCTGGCTTCCGGGGCTGGTGCGCCTGAGGAAGTGCATAGCTTGCCGCTCGAATGTTGGCGTGCCAAGGCCGGCCATGAGGCGGCGCGTACCCTGGGGGTGGCGTTCGGTGCGCCGATTACCATCGTCCGGCGGCTGCTGAAGTTTTCCGGCAAGCCGGTGGTGGTGGAGGAAATCTATCTGCCTGGCGAGCTGGTGCCGGGGCTGGATCTGGATATGTTGCAGGATTTCAAGGGCTCGTTGTACGGCCTGCTGGAGAGCAATTTCGGCGTCCACATGCTGCATGCCCGCGATCATCTGCGGGCGGTGGCGGCCGATGCCATCAATGCCCGTCTGCTGGAAGTGGCGCTGGAAACCCCGCTGCTGTCGATCGAGCGCATCAGCTATACCTATGGCGAGCGGCCGGTTGAGTGGCGGCGGGGCTGGTGTGTGAGCAGTGAATATTTTTATGCCAATGAATTGAGTTAGTCCGCTCGTGCTTCGATGCCGAGTTGATTGTGCGTGTCGATTGAGTATTGCTTACGTTAGAATCCTCCGTTTCCTGCGCTGCCTGTCCTGTCTGGTGTCCGTCAATGTCAGCAGTGCCGGTTTGTTTGACTGAGTCGTCTGGTTTGTCGCTTTGTCGCTTTGAATCATGGAGTGTGTCGCCTATGCCTGAAATCAAAAAGCAGCGTCCAAAGTTTCTGGATCCGCTGGTCATCCATCTGCCCCTGCCCGGCAAACTGTCCATCATGCACCGCATCAGCGGCGCGGGCATGTTCCTGATCCTGCCCTGCCTGATCTATCTGTTGCAGCTGTCGCTGGGAACCCCGCAGGACTTTGAAGTCTTCCGCGCCATCACGCATCACCCGCTGGTCAAGCTGTTCCTGCTGGTGTTGCTCTACGGCTTCCTGCATCACTTCTTCATGGGGATCCGCATCCTGCTGATCGACATGCACAAGGGTGTGGAAATCCATGCGGCGCGCAAGAGTGCCAAGGTGGTTCTGTTTGCCAGCATCACGCTGGCTGTGATTCTGGGGGTGACGTTATGGTGACGCGCATCGTGGTAGGTGCCGGTTACGGCTTCGGGGACTGGCTGCTGCAACGGGTCACGGCGGTCGTGATGGCGTTGTACACCGTCATCATGGGGCTGACACTGCTGTGCGGGCCGACACTGACGCAGGAATCCTGGCGGGCATTGATGTCCGGCAATTTCATGCGGCTCATCAGCCTGCTGTTCATCGTCAGCCTGGCGTATCACGCCTGGGTTGGCGTGCGCGACATCTGGATGGATTACGTCACTTGTGACGGCAAACGGCTGGTGCTGCATTCAGCGACCGCCTTGTTCCTGATTGCCTGCGCTGGCTGGGCGACGCAGATTCTGTGGAGGCTGTAACAAAGTGAATATTCCTGTTCGTAAATTTGATGCGGTGATCGTCGGGGCCGGTGGTGCCGGTCTGCGTGCCGCTATCCAGCTGTCTGAAGCTGGCCTGAAGACGGCCGTGCTCACCAAAGTTTTTCCGACCCGCTCGCACACCGTGGCGGCACAGGGCGGTGTGGCCGCTTCGCTCGGTAATTCCGAGGAAGATCATTGGCACTGGCACATGTACGATACCGTCAAGGGTTCCGACTGGCTCGGTGATCAGGATGCTATCGAGTTCATGTGCCGTAAGGCCAACGAGGTGGTGGTCGAGCTCGAACACTACGGCATGCCGTTTGACCGTCTCGACAATGGCAGCATCTACCAGCGCCCGTTCGGTGGCCACATGTCGAACTTCGGCGAAAAGCCGGTGCGTCGTTCCTGCGCGGCGGCGGACCGTACCGGCCACGCCATGCTGCATGCGATGTATCAGCGCAACGTCAAGGTCAATACCCAGTTCTTCGTCGAGTGGATGGCGCTCGACCTGATCCGCGATGCCGAAGGCGACGTGGTGGGTGTGACGGCGATGGACATGGAAACCGGCGAGATCGTCATGTTCCATGCCAAGGCCACGATTTTTGCCACCGGCGGCTCCGGGCGCATCTATTATTCTTCGACCAATGCCTTCATCAACACCGGCGACGGTGTCGGTATGGCGGCGCGTGCCGGCATCCCGCTGGAGGACATGGAATTCTGGCAATTCCACCCGACCGGCGTGGCCGGGGCGGGGGTGCTGATTACCGAAGGGGTGCGCGGCGAAGGCGGCATTCTGCGTAATAGCTCGGGTGAGCGGTTCATGGAACGTTACGCCCCGAATGCCAAGGATCTGGCGTCGCGCGATGTGGTGTCGCGTGCCATGGTGACGGAAATCAACGAGGGCCGTGGCTGTGGCCCGCACAAGGATTTCGTGTTGCTCGACATCACCCACCTCGATCCGGCGGTCATCATGAAGCGGCTGCCGGGGATTCACGAAATCGGCCTGCAGTTCGCTGGTGTGGATTGCATCAAGGAACCGCTGCCGGTGGTGCCGACCTGCCATTACCAGATGGGCGGTATCCCGACCAATTACTTTGGTCAGGTGGTGGTGCCGCAAGGCGACAATCCCAGCGGTGTGGTGCAGGGCTTTTATGCGGCGGGCGAGTGTGCCTGTGCTTCCGTCCATGGCGCGAACCGGCTTGGCACGAATTCCTTGCTCGATCTGCTGGTCTTTGGCAAGTCGGCCGGCGAGACAGCAGTGGAAGACCTGAAGCGGGGTACGAAGGCGCACAAGCCCTTGCCGATGGAAGCCATCGAAAAGAGCCTGGCGCGCGTGGATCGCCTGAATAACCAGAAGAACGGAGCCAATGTGCATGAGACCCGCCTGGCCATGCAGCGCACCATGCAAAATCATTGTGGCGTGTTCCGCTTCAACGACATGCTGAAGCAGGGCGTCGAGAAGATTCTCGATATCGAAAAGCAGGTACAGCAGACCGAGATCAAGGACAAATCGCAAGTCTTCAACACCGCCCGTCTGGAAGCACTGGAGCTCGACAACCTGATCGAAGTCGCCAAGGCCACCATGGTTTCTGCTGAAGCCCGCAAGGAATCGCGTGGTGCCCATGTCCGTGATGACGCGCTGGACACGGCGGAAACGCCGAACGGTCGTGATGACAAGAACTGGCTCAAGCACACGCTCTGGTATCAGGATGGCAACCGTCTCGAGTACAAGCCGGTGCAGATGAAGCCGCTGACGGTCGATACCATCGAGCTGAAGAAGCGGGCGTATTGATGTGATGGCCCGGTGCCTGGAACCCGGCCAGAGGACAAGGAAGTAACCATGACTACTGAAAACCAGAAACGTACTGTCAAATTCAAGATTTACCGCTACAACCCGGACAAGGACACCAAACCGTACATGCAGGACTTGACGGTGGAGCTCGATGCCACCGACCGCAAGCTGCTCGATGCCATCGTCAAGATGAAGTACTACGATGACTCGCTCTCCTTCCGTCGCTCTTGCCGCGAGGGGGTGTGTGGTTCAGATGCCATGAACATCAATGGCCGTAATGGTCTGGCTTGTTTGACGGACATCGATTCGCTCACCCAGCCTATCGTCCTGCGCCCCTTGCCGGGCTTGCCGGTGGTGCGCGACCTGATCGTCGACATGACGCAGTTCTTCAAGCAATACCATTCGATCAAGCCCTATCTCATCAACAACGATCCGCCACCCGAGCGTGAACGGCTGCAGTCACCGGAGGAACGTGATGAGTTGAACGGTCTGTACGAGTGCATCCTGTGCGCCTGCTGTTCGACGGCTTGCCCGTCGTTCTGGTGGAATCCGGACAAATTCGTCGGCCCGGCCGGCCTGCTGGCGGCCTATCGCTTCATTGCGGATACGCGCGACCAGGCGACCAATGAACGTCTCGACAACCTGAACGATCCCTACCGCCTGTTCCGCTGCCATACGATCATGAACTGTGCCGACATCTGCCCGAAGGGACTCAACCCGACCGAGGCTATCGGCAAGATCAAGGATCGCATGATGCGCCGGGCAGTCTAAGGCAAGAGGAACCCACCATGAGTGCCGCCGCCACACCGTCATCCGCATCCATAGGCCGCCTCAAGTGGCATTCGCGGCGTGCGCTTCTGGAACTGGACATCGTGCTCGACCGTTACTGGCAGCGTCTGGGCGAGACAGAGCCTGCGCCAGAGCAGAAGCAGATCCTCAGCGAGATGTTGCTGCTCGAGGATCATGACCTGTGGGACATGCTGTGCGGTCGTCAGGAACTCGGCGATGCCCGCTGGTCAGGGATGGTCGACACCTTGATGCAGACTGTACAGACTGGACGCTGATCGCTGTATTTTTGTATTCGAGACAACACCGTATATCGCAACATGCCGCAACACATCGCAATCCGCTGACCCACGGGTCAGGTTCATTTTTCTTTCGAAGGTATTTTTTGGGGAGCCATCATGACGACTGAACGCACGGCGACACTCACGATCGACGGCAAGAGCTACGACTTCCCGGTGCAAGCCGGCAGCATCGGCCCGGATGTCGTCGACATTCGCGCACTGTACAGCAGGACGGGGGCATTCACCTTTGACCCGGGCTTTCTGTCTACGGCAGCCTGCAAGTCCTCCATCACTTACATCGACGGCGACAAGGGCGAGCTGCTGTATCGTGGCTACCCAATCGAACAGTTGGCCGAACATTGCGATTTCCTCGAAGTCTGCCAGCTCCTGCTCAAGGGTGAGCTGCCAGATGCCAAGGAAAAGGCCGAGTTTGCCCATACCATCAGCAATCACACCATGGTGCATGAGCAGCTGATCCGCTTTTATCAGGGCTTCCGTCGTGATGCCCATCCGATGGCCGTCATGGTGGGGGTGGTTGGTGCGTTGTCGGCCTTCTACCACGATGCCATGGACATCAGCGACCAGCAGCATCGCGACATCTCGGCCAACCGCCTGATTGCCAAGTTGCCAACCATCGTTGCCATGGCTTACAAATACGGCATCGGCCAGCCCTTCATGCACCCGCGCAACGATCTCGATTACGCCAGTAACTTCATGCACATGATGTTTGCCACGCCGTGCGAGACCTACAAGCCGAATCCGGTGTTGACCAAGGCGCTCGACCGCATCCTGATCCTGCATGCCGACCATGAGCAAAATGCCTCGACCTCGACGGTGCGTCTGGCCGGCTCGTCTGGCGCTAATCCGTTCGCCTGTATTTCTGCCGGTATCGCCTGTCTGTGGGGGCCGGCACACGGTGGTGCCAATGAAGCCTGCCTGCAGATGCTGGAGCAGATTGGCAACGTGGCGCATGTCGGTGAATACATCAAGCGGGCCAAGGACAAGAACGACAGTTTCAAGCTGATGGGCTTTGGTCACCGGGTCTACAAGAATTTCGATCCGCGTGCCAAGCTGATGCGCGAAACCTGCCATGAAGTGCTGAACGAACTGGGTCTGCATGATGATCCGCTCTTCAAGCTGGCTATCGAGCTGGAAAAGATTGCCCTGAGCGACGATTATTTCATCGAGAAAAAGCTCTATCCCAACGTCGATTTCTACTCCGGCATCGTCCAACGTGCGCTGGGCATTCCGACGCCGCTATTTACCGGCATTTTCGCCATGGCGCGTACCGTCGGCTGGATTTCGCAGTGGAACGAGATGATTGCCGATCCTGAACAGAAGATCGGTCGCCCACGTCAGCTCTACACCGGCTCACCCCGCCGCGACGTGCCGCCGCTCGAAAAGCGCTGAGCCGGGGCATCGTCAAGGACAGAACCCGGTCGATGGTGCAGGCAGCAAGGCATCGTCGAACCGGGTTCTGGCACTTTTGCAGAAACGAATATTGCATGGAAACGAATCCTACGTCGCAGTTTTGGCGGGCAGATTCGGGAGTCGGGAGTCAGGAGTCATGATGCGGCAAATGCTCGGTAATTCTTACCTTTTCGGGGCCAATGCGCCCTTCATCGAAGACCTCTACGAGACCTATCTGCAGAATCCCGCAGATGTTGCAGAGAACTGGCGCAGCTATTTCGACAAGCTGCAGAACCTGCCCGGGCCGACGGTCGATGTGCCGCATGCGCCTATCGTGGCCTCCTTCGCCCAGCGCGCCAAGCTGGGGACACTGCGTGCCCAGCCAGCGGCAGCCGGTGGTGATCCGCGCCAGGTCAAGGTATTGCAGCTCATCAACGCCTATCGCTTTCTCGGCAACCGCTGGGCGCAGCTCGACCCCCTGAAGCGTGCCGAGCGCCCTGTCATTGCAGAGCTCGATCCAGCGTTTTATGGGTTTACCGAAGCGGATCTGGGAGCGACCTTCAACACGGGGTCTTTTTCCTTTGGTGCGGAGCAGGCCACGCTGCGCGAGGTTCTCGAAGGCTTGCGCCAGACCTACTGCGGCTCGATCGGTGCCGAGTACATGTACATGAGCGACATCTCGCAGAAACGCTGGATCCAGTCGCGACTCGAAGTGGGGCGTGCCACGCCGAACTTCACCACAGAGCAGAAAAAACGCCTCCTGGAACGCCTCACGGCGGCGGAAACGTTGGAGCGTTATCTACACACGAAATACGTTGGCCAGAAACGCTTTTCGCTGGAAGGGGGCGAGTCGGCGATCGTCGCCATGGATGAGCTGGTACGCCAGGCGGGTAGCCAGGGAGTCGAGGAAATCGTCATTGGCATGGCGCATCGCGGCCGGTTGAATGTACTGGTGAATATTCTCGGCAAGTCGCCGCAAATGCTGTTCTCCGAGTTCGAGGGCAAACATGCCGACGAGCTTTCCGCCGGTGATGTCAAATACCACAACGGTTTTTCCTCGGATGTCGCCACACCCGGCGGGCCGGTGCATCTGTCGCTGGCCTTCAATCCCTCCCATCTCGAAATCGTCAATCCGGTGGTGACGGGTTCGGTCTATGCCCGCCAGTGCTGGCGCAACGATCACAGTGGTGCCAAAGTCATGGGTATCCTGCTGCATGGTGATGCCGCTGTGGCTGGTCAGGGTGTCAATCAGGAGATGCTCAATTATTCGCAGACGCGCGGCTATGGCACCGGCGGGACGGTGCATCTGGTGATCAACAACCAGATCGGCTTCACGACTTCCGATCCGCGTGACTATCGTTCATCGCTGTATTGCACCGACATCTTCAAGATGATCGAAGCACCGATTTTCCACGTCAATGGCGACGATCCCGAAGCCGTGGCACTGGTTACCCAGATGGCGCTGGATTTCCGGCGCGAGTTCAAGAAAGATGTGGTTATCGATCTGGTGTGCTTCCGCAAGCTTGGTCATAACGAGCAGGATGAGCCGATGGTGACCCAGCCCTTGATGTACAAGAAGGTGGCAGCGCACCCAGGCACCCGCAAGGTCTATGCTGAACGTCTGCAAAGCCAGGGGACGATCGCCGAGGGCGAGGCCGACCAGATGATTAAGGATTTCCGTGCCGCGCTCGACGAAGGGCGGCTGGTCGATGATCCGGTGCTGTCCAACTATCAGCGCAAATACGCCGTCGATTGGGCACCGTTCCTCGGCCAGGAGTACACCGATGTCTGTGATACCAAGGTGCCATCGTCCGAGCTCAAACGCCTGACGGAACGCCTGACGGCGATTCCTGAACATTTCACCCTGCATCCGCGGGTGCAGAAAATCATCGACGATCGCCGTGCGATGGGCACGGGCAAGCATGCACTGGACTGGGGCATGGGGGAAACCCTGGCCTATGCCACGCTGCTGACTGAAGGCTATGGGGTACGGGTTTCCGGCGAGGACTGCGGGCGCGGTACTTTCTTCCACCGCCACGCCGTGTTGCACGACCAGAATCGCGAACGCTGGGATGCTGGCAACTACACGCCCTTGCAGCATGTCGATGCCAAGCAGGCACCATTTACGGTCATCGATTCGGTGCTCTCCGAAGAGGCCGTGCTGGCTTTTGAATATGGCTATGCCACGACGGAGCCTAATCAGCTGGTGGTCTGGGAAGGGCAGTTTGGCGACTTCGCCAACGGCGCCCAGGTGGTGATCGACCAGTTCATCACGTCCGGCGAAGCCAAATGGGGGCGGCTGTGTGGTTTGGTCATGCTCTTGCCGCACGGTTACGAAGGGCAGGGGCCGGAACATTCCTCGGCGCGTCTGGAGCGTTACATGCAGCTGTGTGCCGAGCACAACGTGCAGGTCTGTGTACCGTCCACGCCAGCGCAGATTTTCCACCTGTTGCGTCGTCAGATGCTGCGCAAGCTGCGCAAACCGCTGATCGTCATGACGCCCAAATCCTTGCTGCGTCACAAGGAAGCGGTTTCCAGCCTGGATGAGCTGGCCAAGGGTAGCTTCAAGACCTTGATCGGTGAAATCACCGAGCTCGAACCAAAGAAGGTCAAGCGCATCGTGCTGTGTGCCGGCAAGATTTATTACGAGCTGGCCGCGGCACGTCGCGAAGCTGGCCAGACCGATGTCGCGTTGCTGCGGGTCGAACAGCTGTATCCCTTCCCGGCCAAGAACTATGCTGCCGAGCTGAAAAAATATCCCAATGCGCGGGAAATCGTCTGGTGCCAGGAAGAACCCATGAATCAGGGCGCCTGGTATTCCTCCCGTCATCATTTCACGGCCGGCTTGCGTGACGGGCAGACGCTGCATGTCGTGGCGCGTCCGGCAGCCGCTTCGCCGGCGGTGGGGTATGCCTCTAAACATGCCGTACAGCAACGCAATGTCATTGAAACCGCTCTGGGCAGCAGTGCCCGGCTCAAAGGTCAAGCCGAGTAATTCCAAGGATATGTCATGATCATCGAAGTCAAAATTCCACAGTTGTCCGAGTCCGTTGCCGAAGCCACACTGGTCGGCTGGCACAAGAAAGCAGGTGAGGCAGTCAGCCGTGATGAAAACCTGGTCGATATCGAAACCGACAAGGTTGTGCTCGAGTTGCCCGCCTCCCATGGTGGCGTCATCAGCAAGATTCTGAAGGGTGATGGGGCCACCGTGGTCAGCGGCGAAGTCGTTGCCCTGATCGATACCGAAGCTACGGCAACAGCCGGAGCGGCACCGACCGCTACTTCAGGCGCTGCTTCGGCTGCTATTCCGGCGACGGCGGCGGCACCGGCCGTCATGCCGGCAGCGCGCAAGCTGATGGCCGACAAGGGCATCGAGGCTGGTGAGCTTGCAGGAACAGGACGTGGCGGACGCATCACCAAGGCGGATGTCCTGGGCGTGTCGGCATCGGCCATTGTTCCAGCGACGGCGGTAGCGGGCGCTGCCCCGGTGGTAGCTGCCCGGGCACCCCTGGCGCAGCCCGTGGCGGTGAATCTCGATGCCGTGGTGGGCGAACGCCCCGAGCAGCGCGTGCCGATGTCGCGCCTGCGGGCACGCATCGCCGAGCGGCTGGTACAGTCGCAGTCAACGGCGGCGATTCTGACCACCTTCAACGAAGTGAACATGGCTCCGGTCATGGAACTGCGTAACCGTTACAAGGACAAATTCGAAAAGGAACATGGTGTCAAACTGGGCTTCATGTCCTTCTTCGTCAAGGCGGCCGTGGCAGCGCTCAAGCGTTATCCGGTGTTGAATGCCTCGGTCGATGGCAATGACATCGTTTATCACGGCTATTTCGATATCGGTATTGCCGTGGGTTCGCCACGCGGTCTGGTGGTGCCCATCCTGCGCGATGCCGATCAGCTGTCCTTGGCAGAAATCGAGAAGAAAATCGCCGAGTATGGCAACAAAGCAAAGGACGGCAAGCTGACCATCGAGGAACTCACCGGCGGTACTTTCTCGATTTCCAATGGTGGTGTCTTTGGTTCGATGCTGTCGACGCCCATCATCAATCCGCCGCAATCGGCCATTCTCGGCATCCACGCCACCAAGGACCGGCCGGTGGTGGAAAATGGCCAGATCGTCATCCGGCCAATCAACTACCTTGCCATGTCCTACGACCATCGCATCATCGATGGCCGCGAAGCTGTGCTGGGCCTGGTGGCCATGAAGGATGCGCTGGAAGACCCGGCACGTCTGTTGCTCGATCTTTGAAGGAGGCACCATGTCCAGACAATTTGATGTAGTCGTCATCGGTGCCGGCCCGGGCGGATATGTCGCGGCGATTCGTGCGGCACAACTGGGTTTCAGCGTGGCCTGTATCGAGTCGGAAAGCTATGCAGACCCGAAGGGCGAGGTTCGGCTGGGGGGGACCTGCCTGAATGTTGGCTGTGTTCCCTCCAAGGCATTGCTGCAATCTTCCGAACTGTTCGATCAGGCGAATCATTCTTTCGTCATGCACGGGATCACGGTCGAGAACGTCCGGATGGATGTGACGACGATGGTTCGGCGCAAGGAAAACATCGTCACTCAGCTGACCACCGGCATCCGTGGCCTGTTCAAGAAGAACAAGGTGACACTACTGTCCGGGCGTGGCAGTTTTGCCGGTCGTGAGCAGGATCTGTGGCAGATTGCCGTGGCGGGCAAGGAAGGTACGGAAACGGTGCTGGCGCGTCATGTCATCGTTGTGACCGGCTCGCGTCCGCGTCATCTGGAGGGCATCGCGGTCGACAACAAGCTGGTGTGTGACAACGCCGGTGCCCTGTCTTTTGATGCCGTTCCCAAGCGTCTGGGGGTGATCGGCGCGGGCGTCATCGGTCTGGAGCTGGGCAGTGTCTGGAAGCGTCTGGGCGCCGAGGTAAACATCCTCGAAGCCATGCCGGATTTCCTGGCTGCCGCTGACCAGGCCGTGGCCAAGGAAGCCTGGAAGGTCTTTACCCGCAAGCAGGGGCTCAACATCCATCTGGGCGTCAAGATCGGCAAGGTCAGCACCGGCAAAAAAGGTGTGACGGTCGAATATGAAAACGAAGAGGGTGCGCAGATACTGGAGTGCGACAAGCTGATCGTGTCGGTCGGCCGGCAACCGAATACGGAGGGGCTGGGCTGCGAACACATCGGCCTGGCACTCGATGAACGTGGCCGCATCCAGGTGGATGGCCACTGCCACACCAATCTGGAGAACGTCTGGGCAGTGGGCGATGTCGTCCCCGGCCCGATGCTGGCGCACAAGGGCATGGATGAAGGGGTCATGGTGGCCGAATTGATTGCCGGCCAGTCCGGGCATATCGACTACAACACCATCCCCTGGGTCATCTATACCCATCCGGAAATCGCCTGGGTAGGCAAGACCGAGGAACAGCTGAAGCGTGAGGGCATCGCCTATCGCAGCGGCCAGATTCCCTTTGCCGCCAATGGCCGTGCGCTGGGGCAGGGCGACACCACCGGTTTCGTCAAGATGCTGGCCGATGCCCAGACCGATCGTATCCTCGGTGTGCATATCATCGGCAACAACGCCTCCGAGCTGATTGCCGAGGCTGTGGCAGCCATGGAGTTTGGTGCGGCGTCGGAAGACATCGCCCGTATCTGTCACGCCCATCCGACCCTCTCGGAAGTGATGCACGAAGCGGCTCTGGCGGTAGACAAGCGGCCGCTGCATTTCTGAGACACGGGCAGGGCTGATGAAGGAGGGCGTTTCTTGCCATACCGTATCCTGAATGTGCCGAAGAACGGCATGATCGATGCCTTCAATGCCGCACTCGCGGAACGGGGCTCGGTGGCCGATCCGGCACAGCAGGCAGCCGCTGTCCGCCTGCAGGCCTTTTACGACGGACTGATCGCCTTCAAGGCGGCCCGGCGCAATGTCCTGCGCAAGCTGCTGGTGCATCCGCAGTTGCCGCGCGGCGTGTGGTTCTGGGGCGGAGTCGGGCGAGGCAAGAGCTTCCTGATGGATTGCTTCTATGCCGCAGTGCCTTATCAGCGCAAGCGGCGGGTACATTTTCATGCCTTCATGCGCGAGATCCACGAGCGGCTGCGAAGCTGCAAGGATGAGGCGGATCCACTGGCACAGGTGGCAGCACAGGTGGCGCGGGAAACCCGTTTGCTGTGCTTCGATGAGTTCCATGTTTCGGATATCGCCGACGCCATGATCCTCGGCCGCCTGATGCAGGCGCTGTTCGATGCCGGCGTGATTTTCTGCATCACCTCCAACTACGCTCCTGACAAGCTTTATCCCAATGGCCTGCAACGGCAGCTGTTCCTGCCGACCATCGCCCTGTTGCAGGAGCGGCTGGATGTCATCGAGGTCGATGCCGGCATCGACTACCGGCTACGCACTCTGACGCAGGCAGAAACCTTTCTGGTGCCCTCGGGTGCGGCGGCGGATACGAAGATGCTGCAAACCTTCAGCCAACTGGCGGGCGGGGAAGGGCACAGCCGCAGCATCGAGCTGCTGGGGCGCGAGGTGCAGCCGGTGCGTCGTGCACCTGGCGTGATCTGGTTTGATTTCGCCACCCTGTGCGGCGGTTTCCGTTCGCAGAACGACTACCTCGATCTGGCTCAGCGGTTTCATACCCTGTTCCTTGCCGACGTACCGCGCATGACCGCCGAGCAGGCGAGTGAAGCGCGGCGCTTCACCTGGCTGATCGATGTGCTCTACGATCATCGTGTCAAGCTGATCGTCAGCGCAGCCTGTCCGGCCGAGGAACTGTATGTGGCCGGTACCCAGGCCGGCGAGTTTCACCGTACCGTCAGCCGTCTGGTGGAAATGCGTTCGCATGAATATCTGGCCAGTGTTCATCGACGTGAGGAGGACGCGGTGGCTACGGTTGCAGCTGCGGTAACGGCCTGAATCATCCTGCGGGTCTGACAGTTCTTGCGAGGGCGGGCGCGTCGGGTACAATCGGCGCATCGCTTGCCGATCGTGGAGAATGAGATTGCTGAAAACTGGCCAACCTGCTCCCGTATTCACGCTGTCCGATGCTGACATGGAGGAGTTTTCCTTGTCGTCCCTGCGCGGCAAAAAACATGCGGTGGTGTTCTTTTACCCGCGTGATGATGCGCCGTTTTGCACCCGGGAAGCGATCGACTTCAGCGATCATGAGGAAGATTTCCTGCGTCTGGATTGCGTCATCATCGGCATCAGTTGTGATGACTGTCTCAGCCATGCCGATTTTCGTGACAAGCACGGCCTTTCCGTCTGCCTGCTGGCCGATGATGAAGGTGAGGTGAGCCAGCTTTATGGCGTCAGTCAGGTAAAGGAGCGGGAAGGGATTTCGCGCTTGTGCGCGACCAGCTCGACCTTCATCATCGACAGCCAGGGCATCCTCCGGCATGCCTTCTATGATGTCAAACCACGCGGCCATGCCGCTGAAGTATTACAGTTCGTCAAACAATTGGAGAAACCATGCAAATCGCAAAAGACACCGTCGTAACCCTCGATTACCAGATTCATGACAGCGATGGCAATCTGGTCGATGACGGTGCGGAGAAACTCGTTTATCTGCATGGCGGTTACGGCGATGTGTTCCAGGATATCGAGGAAGGTCTGGAAGGCAAGGAAGCCGGTGACAAACTGCAGGTCAAGCTGGCACCGGAAATTGCCTTCGGTGAGTACGATGCCGAGCTGATCGAAACGGAATCGCGCGAGCTGTTCCCGCCGGAAATCAAGGTAGGGATGCACCTGGAGCGTGAGGATGGAACGATGGTGACGATCACCGATATCGAAGGTGACACGGTGGTGGTCGATGGCAATCATCCGCTGGCCGGCAAGTCCCTGCTCTTTGCCTGCACCGTGGTGTCCGTGCGCGGAGCAACGGCAGAAGAGATCGAGCATCGCCATGTGCATGAAGGGCATGGCCATACCCATCATTGAATGTCACCCGGGTTGCCGGGTGGTGGTTCGTTCTATCCACCCATCTATCTTGATTCACCTGCCCTCTGGAGTACTGACCCATGACCAAGCAAAAATTTATGTTGCTGGCTTGTTACGCCTTGCTGCTGCCCCAGGCTACCTTTGCGGCTACCGAGGAAGGGCAGGATGTGCGCACACGCGCCAGCAATACCCAGCTTTACTTCGACGCCGGGAAAATCGTGCGTGAAGAGGAAACCATCCGTTTCAAGCTGTATGCCTCAACCAGCCCGGCAGATCAGCGGGTAGTTGAGGAAGTGACACTGAATTGTGAATCGCACGAAATGTCCCGCGCAGCACCGGGCAGCAAGCCGCCCGCGCTGTCCAAGATATTCGCAGGAGAGGCCCTGTATGACACGGCACGTCAATTGTGCGGCTGGGGTGCCGGCTTCTGGAAACGGCTGGCGGATTGAGCGGGGAACGAAAGAAAGAACGCACTGGCTTGCCGTGCGTGGGGACGAAAAAAAACGCACTGGCTTGCAGTGCGTTTTGTTTTTCTGGTGCCCAGGAGAGGACTCGA
>JAGOSV010000055.1 GCA_018062105.1 Sterolibacterium sp. | reverse complement strand
GGTTCGCCGCGCAACAGACGCAGCACAATGGCCTTCTTCCGTCCCGCCGACCACCGCTTCACCTCGGTGACCGCGCCGGGCTCGCATCCAGTCGCGCTACGCGCTCCTTCCAGCAAACCCGGCGCAACCCCTTCCACCTTCGATTCATTCAGCATTCAATGACTCCTTTTTCAAACACGATTTAACCCCAAATTCGTGTCCAGAAAAATCGGGGGCGGTTCACAACGAGCGCGGCGCAAGCTATCCCGCCATTCCTGACAACGCAGTGAAGAAATTCCGCTTTCCCATCCCACCCCTCGAAATCCAGCGCGAAATCGTAAAAGTGCTGGACACTTTCACCAAGCTGGAGGCGGAGCTGGAGGCGCGTCGGCGGCAGTACCAGTACTACCGCCGACGCGCTCCTCAGTTACGAATTCCCCTCCTCTGGAGGGGTGCCCGAAGGGCGGGGTGGTTTGTTGGCGGAAGAAACACCACCCCGTCAGGCTTCGCCTGCCACCCCTCCAATGGAGGGGAATATCGAGGCACGAAGCATAAAGTAGGCCACCTCGTCATTGTGTGCATTGATGTTGTCGGGCACATCAAATTTGCCCTTGGTGACACCAATGCGCTTGCCCTGGCGATATCCCAGGCCGCGTTGTTCGGTGCCGGAGGAATCGGATAGAATCCGCTCCGCTTTTCGGTAGCTGCGCCGGTGTGTTCGCCGGCCGTGGCTTGAAATGGGAAGCCGGTGCGCTCAGACGAGCAATGGATGAGCAATTCCGGCGCAGCCCCCGCTGCTGTAGACCTGACGACCCTGCGATTGGCCACTGTGTGCGTTTGCATACGGGAAGGCGCAGGGAAGGATGATGGTAAGCCAGAAGACCGACCTGAAAGCAGAACAGACTCATTCCCCGGGGTGACGGGAACGGTTCCGTGAAGTATTGCAGCGTGTCGGCTTATGGCCGGTGCTGCGCCTTCCCCGATCTGTTGTAGTCCCCCCGGAGACAACTGCTGCGGGGAGGAAGCCATGCACATCATGGAAGGATTTTTGCCGGTGGAACACGCCATCGGCTGGACACTGGTCAGCACACCCTTTGTTGCCTGGGGCATTCACCATCTACGCCGCCAGCTGCAGGAACAGCCGGAGCAGCGCATGTTGCTGGGGGTGGCAGCGGCGTTTGCCTTTGTCCTTTCCGCCCTCAAGCTGCCTTCGGTGACGGGTAGCTGCTCTCATCCGACGGGTGTCGGGCTGGGTGCACTCTTGTTCGGCCCGCTGGCCATGGTGCCGGTCGGCTTCGTCGTCTTGCTGTTCCAGGCGCTGCTGCTGGCGCATGGTGGCCTGACGACGCTGGGGGCGAATGTCTTTTCGATGGCCATCGTCGGCCCCTTCGTCGCGGCCGGGCTGTTCCGGCTGGGTCGCCGGCTGGGGCTGTCGCTGGCGCTTTGCGTTTTTCTCGCCGCCTGTCTGGGTGATCTGGCCACGTATCTGACCACTTCGATCCAGCTGGCCTGGGCCTTTCCGGATGCGGTGGGCGGCTTTGCCGCTTCCCTGGCCAAGTTCGGCGGTATTTTTGCCTTGACGCAAATTCCGCTGGCCATCAGCGAAGGGCTGCTGACGGTGCTGGTCAGCAATGCCCTGATCCGCTTCAACGCCGAGGAACTGCGTCATCTGCCTTTTCTTGCAGGGCAAAAAGCAGCACGGGTGCCGGTATGAAAAGACAGAATCTCTGGTTGATCGTGGCGGTGCTGCTCATCAGCATTCTTCCGCTGGTAGGGGCGTCCTGGTTCGTTCCGGAAGGACAAGGAGAATCGGCCGCCGCGTTTGGCGGTGCCGATGAAAAGGCGCAGCAGGCCATCCACGAAATTGCGCCTGGCTACCAGCCCTGGTTTGCGCCGCTGATGGAACCGCCCAGCGGGGAAATCGCCTCCCTGCTGTTTGCCCTGCAAGCCGCCCTTGGTGCGGGCTTCATCGGCTACTGGCTGGGCTGTGCGGTGACGCGCGACCGCCTGCGTCGGAAATCTTCGGCACAGGCTGCCACGGAAGAACAGGGCTGCCATGCTGATTGAGCAGGCCGCCTATCGCAACCGCTGGCGCACGGTCAGCCCGCAGGCCAAGCTGGTGCTGGCGCTGGCTGGCTGGCTGGCGGCCTGGCTGGCCGGCACGCCCCAGGCCGCGCTGGCGGTGGCTTTGGTATTGCTGCTACTTACCTGTCTTGGAGCGGGCGTTTCCTTTACCCTTTTTTTGCGGGCGGCGGCACCGGCAGCGGGCTTTTTGCTCCTGTCCTGCCTGAGTCTGATGGTTAGCCTGATCCCTGCAGAAAACACGGGCAGCGGCCTGTCGCTGCAATGGTTGCCGGCTGCCTGGCCGCAGGTGGCCTTGCTGGCCTGCCGGGCGCTGGCCTCGCTGACCGCCTTGTTGGGTCTGGCCCTGACCACGCCGCTGCCGGATTTGCTCGGCCAGTTGCGGCGCTGGCATTGTCCTGCGGTGCTGCTTGACCTGATGGTGCTGTGTTATCAGACGATCTTCGTATTGCTGCGTACCTTGCAGGAAGCCCGGCTCGCCCAGCAGGCGCGGCTCGGCTATGCCCGTCCAGCCCTGAGCCTGGCCAGTCTCGGGCAGCTCGTCGCTCATCTGGTACTGCAACTCTGGCAGCGCGCCCATCACCTGCAAGCCGCTGCCCTGTCGCGCAATGGTGGCAGCAGCGATGGCAATTTTGGCAGCGTGCGCCTGCTGCCAGGCAACCGCCGGCACACCAGACGCGACACCCTGCTGGCCTTGCTGGCGGGGGGCGTGTTGCTGACTTTGTCCGGATTGCGCTGATGCTGTTCGAAGCCCGCGCCCTGAGCCATGTTTATGCCGACGGCAGCATCGGTCTGGCACAGTGCAGTCTGCGCATGCGCTCTGCCCGTCGCCATGCCTTGCTGGGTAGCAATGGTTCGGGCAAGACCACGCTGCTGCAACATCTGAATGGCCTGCTGCGTCCTTCCTCGGGCAGCCTGCTGTTCGAAGGTGGGGCAATGGATTACCGGCACAGCTGGCTGAACCAGCTGCGTCGCCGTGTCGGGCTGGTGTTCCAGAATCCCGATCACCAGATCCTGTCGGCGCTGGTGGCTGAAGAAGTCTCCTACGGCCCGCTCAATCTCGGGCTGGATGAGGCGACGGTACGCCAGCGGGTCCGGCAGGCTTTGGCGGCCGTGGGCATGGCGGCATGGCACGACCGGCCGGTGCACCATCTGAGCTTCGGCCAGAAAAAACGCGTCTGCATCGCCGGCGTGCTGGCCATGCAGCCCGATGTGCTGTTGCTCGACGAGCCGCTGGCTGGTCTGGATGTGCCGGCACAAACCGCCCTGCTGGAAGTACTCGACACACTGGCCGCACAGGGCGTCACCCTCATCCTGACGACGCATGACATTGATTTCGCCTATCGCTGGGCAGATGAGCTGCATCTGCTGGTGGACGGTGCCTGTGTGGCCTCGTTTCCGGCGGCAGAACTGGCGCAGCACGAAGCCAGCCTGCGGGCGGCCGGCCAGCCACTGCCGGCCGTGGTGGCAGTGCAGCGGCGTCTGGCCGGCATGGGCGGGGCGGAAATGGCCCTGTCCGCCGAAGTGGTGCCGCGCAGCCTCGATGCGCTGCTAGCGATGTGGCCGGAAAGGAAAACATCATGAGTGGAAAAATCTGGTTCGTCGGTGCCGGGCCGGGCGACCCTGACCTCATCACCGTCAAGGGGCGCGACCTGCTGGAAGGTGCTGGCGCGGTGCTGTATGCCGGCTCGCTGGTCGATCAGACTGCCATGCGTTACACGCCGGCTGGCTGCGACATCCGCGATTCACGCGACATGACGCTGGAAGAAATGACGAGCTGGCTGAAAGAGGCCGCTGCCCGGCATCGCACCGTGGTGCGCCTGCAAACGGGCGACCCGGGGTTGTATGGGGCGCTGATCGAAATGACGCGGCCGCTGGCAGCAGCCGGCATCGAGTGGGCTGTTGTGCCTGGTGTCAGCTCGGCCATGGCCTCGATGGCGGCGGCCGGCGAAACCCTGACCCTGCCGGAAATCACCCAGACCGTCATCCTCACCCGTGTCGCCGGCCGCACCCCCATGCCGCCCGGGGAGGAACTTGAAGCTCTGGCGGCGCACAAGACGACGCTCTGCCTGTATCTCTCGATCACCCTGCTGCACAAGGTGCAGGAAGCACTGCGCACAGCCGGCTGGGCGGAAGATGCGCCCATCCTCGTCGTCCAGAAAGCCAGCTGGCCGAATGAGGAAAAAATTGTTCGCGGCACGCTGGCCGATATCAAGCAGAAATGTCAGGCCGAAAAAATCGCCAGCCAGGCCATGATCGTTGCCAGCCCGACCCTGGGGGCGTCGCACTGGCCGACGCTGATCCGCTCCAAGCTCTATGACCCGGGCTTTACCCACCGTTTTCGCAAGGCGAAGTTACCCTCATCTTCATCTCCATCTTCATCCTCATGAACCAGAATACCGACACGACCTTCCTGCTGGTTGGCCACGGCTCGCGTGGCCGGACGGGCAATCAGGAAACCCGCGACTTTGCTGCCCGCTGGCGCAGCCGGCATGACGCATGGCGGGTCGAGCTGTGCTTCATCGAACATGCCGACATCCTGCTCGATGCCGGGCTGGATCAGGCTGCACGCAATGCGGCGCAGGTGGTGGTGATGCCGCTCATCCTGAATGCTGCCGGGCACGTCAAGATGGAATTGCCAGCGGCACTGGCGCGGGCACGTCTGCGCCATCCGGAGGTCGCCTTCCGGCTGGTGCCGCACCTGGGCATGGGGCCTGCGGTGCAAGCAGTGTTACAGCGCCAGCTCGATCAGCAAATGAAAACATTGGCCATGCCCGACCCGCAAACCACTGGCGTGATCCTGCTTGGCCGTGGCTCGTCGGATGCCGGTGCCAATGGCGCGCTGGCTCGCATGGCGCGCTGGATTTTTGAGGATAACGATCACGAACTGGTGGAGCTGGCCTTTACCGGCGTGACCTGGCCACGGCTGGAAGCCGTCGTCCAGCGCCAGGTACGGCTGGGCATGATGCAGCTCGTTATCCTGCCGGTCTATCTGTTCGATGGTGTGCTGATCGAGCGTACCCAGCAACAGGTTGCGCGGCTACGTGGTCAATATCCCGCCGTGGCCTTCGCGCTGGGCGAGCGCTTTGGTTTTGACGAGGGCATCTTCCAGCTGCTCGACCAGCGTGTCACCGCTGCCGGCCAGGAGACCGCAGCGGCCATCCTGCTCGAATGTGATGGCTGCAAATACCGGCAGCTGGCCGAGGACGAGCACCTGCACGATCACAGCCACACCCATGATCACACCCACGATCATCCTCATGACCACGGTCATGATCATGGCCATCCCCATCATCTTCACGTCTGAACCAGGAGTCCTTCCATGACCATGCGCAATACTGTCACCGAGCAGTTGACCGAGGCCGGGCGTGCCATCGAGCATGACTCTTTCGCCATCATCGACGCCGAAGCCGGGCCGCATGCCTACAGTAGAGAGCAATGGCCGCTGGTGCGGCGGATGATACACGCCAATGCCGATTTCGAGTTCAACGGTCTGACGGCCTTTCATCCGCAGGCCATGCAGGCCGGGCTGGCTGCCGTTCTGCGCGGCGGCACGCCCATCGTTGCCGATGTCGAAATGATCTGTGTGGGGCTGTCCCGTCCGCGTCTGGCACATTTCGGTTTGACGACGCATCACTACATTTCGGATGAGGATGTGATCGAGGTGGCACGTATTGAAAACACGACCCGTGCGGTGCAGGCCATGCGCAAGGCACAGCGGCTGGGGCAGCTCGACGGTGCGATTGTCGGCATCGGCAATGCGCCTACCGCCCTGATCGAACTGGTGCGTCTGATTCGCGAGGAAGGGGTGCTGCCGGCGCTGGTGGTCGCTATGCCTGTCGGCTTTGTTGCCGCCGCAGAATCCAAGACGCTGATGATGAGCGAGAACCGCGTGCCCTGGGTGGCCATCCAGGGGCGCAAGGGCGGCTCGACACTGGTGGTGGCGGCCATTCACGCCCTGCTTTCTCTGGCCGAAGCCGAGCAGAAGAACATCGCATGAGCGAGCCGGCCGAAAAAATCCGCAAGGGTGAGGCCAGGCGGCAACGGGGCAACCGCACCGGCCTGACCACTGGCGCCTGTTGTGCGGCGGCGGCCAAGGCCGCCACACTCGGCCTGTTGTGTGGCGAAGTGCCGATGAAAGTGGCCATTCGCCTGCCCAATGGGCAAGAAGCTGCCTTCGACCTGATCGAAGGCAGCTTGCAGGGTGAGGGCGCGGCGCGAGTGGCGCATGCCGTCATCGTCAAGGATGGCGGCGACGACCCGGATGCCACGCATGGCGCACACATGACGGCGGAAGTCCGCCTGCTGCCGCACCGGGTGGATGAAATCATCCTCAAGGGCGGGCAGGGGGTCGGTGTGGTGACCAAGGCAGGACTGGGGCTAGAGATTGGTGGCCCGGCCATCAATCCGGTGCCACAGCGCAACATCCGCGACAACGTGCGTGCTGCCGGTGGCGAGCTGCTGGCGCAGGACGGGCTGGAGATCACCTTTTCCGTTCCCGATGGCGAAGAGCGGGCAAAGCGGACGCTGAATGCGCGGCTGGGTATCCTGGGCGGCATTTCCATCCTCGGTACGACCGGCATCGTTCGTCCCTATTCCACCGCCGCCTTTCGTGCCAGCGTGGTGCAGGCGGTGGATGTGGCGGCGCATCAGGGGCAGAGCCGTGTGGTTTTCACTACCGGCGGGCGCACCGAGAAATTCGCCATGCGCCAGTTGCCAGAACTGGATGAATCCTGTTTCGTGCAGATGGGCGATTTCGTCAAGGCCGCCTTCACGGCCGCGATCCGTTGCCGCATGACGCACATCCATGTCGGAGCGATGGTCGGCAAGCTGACCAAGATGGGTCAGGGGTTGTCGGTGACGCATGCCTGGAAAGCCGAGATCGACCGTGATCTGCTGGCCGATGCGGCCCGCGCCGTGGGTGCGCCGGACGATCTGGTCGAGGAAATCCGCCAGGCCGAAACGGCCCGCTTTGCTGCCGAACGGCTGGCGCAGCTGGGGCTGACCGTACCCTATCACCGCCATCTGGCCATCCAGGCCATCCGCAGCCTGAAGGGGAAATATCCTGGCACGGGTGAATGTCAATATCACCTGACCGTGCTGGTCTGCGATTTCGAGGGGCAATTCATTTGCCGCGTCGAGGAAGAAGAGGCTTTTTCATGCAGCTTGCCCTGATCGGAATTCTGGATGATGGCTGGGCGGGCCTGTCGGAAGCAGCCCGGACGGCCTTGAAAAAGTCCGACCTGATTCTCGGTGTGGGTCGCACGCTGGAATTGATCCGGCCGCACCTTTCTTCTAGCGAGACGTTGATTAAATCAGACCCGTTCGGGCTGAGCTTGTCGAAGCCATTGTTATTACAGGAGATGCCCTTCGACAGGCTCAGGACGAACGAAATAAATCAGTGTTTCCCTAGCAACGCTTCTTGCGTCGAACTGCGCGACATGGACGGCGCGCTGGGCAAAACGCCCGGCTGGGCCCGGGAAGCGATTCAGGCCGGACGGAAGGTGGCGGTGCTGGCGACGGGCGACCCGCTGTGCCATGGTCTGGCCACTTATCTTCTGGGCAAGATCGGGCCGGTTGAAGTGTCCATCCTGCCCGCGCCGTCGACCCTGCAGATTGCCAGCGCGCGCTGGCAAAAGCCCTGGCAGGATGCCGTCATCGCCTCCTGTCATGGTGCGGATGCGGGGGAATGGTTTGCAGGCGCGACCCCGGAACATGGCTTGTATCCGCTGATGCGGGCCATTGCCCAAAACCCGTGCGTGCTGGCCTTCACCAGCCCGCAGAACACGCCATCGCGGCTGGCGCGCGCCTTGCTGACGGCGGGTTATGGTGTGGAAACGCAGCTGTATGTGGCCAGTCGCCTGTTGCAGGAGGATGAGCGGATCGACCGGGCGCTGACGCTGGAGGAAGCGGCCGGAATGCGTTTTCCGGAACCGAATGTGGTGCGCCTCGAACGGCAGGAAACGGCCTGGGAGAAGATGCCACGTCTGGCGCTGGAGGATGCCGAGTATCAGCAGCGCACGCCAGAAAAAGGACTGATTACCAAGCAGGAGGCACGTGCGCTTTCGCTGGCCAAGCTGCGCCTGGGGCCTGCTGCCGTGGTCTGGGACATCGGCGCGGGTTCCGGTTCGGTCGGGCTGGAAGCGGCGCGCCTTGCACCGCAGGGCCATGTCTGGGCGATCGAAAAAAATGCGGAAGATTGTGCCAATGCGCGCGCCAATGTGCGGAAGTTTCGGGTGAGCAACTACACGCTGCATCACGGCAAGGCACCTTCCGGTCTGGAGGATTGGCCGGATCCGGATGCCGTGTTCATCGGCGGCTCGGGCGGTGAGCTGGCGGGTCTGATCGAAATGATCCTTTGGCGGCTTCGTCCACAGGGGCGGCTGGTGATGAATTTCGTCACCCTGGAAAACCTCGCCACGGCCACCGGCACATTGAAAGCGCAGGGAGCAGGCTGGGAGGTGGTGCAGCTTCAGGCCAGTCGCAGCCAGCCCATTCTCGACATGCACCGCATGGCAGCACAGAACCCGGTGTGGGTGGTGACGGCCTGGCGGATCGATCATGACAACCACAAGCGCGCACAGAAAACGGGGGAAGCGGCATGACAGAGATACGACGTTACGGGCGATTGATCGGCGCTTCGCTCGGCCCGGGGGATCCACAGCTCATCACCCGCCGCGCCTGGGACGTGCTGCAATCCGGCGCGCGCTGGATTTATCCGGTGAAGAAGGCCGAGGCATCGTCTTACGCCCTGTCCATCGTCGAGCGGGGCGGCTTGAAGGTACCGGCAGATGCCGTGCCGCTGGTCTTTCCCATGACGCGCGATGCCGACATCCTGGCGCGCGCCTGGGCGCGGGCGGCGGAGCAAACGGTGGCGCTGCTGGCCGAAGGGCGGGATCTGGTATTTCTCGTCGAGGGCGATGCCTCGACCTTTGCCACCTTCGGCCATCTCGCCCGCGTCGTGCGCGAACGACAATCGCAGATCGAGGTGGAAACGATCGCCGGTGTGTCTTCCTTCGCGGCGGCGGCAGCCGCGGCCGGTGTGACGCTGGCCGAGGAAGATGAGACGTTTGCCGTCATCCCGGCAGCCTATGGTGTGGACGTCATCGACGCCCTGCTCGATGAGTTCGACACGCTGGCGCTGCTGAAAATCAAGCCGCAGGTGGAGGAAATCCTTGATCTGCTCGACCGCCGTGGCCTGACGGAAAACGCCGTGTTCGTCGAAAAGGTGGGGGCTCCTGACGAGCGCATCGTGCGGGATATGTCCTTGCTGCGGGATGATGCCGCGCACTATCTGTCGCTGCTGCTGATACAAAATCCCAAGCGGGCTCGGGGTGCGTTGCGGCGTGGCTGCCGCCGTCGCCAGGAGGCTACGTCATGAATACGGCCATCGTTGCCATCACCCGGCATGGCATCACCCTGGCTGGCCGGCTGGCCGCTGCCATGCCCCAGGCCACGCTGCATGCTCCGGAGAAATTTCGCCCGGAAGCCAGCACCGCGAGCCAGCATCTGCGCTGTTATGACGGCAAGGTGGGTGATCAGGTCGGCGCACTTTTCGCGGGTTACGAGGCCATCATTTTCATAGTGTCGCTGGGCGCCGTCGTGCGTTTGATCGCGCCGCATCTGCGCAGCAAGGAAAGTGACCCGGCGGTGCTGGTGATCGATGAAGCAGGGCGTTTCGTGATTCCGCTGCTCTCTGGTCATCAGGGCGGCGCCAACCTGCTGGCCGGTCAGGTGGCGCGGCGGCTGGAGGCGACCGCCGTGCTGACCACGGCTTCGGATGCCCGCGCCACGCTGGCGGTTGACCTGCTGGGTCGGGAGCTGGGCTGGCACATGACAGCAGATCACGACACGCGGGTGCGTTGCAGCGCGGCCATGGTCAATGAGGAGGCCTTTGCGCTGGTGCAGGAAGCAGGCAGTACGGACTGGTGGCGCAATCATGCCAATGGCCGCAGCGGTTCACTGCCGGGCAATCTGCACGTTCTCCCGAATTTGTCGGCGCTGGCGGACAGACTGGATGAATATGCGGCCGTGCTCTGGATCAGCCGGCGTGCCCTGCCGGAGGAATATGCCCGTCGTCTGGTCGGTCGATGGATTCATTATTGTCCACCCGAGGAGGGTGGGACATGAAGGTCGCCCTGGGGTTGGGCTGTGACCGCAACACGCCGGCGCAGACGATACATCAGGCCATTCAGGAGGCACTGGCTTCTGTCGGCCTGACGTTCGGGGATGTCCAAGCCGTCGCCTCGATCGACCTCAAGGCCGATGAGCCCGGCTTGAACGCCGTCGTCGAAGCGGCCGGCTGGCCGATCCATTTTTATCCGGCGCATGCGCTCGCCGTGGTGACGGTGCCCAATCCTTCCGAAACCGTCCGACGCTACACCGGTACGCCCTCCGTCGCCGAGGCCGCTGCGCTGCTGTGTGCTGGAGCCGAAGTTGATCTCACGCATCTGCTTGTCGAAAAGCATCGCCTGCGCGGTGCAGATGGACGAAATGCCACTGTTTCCATTGCAAGGATCCCTGGATGAATACCGTTGAAAATGTGCCGCAAGCCGGCAAGATCATGCTGGTCGGGCTGGGCCCGGGCAGCCAGGAACACCTGACGGCGCGCGCCCGGGCGGCGATTGCCGAAGCCGATACCGTCATCGGCTATGTCACCTATATCCGCCTGGTCGCCGATCTGCTCGAAGGCAAGGAGGTCATCAAGAAATCGATGACCGAGGAACTCGACCGCGCCATCGAAGCCCTGGAACGTGCCACGCAGGGCAAGCGTGTGGCCTTGATTTCCTCGGGCGATGCCGGCGTGTATGGCATGGCCGGGCCAACCTTTGAAGTGCTGTTCCAGGCCGGCTGGACGCCGGATTCGCCCATCGAGGTCGAGATCATTCCCGGAGCATCGGCACTCAACACCTGCGCGGCCCTGGTCGGCGCACCGCTGACGCACGACTTTTGCGCGATTTCCCTCTCCGACTTGCTCACCCCCTGGCCCACCATCGCCCGGCGGCTGGAGGCTACGGCTTATGCCGATTTCGTGGTGGCACTCTACAACCCGAAGAGTGGCCGGCGTGCCCAGCAGATCGTCGAAGCGCAACAGATTTTCCTGCGCCACCGCGATCCGCAGACGCCGGTGGCCATCGTCAAATCCGGTTTTCGTCCGAAGCAGCGCATCGAACTGACGACGCTGGACAAAATGGCCGAAGCCGAGATCGGCATGCTCACCACCGTGCTGATCGGCAATTCCAATACCTTCATCCGTCATGGCCTGATGGTCACGCCGCGTGGTTATGCCAACAAATACGCCGTGTCCGATGGCGAGCGCAACACACACCAGGGCGAGCAGGCCGGCCGTTCGCTTTCCACTGGCTTGCAGGGCTGGATCGCCAGCCTGCAGGCCGACCAGGCGGCAGGATGCAGTCTGGCCGAACTGGCGGCGCAGCATCGTCTGCCGCAGGCGTATATCCAGGATGTGCTCAACCGGGCGCATGAAGCAGCGGTACAAACCGAGGAGGGTGAGGCCAGGGAATAGGTTTTGCAGGACGGGTAGGTGCGCACCCCCGGCAACATGCAGCATGAAGTGCGCACATTGTGCAATCGGTGCCTGGCGATGCGAGTCGTCGGGTGAAACGGGAACGAGGTGCCTGCCGTTCGTCATGAACGGCACCATGCCTCGGCTGCCCCCGCAACGGTAAGTCGGTGTGGAGTCACCAGGACGATGCGCTTGCGCTGATCGTCAGCCACTGTGCCGCTACGTGATCCATCCAGGATGCGCGGACGACACGGGAAGGCGGTGATTCAAATCCGACGAGCCCGGAGACCGGCCGCTTGCTTTCTTGCCCTGTACCGGTGGTGCAGGGTGTTCTCAATGACCATCTGCGGGGTTGTGGGTGGCGGGAATGCACGGTGGACGCCTCCGGACCGGAGGTTGTTGCTGGGTGTTTTTCGCGATCGACAGGCAGAAGGTTGGCTCTGGAGTTTTCATCATGTCGAAGCAAAAACAGTTTTTTCATTCTTTTTCATTTCCCGGCGTGCTCAGGCCGCTGGTGTTGCTGATGGTTGGCAGCTTGCCAGGAATGGCGGCAGCGCAGACGCATCTGGGCGAAGTGGAAGTGTCTGCCACCCGTGAACAGGCCACACTGGGTCTGGATCGGGCGACCAGCACGGCCAGCCGCACCGGGATTCGTTTGCGGGAGATGCCAGCCAGCGTCAGCTCTTTCGATGCAGCACAAATGGAAGAACGCGGCGATTTTCAGATGCGTCAGGCAGTGACGCGCGCGACGGGTATTACCGACATTGGTTCCGGCGGGACAGGCGGGCTGTCGTATTCGGCACGCGGCTATACCGGCACCAATTCGGTTGGCATCGCCGAGGATGGCATCCGCATCCAGACCGGCTCGGGAACGCAGAACTATCCGGACAGTGCCTGGGGCTATGAACGGCTCGAAGTGCTGCATGGCCCGTCCTCAGTGGTTTATGGCAGCGGCACGCTCGGGGCGACGGTCAATGCCGTGCGCAAGGAGCCCAGCCGGGTACGTGCGCAGGAATTCATGGCGGCATTGGGAACAGACAGCCTCGTGCGCCTGGGAGCCGGCACCACGGGTGCGCTGGGGGAGATTGCCAGCTATCGTCTCGATGCTTATGGCGTCCACACGAAGGGCGAACGTGATCTGGGGAATGCGCGCGGTGGCAAGCTGCTGAGCCAGCTTCGCGTGCAGCCGCGTCATGATGTTCGCTTTGATCTGATCGCCGATTTCAGCCGGCAGCATCCGGAACGCTACTGGGGCACACCGCATGACAATGGCCGCATCGTGCCGGCCTTGCGTCATGAGAATTACAACGCCGAAGATGCCGATATTAGTTATGCCGACACCCGTTTGCGGGCGCGCGCCGAGTGGCAGGTGAATGAGGCATGGACACTGCGCAACGAGCTGTACCGGCTCGAATCGAAGCGGCGCTGGGTCAATATCGAAAACTATAAGTTAAATCTGGCGGCCAACCGGGTGGATCGCAGCGATTATCTGCATATCGAACACGAGCTGGAGCAGACCGGCAATCGTTTCGAGGCACTGTTGAAGCAGGGTGAGCATCGTGTCGTTCTGGGCTGGGAGCCGGCGCACGTCAAGTTCCGTCACATCAACAATTCGCCTTATGGCGGTGCCTCCAGCGTGAGCATTGACAACCCGGTGCATGGGCTTTGGGCCAGCCCGGATGTCACCCGCCCCAAGCTGGACACCACAACCACGATGCACGCGCTGTATGCGGAAGATGCCTGGCAATGGAATGAACGCTGGCTGTTGCTGGCCGGTGTGCGCCATGATCGCGCCGCTATCGACCGCGATGAGCTGGTGGCGGGCACCGATTTCAGCCGCACCTTGCGTGGCACATCCTGGCGACTGGGGCTGACCCATTTCCTGACGCCGGATACCAGTCTTTATGCCCAGCTGGCCACCGGCTATGACCCGGTAACGTCGTTGATTACCCTGAATCTGGCCAATGCCGATTTCAAGCTGAGCCAGGGGCGGCAGATGGAGGTCGGCCTGAAGCAGAAGCTGGCCGGCGGGCTGGGGGAATGGACGGCGGCGGTCTATCGGATCAACAAGGACGACATCATCACCCGTGACCCGAACAACGCCGCGCTGTCCATTCAGGGTGGCAGCCAGTATTCGCAAGGGATCGAGCTGTCAGCAGCGCTGATGCCGTGGCGTGGCTGGCGGTTTGAAGGCAATGTGACGGTGCTCGATGCGCAGTTCAGCCAGCTCAATGAACGAAGCGGCGCACGCGCCGTGTCACGCGCCGGCAACACGCCGGCCGATGTACCGGAACAGGTGGCCAACCTTTGGGGGCACTATCGTCAGGGTGCCTGGCAGGCCTCGCTGGGCGCGCGTTATGTGGGCAAGCGTTACGCCAACAATGCCAACAGCCTGCGCCTCGACCCTTACACGGTGTTCGATGCCAGCCTTGCCTGGCAGGTTCGGCCTGATACGACCTTGCGGCTGCTGGGGCGCAATCTGGCCGACAAGGTCTATGCTGCACGTACCTACAACAATCAGTTCATCCTGGGTGAGTCGCGGCGCTTCGAGCTCGTGGCCGAGGTGAAGTTCTGATATGGGCCGCCTGCTTCATCCGATTCGTATCCTGCACCTGCTCCATCGCTGGCTGGGGATTGCGCTGGGCGTGGTGGTCCTGCTGTGGTTTCTCTCCGGGCTCGTCATGCTGTTCGTGGCCTATCCCCATCTGGATGAAGAACAGCGGCTGCACCCTCTGCCGCGCATTCCGGCCGGAGAATTGCAAGTGACACCGCTGGCTGCCTGGCAGTCGCTGGGGCGTACGGACTGGCCCGAGGCCGTGCGCCTCGATGCCGAGCCGGGCTTTGCGGTGTATCGTTTTCTGGCGGAACGTCGCTGGTGGGCGGTGGATGCCAAAAACAGCCGCAGGATCGAACCCCTGGATGCGGGGCAGGCGGCTGCACATGTTCTCGCCTTGCGGGGCGGCGCAGTGCAGCAGGTCGTTCCAATCGAACGGGATCAATGGACGGTTTCGCGTCGCTACGAGGCCTGGCGGCCGCTCTACCGGGTCGAGCTGGCGGATGGCCGGGATGTCTACGTGTCACGCAATGGCGGTGATGTGGTGCTCGAAACGACTTTTGCCGAACGTAGCTGGAACTGGCTGGGCAGCGTCCTTCACTGGGTCTATTTCACGCCGCTGCGTGAGGAGGCGACGCTCTGGCGACAGCTGGTGCTGTGGCTGAGTGCGCTGGCCTTCATCCCGGCCTTGAGCGGCCTGTGGCTGGGGGTGGATCGGCTGCGGCTGCGTCCGAAAAAACGCTATCGGGGTGGCCGCCTCACGCCTTATCGGGAATGGACAAAACGCTGGCATCACCTGCTGGGGCTGGGCGCAGGCGTATTCATCGTCACCTGGCTGGTCAGCGGCTGGCTGTCCTTGTCGCCGTTTGGCTGGGGCAGCGGAGTGAATACCCAGGAAATGCGCCGCCAGCTGGCGGGCAAGTCCTTCGATGCCGATAGCCTGGCGGCACGGCCATCGCTGCCTGCCGGGACGCGCACGGTCGAATGGCTGCACCTCGGGGGATCGTCATGGCTGAGGTTGCGCGGTGATTTTAACGGCGAGGGGCGGGCAACGGATTCCCGCTTGCAGCATCGCGATACCGGATTGCAGGCGGCTTTCGGGAAAGAGGAACTCCTGAAGGCTTCCGCCACAGTGCTGCCGTCATTTGCTCGCTCGGCAGAGTGGCTGACCGAGGCGGACGAGGAATACTACCCGCTGCGCCACATCCCGCGCCGCTTTCCGGTGCTACGCCTGAGCTTTGCCGATCCCGAAGCCACGCGCCTGTACCTCGACCCGTCGAATGGCCAGATCGTCCAGGCCGCCGACCGCCACGGCCTGACGCGCCGCTGGCTGTATCACGGCCTGCACCGTTTCGATTTCCCGCCTCTGCTGGTCTGGCCGGCATTGCGCGATGGGGTGGTCATCCTGCTGTCTCTGGCGGCCGGTGGCGTGGTGCTGCTGGGCGTTCTGCTCGGCTGGCGACGAATGACAAAAACTGACAAAAACTGGCACACCGCGCCGCTGAACCTGCGGGAGTAAAGGCTTCACCTGCCCCCTGACAACACCCTGTTGCAGGGGCGTCGAAGGGAACATTGTTGGCTGCTACTCGTAGTGTGTCCACATGCGCAGCACTTTGACCGTGTGCTCTGATGGCACCACCTCATAGACAAGCCGGTGCTGAATGTTGATACGTCTGGAGTAAGCACCAGTCAGATCGCCAACAAGCTTTTCGTATGGCGGCGGATTTTGGAAAGGATTCTGCGAAACAACTGCGAGTAGCACTTGAGCCTTGTCCTTGAGACCGGAAGAGGAGAGGTTGCGTGCGTCTTTCTGAGCCTGCTTTGTGAAGACAACGCGCCACGTCACCAGTCAAGCTCCGCTGCGCAGGTGTCGATAGACTCAGCCATCCCGGCCTTGATGGATTCCCGCATGCCGGGAACTGAAAGGAGGAAAAGCGTTTCCTGGATGGCTACCCAATCCTCCTCAGCAACGAGTACGGCGTTGTTACGCTTACCTGAAATCAGGATCGGGCGGTGAGATTGCGCTGCCTGATCCATGAGACGGTACAGGTTGGCGCGTGCTTCGCTGGCTGTGAGCGTGGTCATAGGAGGACTCCATTTATTGGAGTGAATAGTACGTCAGCACGTACGCTCAGGCAAGTGATGTTTGCGGCAGCTAGGCAGCTAACGGCCAAAGAAAAGCGGCCAGGCTCGATATTTTCACTTTAATTGATAACCATTTTTTACGCCGGGGAGTGGGTTTTCGATTGATCCGCCCAACGTTCAAGCTCAGGGGTGATGCGCAGCTTTATCGCGCAGCGTCCCTTGGAGCGCCTTGTTGGGCGATATCTGTTCGAACTACAGACAGTAGTTTCTCTTCAAAGCCATGAAGATTACAAACCATCATCGCAAATAATGACGAAAGGGCATCGCACCGATCATCGGCAACGTCAGTCAAAACCATTATCGAATGTTCACAATCAAGACCAAGTATTCGCGCAAATTTTGAATACTTGCTTACGTGTTGTTGGTAATCGCCGGATTTCGCCTCTATCCAGTAGATGGCATCTCCCATCGAAACCAAAACATCAAGTTCAAAATCATCGCCATTGGACAATACGATTTGCGGATTGATCAAAAATTCGAATGAGATATCACCGCCGCTGACTTCAGCTGAAATTTGGGCATGAATGGCTTTAACTTTCTGAAGAATAAACCGTTCCAGCCATTGACCTCCGAAGAAACGTTGCGCTTTTGGCAGCGTTGTGGTTTTTGCTCTTACCAGATAAACGGGGGAACGCTGATATTGGTATTGTTCAAGGAAGGCAATTTCGTGAAGTCGGGTACAGAATTGACAAACCGAACTAACGTCAACTTGTGGACGATCTTTGAGGCTTTCTGTGATTGGCAATCCCGTTTGCATCGCACGCTTTATTTTCAGCAAGACCGGGGATAGCGCGTTGTAACGCTCTCCAAGAAAAATGGCCAAGCTGTCAATAATTTGATCAGACGGATCTTCAGGCTGGAGAACCTTTATTGATATCCCTTTTGAATTTAGGAATGGTTCTAAAACCGGTTGTCGATGATCGTCGACGACGAGGTCGGGCGGTATATCCACATCGGTTTCTGATGGTTCAGATGGCTCGGTATCAAGCAACGGCTTTGGGTGAGGTCTAAGTCCACCACCAGAAACAGACACGAGTTGCTCCAAGGCAACAGCGATTCTTTCCAGCAGCTGTTCCAATCTTTCGCTATTCATTGCTCAATCCGCCCAACGCCTGAATTAAGCCGCGCCGCGAAGCGGCGTCGGCTTGAATGAATTGTTAGGCGCTTTTGCGACTGTCATTTCCATGGTGAATTTCCGATATTTGAAGCACCAAGCTCCTCAGCAAAACGATCAATCCACTGCATGAGTCCATTGGCCTCACTTGGCGATTGCAGAAAGAGGTCGTTCAAATGAGTTAGTTTTGCCAACTCAATTATTCGCTTTTCATTGCATATCCATTGCCCCTGTTCACACAAGATGGCATGTGATTCCTCCATCAGTGCTGTGGAAGCCTGCCCCATGACCCCGGCAACATTGCCTCGGCGAGCGTGTGCCCGCGCATAGTCAAGGCTGAATGAGCTGCAAAAGCGCCATATAGAGGGTGCAGTGGTAATCAGCTTCTGAGGAAACTCGGCGGAAGGGATACTTCCAATGAGTGGACGGCATGACGCTAGTTCTGCGCTGAGAAGGTAGGTAGGTGCGCCGGCCAAATAGCCAAGCAGGGCATCACGCTCGAACTCACCATTTTCCGCGAGTTCCTTCCAGTGCTCGACTGTATTGAGGTCGCGCAAGATGACATCTACTTTTTCATTTCCGCAGTGCAGCCATGCTCCGCCATTCATTAGCCTCCCCCAAGAGCCTGGAGGAAACACGTTTCCGTAAGCAGAAAGTGCGGTCAAATCTACCTGAATCCGTGACCACCCACTGCCATCCGCCCCTTGGCCTGAGTCGCTTGCGATGCTGCTCCCACCTGTGCTCATTTACCCGATTGCACTGCCTTTGCACCGCAATAACCGGCCGTATGTGCGC
>JAGOSV010000054.1 GCA_018062105.1 Sterolibacterium sp. | reverse complement strand
GGCGGCAAGGTTGCACGACCGCATGACTGAATCCGTTCTGGCCAGCATCGAGGCGGCAGAAACACTGTTTCATCATGTCCCGCCTCAGCCACTGACGACGGTCGCCCTGCTGGAACAAGGGCGCACTGCGCTGGCGGCGGCAAACAGTGATCTGGGGCTAGCACTGTCCGAGGATGAAATCGATTATCTGGCGGAGAACTTCACGCGCCTCGGGCGCAACCCGACCGATGTCGAGCTGATGATGTTTGCCCAGGCAAATTCCGAACATTGCCGCCACAAGATCTTCAATGCCTCGTGGGTGGTGGAAGGTGAAGAACGCAGCGAGACGCTGTTTGGCATGATCCGCGAGACGCACAAGGCGCATCCGCAGGGGACGGTGGTGGCCTATGCCGACAATGCGTCCATCATTGAAGGGGCGCAGATCGGACGGTTCTATCCGGATGCTGACGGCATCTATCGCTATCACGACGAGCTGACCCACATCCTCGCCAAGGTCGAGACGCACAATCACCCGACGGCCATCTCGCCCTTCCCGGGTGCTGCGACGGGCTCGGGCGGCGAAATCCGCGACGAAGGAGCAACCGGGCGCGGCTCCAAGCCCAAGGCCGGCCTGTGCGGGTTTTCAGTTTCCAATCTGCGTATCCCGGGGTTTGAACAGCCGTGGGAGGTGCCCTACGGCAAACCCGGGCGCATCGCCTCGGCACTCGACATCATGATCGAAGGGCCAATCGGTGCGGCAGCGTTCAACAATGAATTCGGCCGCCCCAACCTGACCGGCTATTTCCGCAGCTTCGAGCAGGAATTCAACGGTGAGATACGCGGCTACCACAAGCCCATCATGATTGCCGGTGGTCTGGGCAGCATCGCCGCCCGTGATTCCTTCAAGGACAAGTTCCCGCCTGGTACCCTGCTGATCCAGCTTGGCGGGCCGGGCATGCTGATCGGTCTGGGTGGCGGTGCGGCTTCGTCGATGACGACCGGCACCAATACCGCTGATCTCGACTTCGCCTCGGTGCAGCGCGGTAACCCGGAAATCCAGCGACGTGCCCAGGAAGTCATCGACCGCTGCTGGCAGATGGGTGAAGACAATCCCATTCTAGCCATCCACGATGTCGGGGCGGGCGGCATCTCCAATGCCCTGCCGGAGCTGGCGCACGATGCCGGCTGTGGCGCACGTTTCGAGCTGCGCGCAGTGCCCATCGAGGAACCTGGCATGTCGCCGCGTGAAATCTGGTCGAACGAGGCACAGGAGCGCTATGTACTGGCCATCGCACCGCAGCGGCTGGCGGAATTCGAGGCGCTGTGTGTGCGCGAACGCTGCCCATTTGCTGTGCTGGGTGAGGCTACGGCAGAACAACAATTGGTGGTGCATGACGAACATTTCGCTAATCATGCCGTCGACATGCCGATGGAAGTGTTGCTGGGCAAGCCACCGCGCATGTTGCGCCATGCCCGGCGTGGCAAGGTTCAGGCGGCAGCCTTCAATCTCGACGCCCTCGATGTGACCGAGGCCGCCTTGCGGGTGCTGCGCCTGCCGACGGTGGCGGCCAAGAACTTTCTGATTACCATCGGCGACCGCAGCGTCGGCGGCATGACGGCGCGTGACCAGATGGTCGGGCCATGGCAGGTACCGGTGGCCGATTGCGCCGTCACCACCCTGGGCTATGACACCACCCTGGGCGAAGCCTTTGCCATGGGCGAGCGCACGCCACTGGCCTTGCTCGATGCACCGGCTTCCGGCCGCATGGCGGTGGCCGAGGCCATCACCAATATCGCTGCGGCATCGATCGCCAGCCTGGGTGACATCAAGCTGTCTGCCAACTGGATGGCGGCAGCCGGTCATGCTGCCGAAGATGCCGCACTGTTCGATACGGTACGGGCGGTGGCACTGGATTTTTGCCGCACGCTGGACCTGTCCATTCCGGTCGGCAAGGATTCCCTGTCGATGAAGACTACCTGGCAGGAGGGCGAGCAGAAAAAGCAGGTGGTGGCGCCGCTGTCGCTCATCATCACTGCCTTTGCGCCCTGCCAGGATGTGCGACGTACCCTGACACCACAGCTGCGGCGCGATGCAGGCGAGACGGAATTGCTGTTGATCGACCTGGGCAGTGGTCAGAACCGGCTCGGTGGCTCGGCGCTGGCGCAGGTGTATGGCGCCAGCGGCAATGTGGTTCCGGATGCCGACCCCGGGCTGTTGCGTGCCTTCTTCGATGCCATCCAGAAGCTCGCCAGCGCAGATCTTCTGCTGGCCTATCACGACCGTTCCGACGGCGGCCTGTTTGCTACGGTTTGCGAAATGGCCTTCGCCGGGCATGTCGGTATCTCGCTGAATCTCGATGGCCTGTGTTACGACCCGCTGATGAATGACATCGACGGCATGGAGCGCAAGCCGGACGTGGTTGATG
Source organism: Sterolibacterium sp. (assembly GCA_018062105.1). GTDB lineage: Bacteria > Pseudomonadota > Gammaproteobacteria > Burkholderiales > Rhodocyclaceae > Sterolibacterium. The sequence continues at coordinate 15,933 of JAGOSV010000054.1, read as the reverse complement.
GCCGACTGTTCGATCGCATCCTGGCGACCCTGTTCAACGAGGAGCTCGGCGCAGTGCTGCAGATCCATCGCGCACAGCGTGAGACCGTGATGGCGATTTTGCGCAGCTGCGGGCTGGGCACGGCTTCGCATCTCATCGGCACACTCAACGAGCATGATGAAATCCGTGTCTGGCGTAACGCCAAAATGGCCTTCTGCCAGCCACGCCATGAGCTGCAACGTGTCTGGAGCGAGACGAGCTTCCAGATTGCCCGGTTGCGCGATGATCCGGACTGCGCCCAGGAAGAATTCGACACGCTGCTCGATATCGCCAATCCGGGTCTGTCGGCACACCTGACCTTCACGCCAGCAGCGCCGTTCATCGCCACAGGCGCCGCCCCAAAAATCGCCATTCTGCGCGAGCAGGGCGTCAATGGTCAGGTCGAAATGGCCGCTGCCTTCAGCCGCGCCGGGTTTTTGGCACAGGACATCCACATGAGCGACCTGCAAGCCGGGCGCGTCCGGCTCGCCGACTTCCAGGGACTGGCAGCCTGTGGCGGCTTTTCCTATGGCGACGTACTGGGTGCCGGCCAGGGCTGGGCCCGGTCGATCCTCTTCAACAATATGCTGCATGACGAGTTTGCGGCCTTCTTCGCCCGTCCGGACAGCTTCGCCCTGGGCGTTTGCAACGGCTGCCAGATGATGGCACATCTGACTGGCATGATTCCCGGTGCAACACACTGGCCAACTTTCCAGCGCAACCGCAGCGAGCAATTCGAGGCGCGTCTGGTGATGGTCGAGCTGCCGGAATCACCCTCGGTATTCTTCCGTGGCATGGCGGGCAGCCGCCTGCCGGTCATCGTCTCGCATGGCGAAGGTCGCGCCGAATTTGCGCCAGGACGCGACCCGGCACAGGTGACGGCAGCGATGCGCTATGTTGATGCCTATGGCAAGGTGGCGACGACCTATCCGTTCAACCCGAACGGCTCACCCGACGGACTGGCCGGCATCACCACACCAGACGGTCGCGTAACCTTGATGATGCCGCACCCTGAGCGCACCTTCCGCACGTTGCAGATGTCCTGGCATCCGGCCGAGTGGCACGAAAAATTCGGTGGCGATGCTCCCTGGCTGACCATGTTCCGCAACGCCCGACAGTGGGTGGGCTGAGGAAGGACGAAGACAACCAGGGCGGGGCGAGTTTCGGGATTGCGTCGGCAGGACGGGCAGGTTTAGCGGGCTTCGACCACCGGTGCGGGGAGTGCTGCGCGCCGCGTCTTGCCGGCGCGGGCGGGGATGTTGCACAGGCCGCAGACATAAGCCTTGTTCGGCTCGAAGGCATGGGCGACGAACTGGCCGCTGCAACATTTGCAGGTGGCGAGCGCCAGCATGTTGGCATCAAAAAACCGCACCATGGTCCATGCCCGGGTCAGGGACAGCACCGGCTTCATGCCGTTACGTTCGGTCTGCTCGAGATACATGCGATAGCCCTTGATGACCAGGTCGAGGCCACGCAGTTCGGTGTGATTCAGCAGGAAGCTGTGATAGGCCATGAACAGCGAGGCATGCATGTTGGGCTGCCAGGTCATGAACCAGTCGGTGGAAAAAGGCAGCAGCCCCTTGGGCGGCGATTCGCCCCGCACTTCCTTGTAGAGCTTGATGAGGCGCTCGCGGCTGAGCTTGGTTTCAGCTTCGAGCAATTGCAGGCGGGCACCGAGCTTGATCAGTTCGATGGCCAGACCAATATCTCTCGCTTCCGAGATGACGGATTTATTGCGCATGAAATCTCCAGGCGGGAACGTCCGCCGTCAGCGACGGCAGGAACAGGGGCGGAAAATCTGAATGACCGGTGTGACGGCAGCGCGGCAACGTGTCAATGTGCACAATGTGTCATCACGCCATGGCTTCAACCGGCTTGCCGGCTGCCAGAATGGCCGCATGCACCTGGCCGACACCATGCTCGCTGTTATGATTCGCCAGCAGATTCAGCAACAGGGTGTCGTCAAAACGGAAATGACACAGCAACATGTCGGCACTGGCCATCTTCAATACCTGTCCGGGGGTAAGACGCTCCAGAATGGCAGCGATTTCCTGGCTGATGCCCAGGCGGAAAATCGCACTCTCCCGGTCGCTACGGATCATGCTTTGCGCCAGCATGAGGTAGGCAAGATTGACTTCCTTTATGTCGTTATAAGTGTTGGTCATATTCACGATGCGCTCCTTTGATTCAAGCTTATAGGTGGGAAGGCATGCGCATTATGCCCAGCCCTGTCAACAGGGAATATCGGCGATGAACTGTATTTGCTGTCAGAATGGCTTCGGGTGGTAATGTAAGGTTTATTCTTACATAAACATGTTATCTTATTGATTTTATTTAATTAAATATTTTTGAAATCCAAAAAATCTGTATTTTCATGAAGTTGTGAGGCAACACTCATTTCATGTCTGATGCAGTTTCTTCAGCTGATTGAACCATGGTACGAAACATCGGTCTGCTCTGCTTCATCCCGGGGGTTAAAACCATTCCCCAGAAATGGCCCCAGCCTCTTTTTCTGCTCCATGGCCACCGACCCCCATCCCGCTGCCTGCCTGCGAAACACAGTTTTTTTGATTTTTTTGTCATATTTTGTCTACTGCCTGAAAAAAGATCCACGAGGATTTCATGATGAACAAGAAAGGTCGCTGGTTTGCCGTGACCCTGACCGTACTGGCCGCTGCGGCGGCCACCTGGTATTTCAACCTACCGGGGTCTGATGTTCCTGCATCAGAGTCGGCTACCCGCAAGGACAAGGGAAACGACAGGGGGAATAGCCGTTCTGTACGGCCCGTACCCGTCCAGGTGGCCGTCGTCAGCCGTGGCGACACCGACGTAACGCTCAGCGCCCCAGGCACGGTCAACGCCCACAATACCGCCCTCGTCCGGGCGCGGGTGGGCGGCCAGCTGACGCGCATCACCTTTCACGAAGGACAAACGGTCAAAGAGGGAGCGCTGCTCGCCGAGCTCGATGCCCGCCCTTTCCAGGCCCAACTCGACCAAGCACTCGGCCAGCAGGCTCGCGACGAGGCACAATGGACCAATGCTCGCATCGACCTGCAGCGCTACCGCGAGCTGCTGCAACAGGATGCCATTGCCCGCCAGCAGGTCGACGCCCAGGAAGCATTGGTGCGCCAATACGAAGGAACACTGAAAAACGACCACGGCCTGGTCGAGGCGGCGCGTCTGCAGCTCGAATTCACCCGCATCCGCGCCCCCTTTGCCGGGCGTCTCGGTCTGCGCCTGGTCGATGTCGGCAACCTGCTGCAGGCCAATGATGCCAATGGAATTACAACCATTACCCAGACCCGGCCCATCAACGTTGTGTTCGCCCTGCCGGCCGACCGGCTGGCAGACATCCTGACACACCAGCGAGCTGGCCGGCCGCTGACTGCGCTGACCGTTGAGGCACTGGACAACGCCGGCACGACCGTACTGGCGCGCGGCCGGCTGGCCAGCATCGACAACCAGGTGGATGTAACCACCGGCACGGTGAAGCTCAAGGCGGAATTTGCCAACGCCGACGAGCACCTCTTTCCCAACCAGTTTGTCCAGGCCCGCCTGCATCTCGCCACGCTGCAGGGGGTGCTGCAGATTCCGGCCGTCGCCCTGCAGCGTGGCGCACAGGGCCCCTTCGTCCATGTGGTCGATGAAGCCGGCATCGTTCATGTCCGGCCCGTCACTCCCGGCATCCGGTCAGCCGAACAGCTCGTCATCCAGCAGGGGCTGCAGGAAGGCGAGCGTGTCGTCATCGACGGTGCTGACAAGCTGCGTAACGGGATGGCCGTCGAAGTGAGCCAGCCCGGCATGGGCAAGAGCGCTACCTCGCCTGCCACAGCAGACCACACTGCTGCTTCCGGAAAAGGGGCATGGAACGGCCGCCCGCAATGAATCCTTCCCGGCTGTTCATCCTGCGTCCGGTAGCCACCGCGCTGCTGATGGTGGCGATCCTGCTGTCCGGCCTGGCGGCCTACCGGCTGCTGCCCATCTCGGCACTGCCCGAGGTGGACTATCCAACCATCCAGGTGACCACTCTCTACCCTGGAGCTAGCCCGGAGGTCATGACCTCGACCATCACCGCCCCACTGGAGCGACAGTTCGGCCAGATGCCCGGCCTCCAGCAGATGTCCTCCTCCAGCTCCGGCGGAGCCTCGGTCATTACCCTGCAATTCACCCTGACCTTGCCGCTGGATGTCGCCGAACAGGAAGTGCAAGCTGCCATCAACGCCGCCAGCAACTTCCTGCCCAATGACCTGCCCATGCCACCGGTCTACAGCAAGGTCAACCCGGCCGATGCCCCCATCGTTACCCTGGCCATCACCTCGACCACCCTGCCGCTGCCCCAGGTCGAGGATCTGGTCGACACGCGGCTGGCACAAAAACTCTCACAGCTTCCGGGTGTCGGACTCGTCCGCGTCGCCGGCGGGCAGCGACCGGCCGTGCGCATCCAGGCTCGGCCAGCCGCCCTGGCCGCCCGTGGCCTGAATCTGGATGACCTGCGCAGCACCATCGCTGCTGCCAACGTCAATATGCCCAAGGGCAGCTTCGACGGCCCGCTGCGCGCATCGACCCTGGATGCCAACGATCAGCTACGTTCCGCACAGGAATATCGCCAGCTCGTCATCGCCTGGAAGAATGGCGCTGCCATCCACCTGCAGGACGTGGCCGACGTCATCGATGGTGCGGAAAACGAACGCCTGGCCGCCTGGGCCGATCGCAGCCCGGCCATTCTCCTCAATATCCAGCGCCAGCCGGGGGCCAATGTCATCCAGACCGTCGAGGGTATCAAGACCCTGCTGCCCCAGCTCGAGGCCACCCTGCCCGGCACGGTGCACGTCGCCCTGCTGACCGACCGCACCACCACCATCCGTGCCTCGGTGCGTGATGTGCAGTTCGAGCTGCTGCTGGCAGTGGCGCTCGTTGTGGCCGTGATCTTCGTCTTTCTGCGCAATCTGCCGGCCACCCTGATTCCGGCCGTAGCCGTGCCGCTGTCGCTGGTCGGCACCTTCGGCGTCATGCACCTGGCCGGCTTCTCGATCAACAACCTGACCCTGATGGCCCTGACCATCGCCACCGGCTTTGTCGTTGATGACGCCATCGTCATGATCGAGAACGTATCGCGCCACATCGAGGCCGGCGAAGAAGCCCTGGCCGCCACCCTCAAGGGCAGCCGGCAGATCGCCTTCACCATCCTCTCGCTGACCCTCTCGCTGATTGCCGTGCTGATTCCGTTGTTGTTCATGGGTGATGTGGTCGGCCGCCTGTTCCGCGAATTTGCCATCACGCTGGCAGTGGCCATCCTCATCTCCGCCTTCGTCTCGCTGACGCTGACCCCCATGATGTGTGCCCGCCTGCTGCGGCACATCCCCGAAGCCGAACAGAGCCACTTCCACCGCGCCACAGGCCGGATGTTTGACGGAATCATCGCCCACTATGGCCGCTGGCTCGACCGGGTGCTCGACCACCAGCGCCTGACCCTGTGGCTGGCCCTGGCCACACTGGGGCTGACCGTCCTCCTCTACCTGTTCATCCCCAAGGGGTTTTTCCCGGCCCAGGACACCGGTGTTCTCCAGGTCATCACCGAAATGCGTCAGGACGCTTCCTTCACTGCAGTTGCCCATGGCCAGCAGGCGGTGGCCGATACCATCCTGGCCGACCCTGCAGTGGCCAGCCTGTCTTCCTACATCGGTGTCGATGGCAGCAACGTCACGCTCAACAGTGGCCGCATGCTGGTCAATCTGAAACCGAAGGCACAGCGCGGAGACGATGCCCAGGCCGTCTTGCACCGCCTACAGGCACAGCTCGCCCCGCTGGCCGAAAACGGAGTGCGCGTCTATCTCCAGGCCATACAAGACCTGACCATCGAAAACCGCGTCAGCCGGACGCAATACCAGCTCGGCGTACAGGATGCCGATGCCGCCGAACTAGCCCTGTGGACACCGCGGCTGCTCGAACGCCTGGCCCGGCTGCCGCAGCTGCACGACGTCACCAGTGATCTACAGAATGACGGCCGGCAAGCCTATGTCGAAATCGACCGGCTCGCTGCCGGGCGGCTGGGCATCACCCCGGCCATGATCGACAACGCACTCTACAGTGCCTACGGCCAGCGGCTGGTATCGACCCTCTTCACCCAGTCCAATCTCTATCGCGTGGTGCTAGAAGTCCACCCGGAGCAACGCCAGAGTCCCGCCGACCTGGAGCATCTTCACCTCATCGCCGCCAATGGTGCCTCCGTGCCCCTGACGGCCTTTGCCCAGGTCCACGAGCGCATGACTCCGCTGGCCATCCACCACCTCGGCCAGTTCCCGGCCACCACCCTGTCGTTCAACCTCGCCCCCGGGGTTTCTTTGGGCGAAGCCGTCGAGGCCATCCAGCAGGCCCTTGGCGAACTGTCTCCACCGGCCAGCCTGGAGATGGCCTTCCAGGGAGCTGCACGAGCCTATCAGGCCTCGCTGACCAATACCCTGCTGCTGATCCTTGCCGCCATCGTCACCATGTACATCGTACTGGGTGTGCTCTACGAGAGTTTCATCCACCCCGTCACCATCCTGTCCACCCTGCCTTCGGCCGCCATCGGTGCTCTGCTGGCGCTGCTGCTGGCCGGCAAGGACCTGGGCATGATCGCCGTGATCGGCATCATCCTCCTGATCGGTATCGTCAAGAAAAATGCCATCATGATGGTGGACTTCGCCCTGCAGGCCGAACGTGACGAAGGGAAATCGCCGCGTGCGGCCATCCGCGAAGCCTGCCTGCTGCGCTTTCGCCCCATCCTGATGACCACACTGGCCGCCCTGCTCGGTGCCCTGCCGCTGATGCTGGGGACAGGCGTCGGCTCAGAGCTGCGTCATCCACTGGGCCTCACCATGGTCGGCGGACTGCTGGTCAGCCAGGTGCTGACTTTATTCACCACACCGGTGATCTATCTGGCCTTCGACCGTCTGACGCGGTGGCGCCGCCTACCCTCCGCATGAATCCGGCCGCGCCCTTCATCGATCGGCCGGTAGCCACGGCCCTGCTGACCCTGGCCATCGCCTTGCTGGGGGCAGTGGCCTTCATCCTGCTGCCCGTTTCTCCTCTGCCCCAGGTCGATTTTCCGACCATTTCAGTGCAAGCATCCCTGGCCGGGGCCAGCCCGGACACCATGGCCACCACCGTAGCCACACCACTCGAACGCGCCCTCGGTGTGATTGCCGGAGTCAACGAAATCACCTCCACCAGCACCCAGGGCAGCAGCCGTATCACCCTGCAATTCGACCTGTCGCGCGACATCGACGGAGCAGCGCGTGATGTCCAGGCCGCCCTCAATGCCGCCCGCCCCCTGCTGCCCAGCGGCCTGACCGGTAACCCGACCTACCGCAAGGTCAACCCGGCCGACGCACCCATCATGATCATGGCCCTGACTTCGACCACCCTCAGCCGGGCACAGATGTACGACGCAGCCTCGACCGTGCTAGCGCAGAAAATCGCCCAGGTGGAGGGTATCGGCCAAGTGACCGTCGGCGGTGCCTCGCTGCCCGCCGTGCGAGTCGAACTCTCCCCCCCGGCCCTCGATGCCCGAGGCATCAGCCCGGAAGAAGTGCGCATGGCCATCGTCGCCCACAACGTGAACCGTCCCAAGGGCAGCCTGGAAAACGACCAGCGACACTGGCAGGTAGCCGCCAACGACCAGGCCCGGACCGCCGCCGACTACCGCCCCATCGTCGTGCGCTGGCAGCAAGGGGCCGCTGTCCGCCTGGGAGACATTGCCGAAGTGCAGGACTCGATGCAGGACGTGCGCAATGCCGGCCTGGTCAATGGCCAGCCAGCCGTCATGCTCATCATCAACCGCCAGCCGGGGGCCAACATCATCGCCACCGTCGACCGCGTCCGCACCCTGCTACCGGCGCTGCGCGCCGCCATTCCTGAAGCCATGACCCTGAACATCACCATGGACCGCACCCCGACCATCCGTGCGGCCCTGGCCGAGGTCGAACGCACACTCATCATCGCCGTGCTGCTGGTGGTGCTGGTGGTGCTGGTCTTCCTGCGCAACCTGCGCGCCGCCCTGATCCCCAGTGTGGTGGTTCCCGTTTCGCTGATCGGCACGTTTGCCGTCATGTATCTGCTGAACTACAGCCTCAACACCCTGTCGATGATGGCTCTCATCATCGCCACCGGCTTCGTCGTCGATGATGCCGTGGTGGTGGTGGAAAACATCTCGCGCCACATCGAGCAAGGTACCTCACCGCGTGTCGCCGCGCTGCGCGGCGCACGCGAAGTGAGCTTCACAGTACTGTCGATGAGCCTGTCCCTGATCGCCGTATTCATCCCCATCTTGCTGATGGGCGGCATCGTCGGCCGCCTGTTTCGCGAGTTTGCCGTCACGCTATCGGTGGCCATCCTGGTATCCCTTCTGCTTGCCCTGACCACGGCTCCGATGATGTGCGCCCACCTGCTCCGTCCGGCAGCCCCGCGCAACACTCCGAACAGCGGTTTCTTCCACCGCTTCGAACGCGCCTTCAACCACCTGCAGGAAGGCTACCGCCGCACGCTCGACCGTGCCCTGGCCCATCCTCGCCTGATGTTGTTGCTGCTGGCCGCCACCATCGGCCTCAATATCTATCTCTACAGCATCGTCCCCAAAGGCTTCTTTCCACAACAGGACGTAGGGCGGCTGATGGGCGGTATCCAGGCCGATCAAAGCATTTCCTTTCAGGCCATGCAGGAAAAGCTGAAAAATTACGTCGACATCGTCCGCAGCGATCCGGCCGTCGACAACGTCGTAGCCTTCACCGGCGGCGGGCAACGCAATGGCGGCATGATGTTCGTCTCACTCAAGCCCCTGGCCGAGCGCGGCCTTTCTTCCGACCAGGTCATCCAGCGCCTGCGCCCCAGGCTAGCCCGTGAACCGGGTGCCAGCCTGTTTTTACAGCCGCAACAAGACATCCGCATCGGTGGCCGACCAGGCAATGCCCAGTTCCAATACACCCTGCAGGCCGACAGCATCGACGAGCTGCGGCAGTGGGAGCCACGCCTGCGCCAGGCCATGAGCCGCCTGCCCCAGCTGACGGATGTCAACACCGACCAGCAGGACAAAGGCCTGCAAACCACTCTGGTCATCGACCGTGCAGCCGCTGCCCGGCTAGGTATTTCCATCCAGACCCTGGATGCCACACTCAACGATTTTTTTGGCCAGCGCCTGGTATCGACCATTTACAACCCGCTCAATCAATATCGCGTCGTCATGGAAGCCGCGCCACGTTACTGGCAGGACGAGCAAGCCCTGAAAGACGTACACCTGATCGCCAGTGGTTCAGGTGGCACCACCGCCAGCGTGCCGCTGTCTGCGGTGGCTCGCTGGCAACCCGATGCCGCACCGCTGACGGTCAATCACCAGGGACAATTTGCCGCTTCGACGATTTCCTTCAACCTGCCCCCCGGCGTGTCGCTATCGCAAGCCACCCAGGCCATTGACAGCACGTTGCAGCAACTGGGCGTACCCGCCACGGTACAAGGCAGCTTTCAGGGAACCGCCAAAGGCTTTCAGGACTCCCTCAAGACCCAGCCTCTGCTGATTCTGGCGGCACTCGTTACGGTCTATCTGGTACTGGGCATCCTCTACGAAAGCCTGGTGCATCCTCTGACCATCCTATCCACCCTGCCTTCGGCCGGTGTCGGCGCCATTCTCGCCTTGCTGCTGTTCCGTACCGAGTTTTCGATCATCGCCCTGATCGGCGTCATCCTGCTGATCGGCATCGTCAAGAAAAACGCCATCATGATGATCGACTTCGCCATCGACCTGGAGCGGCGCACGGGGCTACCCCCGGAAGAGGCCATACGTCAGGCCTGCCTGCTGCGTTTCCGCCCCATCCTGATGACCACACTGGCAGCCCTGTTCGGTGCCCTGCCGTTGGCCATCGGGTTTTCCGAAGGAGCAGAGTTCCGTCGCCCACTGGGCATCGCCATCGTCGGCGGCCTCGTGCTCAGCCAGTTGCTGACGCTCTACACCACACCGGTGGTCTACCTGGCCCTTGATCGCCTACGCCTACGTCTCCACCTGCGCCGGCAACGCCAGCAACAAAAACACGCCGCGGCAACCACATGCCCCCCATGAATGACAGGATTCCTTCATGAAACCTTCTGTCTCCCTTTTTCCGTTGCTGCTCCCCTTGCTGATCCCGCTGCCCAGCGGCTGCGCCACCCGCTCCGGCCCGGAGCATCCCGTGCCCACACCGGTTCTGCCAACCGCCTTCAAGGAAGCCGGCTTCTGGCAAGAGGCTCAACCCCGGGAACCGGAAGCCCCGGAAGCCTGGTGGCAGGCCTATGGAGACGCCACCCTCGACCGCCTGATGCGCCAGGTTGCCCTGAACAACCAGAATGTGGCTGCCGCCAGTGCCCAGGTACGGCAGGCCGCCGCCCTGCTGGAGGCCAGCCAGGCTAGCCTGTGGCCCACGCTCACGGGGAGCCTCGGTGGCAGCCGTGGCCACGGCGGTGCCGACCAGCCCCCCGGCAACAGCGTCCGGCTAGGCCTGAATGCCAGCTGGGAAGCCGATCTCTGGGGGCGTCTGGGGCATGCGGTGGAGGCCGGGCAGGCCACGCTGGCGGCCAGCCAGGCCGATTTGCAAGCCACCTTGCTATCGACCCAGAGCACCCTGGTACAGACCTGGTTCCAGTGGCGTGCCGTGCTCGCCCAGCAAGTTCTGCTGGCTCGAACGGTTGCCGCCCAGGAGCAGTCCTTGCAACGAGTCCGGCAACGCTATGCCGCTGGGGTGGCCAGCCGGCTCGATCTCACCCAGGCCCAGGCTCAGTGGCACGGCAGCCAGGCCCAGGCCAGCGACCTGGCCGCCCAGCGTGCCCGTCTGGAACACGCCCTGGCCCTGCTGATCGGCAAAACGCCCGGGGAACTGGCTGATCTGCTACCTGCCCCAGAAATTGCACAGATCGCCCAAACCAATCCTGACCACCCGCGCCCTCTGTCGTCCTGGCCCACTCTGCCCGCCCTGCCACCAACCCTGCCTGCCACACTGCTCGAACGCCGCCCCGACATCGCTGCTGCCGAACGCCGCATGGCAGCGGCCAATGCGGCCATCGGCATCGCTCGGGCCGCCTATTTTCCGGCGCTCACCTTCAATGCCAGCGGCGGCTACCAGAACACCAGCCTGTCGCAACTACTGACCCTGCCCCACCGTATCTGGTCACTCGGCCCGAGCCTGGCCCTGACACTGTTCGATGGTGGTGCCCGCAACGCCCGGCAGGACGCAGCCACAGCAGCCTATGACGCAGCCCTGGCCCAATACCGGCAAAGTGTGCTGACGGCCTTTCAGGAAGTCGAAGACAATCTGGCCAACCTGCATTGGCTGCGCGAAGAGATTACCAGCCAGCAACAGGCCGTCCAGGCAACCAGCGAAGCCCTGGACATCGCCGAACACCAATACCGGGCCGGCACGATCAGCTACCTGAATGTCGTCACCGCCCAGACCACGGCCTGGAGCGCACAGCGCACCCTGCTCGGCCTGTATGCCCAGCAGGGCATGGCCCACGCCCTGCTGCTGAAAACTTTCGGCGGCAGCCTCCCGCCCTCCTGATGTCCTGCAATACAATGGCAGGCTCATGGAGCCCATCATCAAATTCTGTAGCTGTTGCGGTGCCCCGGCCACGGTGCGCATTCCGGAAGGAGACAACCTGCCGCGCGCCGTATGCAATGCCTGCGGCTTCATTCACTACCAGAATCCCAAGCTGGTCGTCGGTGCACTACCGGTCTGGGAGGACAGGATTCTGCTGTGCCGCCGCGCCATCGAGCCTCGCCTCGGGATGTGGACCCTGCCCGCCGGATTCATGGAAAACAACGAAACCCTGGCCGATGCCGCCCTGCGCGAAACCCGCGAAGAAGCCTGCGCCCGCATCGAGCTGGGACGGCTCTACAGCCTCATCAGCGTACCCCATATCAGCCAGGTGCATGCCATTTTTGAAGCCCGCCTGCTTGACCTCGACTTCGCAGCCGGCGTCGAAACCCTGGAAACTGCCCTGTTTTCCCCCACCCAGATTCCCTGGGACGACCTGGCCTTCCGCACCGTCGCCATGACCCTGCGCCACTTCCTCAACGACCGCACCACAGGGCAATTCAACTTCCTGTGCACCGCCCTGTCTCCGCCCTGATCTGCACCTGCCAGGCACCGGACGTCGCAATGTTGCATACCGGCCAGATTCACAGCGCTCCAGCCGCCGGCACAAACTCCACCGTAATCACCATCTGGAATGCCCGCCCCAACAGACTGGTCGGCACACCGACCTGCTGCGCAGCACGATCCATCAAGGCTACAGCCGCCGCATCGAGCTCCCCGTTTCCGCTGCTGTGCTGAACGACCCCCGGCCCAGCCCGCCCGGCCTCATCGATCGCCAAACGTACCTGCACCACCCCGCCCGCCCCGGAATCAAGCACCTCCTGCGGATCGTCCCGAAATCGCCGCGCCGCCAGTGCAAGATCAATACGATAAGCACGCAAGCTCTCGTGCACCCCCAACTCATGCTTCCCCAACCCGTCATCCGGCACCGCACCCGCAGCCTCTGTTTGCTGCCGCACACTGGCTGGCACGACGTGCAAGGGTGAAGGCAAGGAAACAGGCGACTGATTCATTGGCACCATCGTAACCACCGGGGCCACAGAAAATGCCTGCCCAGGAGCCCGTACAGCCGGCTGCCTTCGCACATCGACCAGCCCGGACAAGGCAGACGGAGCTGGCGAATCTGACAAGGACAAGGATTTTTGTGCCGCCGGAACCGATGACTGCAGACGTTCCGCTGAAGCAGGCAGCACCCCCTGCACAGCCCGCAGCCGGGCATCCAGCCGCACGACCCCACCCTGCCCCGTGGAGGTCGTAGCCCCCCCCGGCTCCTCTGGCTGCTGCAACAGGAACACGGCGTGCACCGCCAGCGATACCAGCAGCGCCTGCCACAACATCCTCCGGGTTGCCCCGTGGCTGGAAGATTGTCCTCTCATGCCGTCGTATTGCCCGCCACTCTCCCGTTCGAGCACCATTGTCCCACGGTACAGGCATTGCAGTTGTTGCACCAGACGCACGTGCCAAAATTATCATGTCAAAATTATCATTGACAACCACCCAAAAATGGAATTAGCATGAGCACCCGGGCAGGGTTTCTGTCTAACTTTTCAGGGGAGTATTTGTATGCCCAAAATCATGACCGTTGTATTCCTGACCGTAACCTCGCTGATGGTTTCCGCCTGCGCCATGCACGGCACTTGGGGCTTCAGCGCTGTCAATGGCTAATTAGCGGCTGATCCGGTTCATCCCGGGTCGCTGCTTCGATCACTAGAGGAGTCGTTATGTCGAAGATTCTCACCACCGTACTGGTTACCGCCATGTCGCTGATGGTTTCCGCCTGCGCCATGCATGGCACATGGGCTGTCAGCGCCGTCAAGGGCTAAAAAAAACACTGTTGCACACAGAATCCAACCTCCGGCATTGGCTTGCCGGAGGTTTTTTTTACCCTGATTTTTATCCTGATTTTTTCCAAGAGCGGCAAAAACGAGCACGGCCTCACGCTGCCCCAGCCCTCAGTCAGGCAGCACCGGACGGCACAAAGACGCATAAAACGCATGGCAAAAGCGCGGCAGGAGGGGCTCGAACCCCCGACCTACGGCTTAGAAGGCCGTTGCTCTATCCAACTGAGCTACTGCCGCATCGGGCAAGGCGGACACACACTGGACACTGGACACCGGATCATAGGCAGGTCGTGTGCGCCCTGTCCTGCAACCCTATCCTGCAAAACACTCGCTACCGCCCCCGCATCTCACCTTTTTATACGGCCGGCCGAGGTATGCTGGTCGGGGCGAGAGGATTCGAACCTCCGACATCTTGCTCCCAAAGCAAGCGCGCTACCGGACTGCGCTACGCCCCGAAGTCGGCGGATTCTACGCATATTGTCATAGTGGGTCAAACCTGATCAGACAACCGGATCAGCAAATCGGCCCAACCCCGGAAGACGCGCCCGGTCCTGCGGACTATCGATGTCCTTCAACACACCGTCGTGCGTCATTTCCACGGTTACAACCGCATCTGCATGCTGCTCCAGCAGGTGGCGTGCCCCCTGATCTCCTTTCAGAGCCCGGATTTCATCGAAATAACGGCGTGGCCAGAGGACCGGATTGCCACGCTGCCCCTGATACACGGGCACAATGATTGCCGACTGCCCCTCAAACACATCAATCAGGCGGTCAAGACAGGCGACATCGACCAAGGGCATGTCTGCCAGCAGCACAAGAACCCCCGCACTTTCCCCAGGCAAGGCCTCGATGCCGCAACGCAATGAGCTGGCCATGCCCTGCAGATAATCTGGATTGTGCACCACCGTCGCTCCAGGCAGGCGCACCTGCGCAGCAACGGCCTCGGCCTCATGGCCAGTCACCACCGTTACCGAACTTGCCCGTGACGCCAGCGCCGTACAGGTTGCACGCTGCGCCAGCGAAACTCCGCCCCAGGGCAGCAGCAACTTGTTCTCCCCGGCCATGCGCCGGGAACAACCGGCCGCCAGCACCAGAATAGCTACCTGCGCTCCGGCTCTAGTCTCTGCCCCCCCTGCACCATGCAACCTGGCCGGTGCAACCGGCGCTTTTTCTGCATCAGAATCTGGCAGGGGGAGTGTCTCAGAAACATGGCGGATCAACCCGCCGATCCCCATGCGGGCAATGGCGGCCCGCTCCAGCGGCAAACCAGCGGCCAGGCGCTGCAGCACCCAGTCCAGACCATTCAGCCGACGAGAGCGGGCGCAGCCCGGCATCACCAGCACAGGCACCTCGTCCAGCCACGCCAGCAACAGCATGTTGCCCGGCTCGACCGGAATGCCAAAGCGCTCCAGCCGGCCACCTGCCTGAAGGATGGCGGCAGGAACCGTATCCCCTCGATCCTTGGTGCCCTGCCCTCCGCTGATGAGGATGAGATCACAGCCAGCGGCTCTGGCCTGCCGCAGCGCCCGTACCAGGCACTCCCCCGTATGTTCGCAGATCAGGCGCAGGGCAAGGCGGCCCTGTAGCTGAGCCAGTCGCTGCTGCATGACCGCAGCCGTCGCTTCGGCCGGATCGCTCCGCTGACCGGCCACCCGACTGACAATCAACGCCGCACGGCGAGGCTGCCAAGCAGCAATCCGCACGGGAGGGTGTGCAAAAATTTGCTGACATTTCTCCAGCAGTGCCTGCCGAAGCGCACAGGTAATGATTTTGACCGTCGCAATCACCTGCCCCTTGCGCACCGGCGACCAGGGCGGCAAGGTGCCAATGGCGATGGATTCATCGAGATCATTGGCCGCGATGACCGGCTCCTCCGCCAGGACCAGGAGACCGTCTGCCGCAGCGTGCAGATTGCAGCGCCCGCTCCAGGTCGGCCGCACCACGACATTTGCCCCGGCCAGCAAGGTTGCCAGTGCCTCGGAGGCCGGATTCTCGGCCAACTCATCCGCCCCCAACCGCGCGCCGACGACTGTCGTCACCCCGAGAGACTGCAAATGCCGGACATCTTCTGCCGTCAGGAGATGTCCCTTGCCCAGCTTGAACGCCCCCAGCACCAGGCGATGCGCCAGCATCACCCCGACACTCTGGGCCACAGGAAACGTACCGAACATCATCACCCTCACCAGCGCAAGCGCATCCTCATCCGCCGGACTGCCCGCGCGACCGCTCCTCAGCGGCGCAGCAAAACGAACTCGAACTCCTTGTTCTCGTTCTCGCCGCTCGAAATCAGCGCATTGCCCGTCTGCTGGGAAAACGCCTCGAAATCCCGCACCGATCCCGGATCCGTGGTCAGTATTCGCAATATTTGCCCGCTTTTCATCTCGTTCAATGCCTTTTTGGTACGCAATATAGGCAAGGGGCAATTCAAGCCGCGCGCATCCAGTTCCCTGTTGATCTGCGTTGTCATCGTGACTCCTTCA
>JAGOSV010000116.1 GCA_018062105.1 Sterolibacterium sp. | reverse complement strand
CCCAGCCGGCTGTCCTTGATGACGCAGTTTGCGCCGATGCTGACCCCGTCGGCCAGCTCGACACGGCCTTCAAACACGCAATTCACGTCGATGAAGACATCGCGCCCGCAGATCAGCTCGCCGCGCACGTCGATGCGTGCCGGATCGGCCAGGCGCACGCCCTGCTCCAGCAGACGATCGGCGATGTTGTGTTGATGGATGCGCTCCAGCGCTGCCAGTTGGGCCGGACTGTTCACGCCTTCGGTTTCCCAGGCGTCGCCCGGTTGCGTCGAGCACAGAGTCATGCCTTCGGCCACAGCCAGGCCAACGATGTCGGTCAGGTAATACTCACCTTGTGCGTTTTGGTTGCGCAGGGAAGGCAGCCAGCGGCGCAGTGATTCGGTCGGGGCAAACAGGATGCCGGTATTCGTTTCCTGGATGAGACGTTCCTCGGGCGTGGCATCCTTCTCTTCGACGATGCGCTGGATCGCCCCCGTCTCGCCATTTCCTGCTGCATCCTGCACCTGCGGGCTGCGGACGATGCGTCCATAGCCCGCAGGATTGTCCAGATGTGCCGTCAGCAGTGCCATGACACACTGTCCCTGACTTTTCTCGCGGGCGGTCTGCATCAGGCGTTGCAGGGTTTCGGTGCGTGTCAGGGGAACATCGCCGTAGAGGATCAGCACTGGCTGGGTGGGATCAAGATGCGGCAGCGCCTGCAAGACGGCATGCCCCGTACCCAGTTGCTGCTCCTGCTTGACCCAGGTGATGCCCTGGGCCGTCAGGCGTTCACGTACCTGTTCACCGCCATGACCATACACCACGCAGATCATGGATGGCTTGAGGCTGCGGGCGGTGGTGATGACGTGTGCCAGCAAGGGCTTGCCCGCCAGGGGGTGCAGCACCTTGGGCAGGTCGGAGCGCATGCGCTTGCCCTGCCCGGCGGCGAGGATGACGATATTCATGCCAAGGCTCCCGATGAAGCGATGAAGGACAGGGCAACGAGTTTAACGCGGCAAGGTTGTGCTGCCCATCAGGAATTGATCGACGGCACGCGCACACTGGCGGCCTTCACGAATCGCCCAGACCACCAGCGACTGGCCGCGACGCATGTCGCCGGCGGCAAAGACCTTGGGGACAGCAGTTTGGTAGGCCAGGGCAGCAGTCGCATCATCCGTACTGGCGGCGGCATTGCCGCGGGCGTCCTTGGTCACACCAAAAGCTTCCAGTACCGCTGCCTGCGGGCCGAGGAAGCCCATGGCGAGAAAGACGAAATCCGCCGGCAACTCGAATTCACTGCCCGGTACTTCGCCCATCTTGCCGCCCTGCCAGTCGAGACGCACCAGCTGGATGGCCTTGATGCGGCCGGCTTCCTTGCCGGTGCCCGCGATGAAGGCTTTGGTGCCCACCGCCCAATCGCGGCTGCAACCTTCATCATGCGAGGAGGATGTGCGCAGCTTCAGCGGCCAGTACGGCCAGGTCAGCGAGCCATTTTCCTGCTCCGGCGGGCGCGGCATCAGTTCGATCTGGGTGATGCTGGCCGCCCCATGACGATTGGACGTGCCAACACAATCGGAGCCGGTGTCGCCACCACCGATGACTACGACATGCTTGTCCTTGACGTGGATCGGATTCACCGCCATGTCGCCAGCAACGACCTTGTTCTGCTGGGCAAGGAATTCCATGGCGAAATGAACGCCGCCCAGTTCGCGTCCCGGTACCGGCAGATCACGCGGATTCTCGGCGCCGCCGGAAAGCACCACAGCATCGAATTCAGCCAGCAATTTGGCAGCCGGAACGTCCTTGCCAATATGCTGCTTCACGCGGAACTCCACGCCTTCTGCCGCCATCTGTTTCATGCGCAGATCGATGTTCGATTTTTCCAGCTTGAAGTCCGGGATGCCATAACGCAGCAAACCACCGATGCGGTCGTTTTTCTCAAACAGCACGACGGCATGGCCTGCACGTGCCAGCTGTTGCGAGGCAGCCAGCCCGGCCGGGCCGGAGCCGACCACGGCCACGCGCTTGCCGGTCTTGCGGGCGGAGAATTGCGGCGTCACCCAGCCTTGCTCCCAACCCTTGTCAATGATGGCATGCTCGATCGACTTGATGCCGACAGCATCACTGTTGATGTTGAGCGTGCACGCCGCTTCACAAGGTGCCGGACAGATACGGCCGGTAAACTCGGGGAAATTGTTGGTCGAATGGAGTACCTCCAGCGCCTGCTGCCAATTCTGGCGATACACCAGATCATTCCAGTCCGGAATGATGTTATTGACCGGGCAGGCGTTGTTGCAGAACGGAATGCCACAATCCATGCAGCGCGCCCCCTGAATTCCGGCCTGCTCGTCGCTCAGATGCGCCACGAACTCCTGGTAGTTCTTCAACCGATCCTTGACTGGCTGCTGCGCCTCCGAAAGGCGTTGGTATTCGAGGAATCCTGTAATCTTGCCCATCATGCCGTCTCCGCAGAGCCGCTCTCAAGGAGCAGTACATCAATAACCGGAAGCCGCGCCAGCGGCTGAACCATCGTCACCCTTTCCCGTGGGGAAAGGGTCGGGGATAGGGTTGTTACCATGCTGTCTCCGCAGAGCCGCTCTCAAGGAGCAGTACATCAATAACCGGAAGCCGCGCCAGCGGCTGAACTATCGTCACCCTTTCCCACGGGGAAAGGGTCGGGGATAGGGTTGTCATCACGCTGCCTCCTTCTGCTGCGCCATTTCTCTTAAAGCCCGACGGTACTCGTTCGGCATCACCTTGACGAATTTTTCGCGGCTGTTCGACCAGTCGGCCAGGATGTCTTTAGCCACCGGGCTGCCGGTCAGGTGGGCGTGATTTTCGATCAGCGACTTCAGCAGTTCTTCATCGAGACGACCCAGGTGACGCTCGGCTACGGGTTGCCCCGCCTTGTCGCTGGCGGGCAGCACTTTTTCCAGAGTCACCTGAGCCGTGTTGCAGCGGCTGGTGAACATGCCTTCGTGATCGAAGACATAGGCCACGCCACCACTCATCCCGGCTGCAAAGTTGCGCCCGGTCTTGCCCAGCACGACGACCGTACCACCGGTCATGTACTCGCAGCCGTGGTCGCCCACACCCTCGACCACCGTGGTGGCTCCGGAGTTGCGCACACAGAAACGTTCACCGGCTACACCGCTGAAATGTGCCACGCCACACGTCGCGCCGTACAGGACGGTGTTGCCGACAATGATGTTTTCGTCGCGCCGGCCACGAAAATCGGCATGCGGGCGAATGATGATGTGGCCACCCGACAGCCCCTTGCCAACGTAGTCGTTGCCTTCGCCGGTGAGATCGAGCGTGATGCCATTGGCGAGGAAAGCACCGAAGCTCTGGCCGGCACTACCGGTCAGCCGGACATTGATGGTGTCGTCCGGCAGGCCGGTGTGACCATGACGTGCCACGACTTCATGGGACAACAAGGTGCCACAGGTGCGGTTGAGGTTCTTGATGACGCTTTCGATCACCACCTTTTCACCATGATCGAGCGCCGGCTCGGCACGGACGATCAACATGCGGTCAAGCGTGCCTTGCAGTTCGTGATCCTGTGCTTCGCAGTGGCGCACCGGCTCGCTGGCCGCTTGCGGCGGCAGGTAAAAAATCTTCGAGAAATCCAGGCCCTGCGCCTTCCAGTGATCCAGCGCGGTTCGTTTGTCGAGCAGGTCGGCACGACCGATCAGGTCATCAAAGCGGCGGATGCCCATCTGTGCCATCAGCTCGCGCACTTCCTCGGCGACGAAGAAGAAATAATTCACCACATGTTCGGGCTGGCCGGTGAAGCGCTGGCGCAGCACCGGATCTTGCGTGGCGACACCGACCGGACAGGTGTTGAGATGACATTTGCGCATCATGATGCAGCCTTCGACGACCAGCGGGGCGGTGGCAAAGCCGAATTCGTCTGCCCCCAGCAGTGCGCCGATGACGACATCGCGACCGGTACGCAGCTGGCCATCGACCTGCACCCGGATGCGGCCGCGTAGCCGGTTGAGTACCAGCGTCTGCTGCGTTTCCGCCAGCCCCAGCTCCCAGGGGGCGCCGGCATGTTTGATCGATGAGACGGGCGATGCTCCCGTGCCGCCGTCGTAACCGGCGATGACCAGATGGTCGGCCTTGGCCTTGGATACGCCGGCTGCCACGGTACCGACACCGACCTCGGAGACGAGCTTGACGGAAATGGAGGCTTGTTCGTTGGCGTTCTTCAGATCATGGATGAGCTGCGCCAGGTCTTCGATGGAATAGATGTCATGGTGCGGCGGGGGCGAAATCAGGCCGACACCCGGCACAGAATGGCGCAGGAAGCCGATGTATTCGCTGACCTTGTGGCCAGGCAGCTGGCCGCCTTCGCCAGGCTTGGCACCTTGCGCCATCTTGATCTGGATCTGGTCGGCGCTGGCGAGATACTCGGCGGTCACGCCAAAGCGGCCTGAGGCAACCTGCTTGATGCGCGAACGCAGCGAATCACCGGCCTGCAATTCCAGATCACGTTCGATACGGCCACTGCCAATGATGTCCGACAGCTTTTCACCGCCCTTGAAGTTCTGGAAACGGGCGGCGTCTTCGCCGCCTTCGCCGGTGTTGGACTTGCCGCCGATGCGGTTCATCGCCACGGCCAGTGTGGTGTGGGCTTCGGTGGAAATGGAGCCGAGTGACATCGCGCCGGTAGCAAACCGCTTGACGATTTCCTTGGCCGGCTCGACTTCTGCGAGCGGAACCGGTGCCGCAGCGGTCTTGATCTCGAACAGGCCACGCAGGGTCAGCTGGCGGCGCGTCTGGT
>JAGOSV010000053.1 GCA_018062105.1 Sterolibacterium sp. | reverse complement strand
GCGGTCTTTGATCTGGCCCAGGCCTTGAGAGAGGTACGGGCAGCCCGCAGGGCGGAGGAACCAAAGGTGGATAGCGCGGCACCGGCGACCATGCCTTGAGCGGATTGCGTGCGTTATGGGTTATAGGTTATAGGAAACCGTCGCGCGTCAGCCCTTCACGCAGCAGTTTTTTGCGTAGCTTGTTGAGGGCTTCGATCTGGATTTGCCGCACCCGCTCGCGGGTGAGGTCAAGGTCGCTGGCGATCTGTTCGAGGGTCATGATCTCGCAGCCATTGAGGCCGTAGCGGCGCTCCAGGACATGGCGCTGCTTGCCGGAAAGCTGGCGGATCCATTCGGCGACGTGACGGTTCGTCTCGCTGTGCTGGAGCTGGATTTCCGGGCCTTGTTCGGGATCGGCGGCGATGGCATCGCCAACCGAGAGATCCGGATCGATGTCGAGCGGAGCGTCCAGCGAGGTGGTGCCTTCGTTGAGTGACAGGATGTGGCGGATTTCCTCGACCGGTTTGTCGAGCAGATGCGCGACTTCGACGGCGGTGCTGGTGGCATGGGGAGCTTCTTGTCCGCTCTCGGCCAGATCGTGTTCTGTGGCACCCAGCTGGCGCAGGGCGCGCAGGACGAGATTGAGTTCCTTGACGACATGCACCGGCAGGCGGATGGTGCGCGACTGGTTCATGATGGCGCGCTCGATGTTCTGGCGTATCCACCAGGTGGCATAGGTCGAGAAGCGGAAGCCGCGCTCCGGGTCGAATTTTTCCAGGGCATGGATCAGCCCGAGATTGCCTTCTTCGATCAGGTCGGCGATCGGGATGCCACGATTGATGTAGCGTTTGGCGATGCTGACAACCAGCCGCAGGTTGGAGACGATCATCTTCTGGCGGGCGTTGAAGTCGCCGGCCATCGTGCGTCGTGCCAGATCGAGTTCTTCGGGTGCTGTCAGGAGCGGGTTGACACCGATGTCGTCGAGGTAGAGCTGGGTGACATCATTGAGAAAATCGCTGTGTGGGGCGAGGTCGTGGCCGTCGGGTGTCCTGGTTTCGTGCGGGTTGCTGTCCGGGGCGGGGTCTTCTGCCGGACCATGCAGGATGGGCTCCTCGTTCGCCGGGATCATGTCATCCGTATCTGCTGGACGACGCGGGCTCATGGTCAGCGAGCCGGCAGGAATCCGGCAGGGTCGAGCGGCTTGCCCTGACGGCGGATTTCGAAGTGCAGCTTGGCTTGATCCGCGTCGCTGCTGCCGATTTCAGCGATTTTCTGACCCTTGGTCACGCTTTGCCCCTCCTTCACCAATATGCGATTGTTGTGAGCATACACGGAAAGCAGGGTGTCGTTGTGTTTGATGACGACGAGATTGCCATAGCCACGCAGGACACTGACCAGGGTGACTTTGCCGGCGGCTGCGGCGACGACCGGATCGCCAGTTTTGCCGGCGATGTCCAGCCCCTTGTTACCGCCTTCGATGAAGCCGCCGAGCAGCTTGCCGCCGGCTGGCCACATCCAGTCGATGGTGCTGTCAACAGGTACAGTGGGTATGGTGGGCTTACTGGCAGGTTTGGCGGGTTCTGCAGAGGTGGGGGCGGGTGTGGCGGTTTCTGCTGTCCGCATCCTGGCCAGTGTCTCCGGGGTATAGGGCAGCTTGCCCCCCTTAGGGTCGCGCTTCAGCAGATCGTCGTGACTGGCTGTGGGTGGGGGTACGGGTACGGGCTTCGTTTCGCTGCCACTGGCGGGTAACCCACCCAGCAGGACGGGACGTGCCGTGGCGACGGGTTCGGCTGGCTCAGCCGATTGACCAGGCGGCAGGATGCGCAATACCTGGCCGACGTTGATTTTGTCGGGATCGGTGAGGTTGTTCCAGGCGGCAAGATCGCGATAGGTCTGGCCGTGGTCGAGTGCAATGGCGCGCAGCGTGTCGCCTTTTTTGACGAGATACATGCCGTGGCCAACGATGGGTGTGCTGTCGCTGCGACCTTCACCCGCCACGGCCACGGGCGGGGTGCGCTCGATGACGGGAGCCGGGGCACGACTGGCGCAGGCGGCCAGCAGCAGGGAGGAAATCAGCAGGCCTGGCCATGATGTGATTCGCATGATGCTCATTCGACTCCTGTGACCAATGGAACGAAACGCACGGCATCGTACCGCGATTCCTTGAAGCTTGTGTCATCACTGCTGCGCTCGATCAGGCAGAGGACCTGATCCTGTGCGGCGGCGCCGCCCAGCGGCAGGATCAGGCGGCCGCTGGGAGCCAGCTGGTCGAGCAGCGCCTGGGGGATGCGGGGTGCGGCAGCGGCGACGATGATGGTGTCGAAGGGGGCTGCTTCGGGCAGGCCGCGGTGGCCGTCGGTGTGTTTCAGGCGGACATGGTGCAGGCGCAGTTGTGCGAGGTGTTTACGGGCCCGGGCCAGCAGGGCTTCGATGCGTTCGACGGTGTAGAGCTCACGGCTTAGCATGGCCAGCACTGCGGCCTGGTAACCGCAGCCGGCCCCGACTTCGAGGGTCTTGCCCAATTCCCGGGGCGGTGTGCCTTCCAGCAGCAGCTCGATCATGCGCGCCACAACGTAGGGCTGCGAGATGGTTTGCTGGAAGCCCAGCGGCAGCGCGGTGTCTTCGTAGGCGCGCGAAGCCAGGGCTTCTTCGACGAAGATATGGCGAGGCACCCCGGCCATGGCAGTGAGGACGCGCTCATCCTGGATGCCTTGTTCGCGCAGCCGTTCGATCATGCGATCGCGGGTACGCTGGGAAGTCATGCCGATGCCGCGCAAGCTGGTGCTGTTCATGGGGTCAGGCCTGTAGCCAGTGGCGGATGGCAGGAATCTGCGCGTTGTGGGTCAGGTCGATCTGGATCGGTGTGACGGAAACGTAGCCTTGAGCGACCGCATGGAAATCGGTGCCTTCTCCGGCATCCTGTTCCTTGCCGGCTGCCCCCACCCAATACACGGTTTCATCGCGTGGCGTTTTTTGCCGGACAGCAGGCTCAGCCTTGTGGCGACGTCCTAGCCGTGTGACCTGGATGCCTTTCAGCTGATCGAGGGGAACATCCGGCACGTTCACATTGAGCAGGGTTGGCTGGTCAAAACCGCTGCGCTGGAAGCGTTCAACCAGTTGCCGGGCGGTACTGGCCGCGGTGTGCAGATGGGCGTGTGAGCGACTGGTCAGCGAGATGGCCAGCGAGGGCAGCCCCAGCAGATAGCCTTCGGTAGCCGCTGCCACGGTACCGGAGTAGAGGGTGTCATCACCCATGTTGGCCCCGAGATTGATGCCGGAGACGACCATATCCGGTTGCTGGTCGAGCATGCCGGTGACGGCCAGATGAACGCAGTCGGTCGGGGTGCCATTGACGTAATAAAAGCCGTTGGCGACTTGACGCAGCATCAGGGGGCGATCGAGGGTCAGGGAGTTGCTGGCCCCGCTGCGGTCGCGCTCCGGGGCGACAACGGTGATGTCCGCAATTTCACCCAGAACCCGGGCCAGGATTTCGATGCCGGGTGAGAAATAACCATCATCATTGCTGAGCAGTATGCGCATGAGACTAGACATCCACGAACCAGAAGACCCGAGAGCGGGAGCGACGTTGCTCGCGCGGCGGGGCGGCGCAAGGTGTGTCGATTACAGGAGGGTGGATTATAGGGCATCCCGGTTCTTCCGAAGCGGCAGGAAGGATGCGGTCGGGCTGTTCAGCGCGCGGCTGGTTTGCCTGACGGGGGCGGCGCTGGCGTGGCGGCAGCGTCGGGTGCGGTCGGTTCCGTGGCCGCATTATCTTGGTCGGCGGCCAGCCCTTCGCGCAGGATGGTTTCTTCTGTGCGCTTGTTCAGTACCACGATGCTGATGCGGCGATTGACGGGATTGAAGGGGTCGGAGCGGTCGTAGGGTACGGCGGAGGCCAGGCCGACCATGCGCATCAGTTTTTCTTCGTGCATGCCACCGGCGGTTAGCGCCCGGCGTGATGCATTGGCACGGTCGGTCGATAGATCCCAGTTGTTGTAGTTCTGCTGGCCGCCGGCGAAGGGCAGGGCATCGGTATGGCCGGCGATGCTGATGCGGTTATCCACGCCATTGAGCATCTTGCCGATGGCCTGCAGGATTTCCCGGGTATAGGATTTGAGCTCGGCGCTGGCGACATCGAACATGGGGCGGTTTTTGTCATCGACGATCTGTACGCGCAGCCCTTCGGTGGTCAGATCGAGCAGGATCTGGTTCTTGAACTGCTTCAGTACCGGATTGCTTTCGATCATCTGCTCGATCTGCTGTTTCAGCCCGGTCAGCTTTTCCCGTTCTGCTCGTTCGAAGGAGGCATGGTCAGCACTGGCGGCGCGTAGATTGACGATCTTTCGGTAGTCGCTTTCGCTGTTATTTTTCTGGCCGTAGGTGCGGGTCAGGTCTTCACCGCCGCCCTTGATGATGCTGGAGGAGTCGCCACTGCCGGAGCCGCCAAACAGTGCTACCTTGAGCGGGGTGCTGAAGTAGTCGGCAATGCCCTTGAGATCGCCCTTGGTGACGGAGCCGAGCAGCCACATCAGCAGGAAGAAGGCCATCATGGCCGTCACGAAGTCGGCGTAGGCGATTTTCCAGGCACCGCCGTGAGCGGCACCATCGCCTTTCTTGACCCGCTTGACGATGATGGGTTGCTGGGTATCGTCGCTCATGGTGTGGCGCTAGCGTGTGGCAAGGGGTTTGGGGGTTTGTGCCTCATTTACCCTTGCGGCTCTTGATGTCGGCTTCCAGTTCGGCGAACGTTGGGCGATCGACCGAATTGAGCACCTTGCGGCCGAATTCGACGGCGACCTGCGGGGCGTAGCCATTCATGCTGGAGAGCAGCACCATCTTGATGCACTGGTAGATCTTGCTGCCTTCGTCGGCTTTCTGCGTCAGTTGCGAGGCGACCGGAGCGATGAAGCCGTAGGAGATGAGGATACCGAGGAATGTACCGACCAGGGCGCCGCCGATCATCTTGCCGAGGACGGCGGGGGGCTCACCAACCGAGCCCATGACGTTGACCACGCCCATCACCGCAACCACGATACCGAAGGCTGGCAGGGCATCTGACATCTTGGCGACGATGTGTGCCGGGGTGTGGGCTTCATGGTGGTGGGTGTCGATTTCGATGTCCATGAGGTTTTCGATCTCGAAGGCATTCAGGTTGCCACCGACCATCATGCGCAGGTAGTCGGTAATGAATTCCATGACGTGGTGGTCATGCGACACGCTGGGGTATTTGTTGAAGATGGTGCTTTGTTCCGGGTTTTCGACATCGTTTTCGATGGACATCAACCCTTCCTTGCGCACTTTGGCGAGGATTTCGAAGAGCATCGACAGCACGTCCAGATAAACGGCCTTGGAGTAGGACGAGCCCTTGAGCACGCTGGGCAGGGCTTGCAGGGTAGCCTTGACTTCCTTGGTGCCGTTGCCGGCCACGAAGCCGCCGATCATCAGGCCGACGATGGCGACATATTCCAGGGGCATCCAGAGTGCGGCCAGGCTGCCATGCACCGAGTAGGTGCCGACGGCCGAGGCCAGAATGATGATATAGCCGATGATCAGGAACATCGAAAACTCCAGTACGGCAAAAAACGTGTGCTGGCGGCTACTTTGTGGCAGGTGGCCAGCGATGGTCCGAAAATTATTCCCGCCATCATAGCCGTATTCAGCGCTGGCTGGCTAGACTTGATGGGGATTTCGGGTCGTTTGGTGCTGATGCGGGCATCTTATTCCGTGCGGCGCAGGATGGCCTGGCGCACCAGTTCGACATGGCTGCGCAGGGTGTAGAGCATGTCTGAAAAGATCAGCGGGGTGGGCAGGTGATTGACCTTCTCCTCGATGCGGTCGAGGCGGGTCAGCCATTCGGCACGGCTGTGGCGGCGGGCGTCGTGTTCGAGCTCCGCTTCGAGAAACTTGAGTTCGCCATAACGCCGGAAGATGCGTGAACGAACGCGCCAGCCGTAGAGCGGCGGGGCAAAGCGGAGGATGGGGATCAGCAGGGCGATGACCGGCACCAGCAGGACGATCATGCGGTCGATCAGGGTGGCCAGCCAGAAGGGCAGGTGGCGTTGCAGGAAGGATGTGCCGGATTTGTAGTAGCGCTCGGCGGAGGGGGCCAGCGGGAAGTCGACGTCGATGGCACGGGGAAATTCGTGCGGCTTTTGGAAGACGCCGGCTTCGCCGTGGATGTCGCTGGCCGCCTGCAGCAGCAGGTCGATCAGCGCCGGATGGGTACTGGCACGCACGACCAGGGTGGCCAGCGGCGCTAGCAGGGTCATGTCCTGAGCCGGGATGTTGCGCACCAGGTCGATGGCACCGCGCGGTAGGGTGATGGTTTGCAGATAGGGCAGGCGGCGCGTGTAGGCTTGTGCCTGGGAGAGGCTCATCAGCTGGACACCCTCGCTGTAGAGCAGGCTCCAGACCAGGGCGGATTGGGTGGGGCCAACGACCATGATGGCGTCCAGCTGCCCGGCTCGCAGGGCGGCCACGCTGTCGAGACCGCTCTGATCGAGTAATTGGGTGGGCGGACTGCTCATGCCATTGGCTTCGAGCAGCTCATGGGCCAGTTGATGGGTGCCACTGCCCGCCAGACCAATGGCGATACGCCGGCCGCGTAGCTGGAGGAGCTGGTCGAGGCGACCGCCAGGCTGGTCTTTGGCGAGGGCACTGCGATAGAAAATCCACAGGGGCTCGTCGTACAAACCGCCCAGCGAGTACAGCTGGTCGTCATCCCGCACGCTGCCGGCGGTGCCTCCTTGCATGAAGGCGGCATCGATGTGTTGCGTGGGGTCGCGCAGCAGGCTCAGGTTTTCTTGCGCGCCGGCGCTGGGCCGTTCGATCAGGGTGATGCCGTGGCCTTGCAAAATATCCTTGTAACGGGCAGCGAAGCGCTGGTAGCCGTTGCCTTCGGTACCGGTGGCCAGGACGAGTTGTTGCGGTGGTGCGGGCTGTACATAACGTGCTGCCAGCCAGAATCCTCCAGCCAGCAGCAGCAGTGCAGGCAGGCCGATGAGCAGCAGGTCCTGCCAGGAGGTGAACTTCAGGGAAGGGACGCGGGGCATGGTCAGCCGTAGCGGTCATGCGCCCGGGGGGCGGCAGGTGCCATGGCGGTGATTCGTGATTCCGGCAGCGGTGTGACGTTAGAAAGGAATATCGTCGCCGAAATTGTCGAAATCGCCGCCTGTGCTGGCGGGCGGGGCGGGGGGCGTAGTGGTGGCGGTAGCGGGCTGCTGTCGCACGGCAACGCCAGCTGCGGGGGTGTTACGTTCACGGGGTGCATAGCCGCCGCCATCGTCTACGCTGCTGCTTCCTGGGCGGCCGCCGAGCATTTTCATTTCGTCGGCGACGATTTCGGTGGTGTAACGCTCCTGGCCATCCTTGTCTTGCCATTTGCGGGTCTTCAGCGAACCTTCGATGTAGACCGACGAGCCTTTTTTCAGGTACTGGCCGGCGATTTCGGCCAGCTTGCGGAAGAACACGACGCGGTGCCATTCGGTGGTTTCGCGCTTTTCACCGCTGGATTTGTCTTTCCAGGTTTCGGTGGTGGCGAGCGTGATGTTGGTGACGGCATCCTGGTTCGGCAAATAGCGGGTTTCGGGATCCTTGCCCAGGTTGCCGATCAATATCACCTTGTTGACTGAAGCCATGTCATGGTTCCTTTATCAGATTGTTTGCACCGGCCTCGTCCCAGGCATCGGTTCTAACCTTTAAGTATGCCACGCCCTCGCTGGCAATGACCACCGCTTCGATGACACCGGCCAGCCCGGAGAGTGCGCTGGCCAGGTGGGTGGCCTGTCTGGAATCGAGGTTGCCGACGTGCAGTACCCGGGTACGCACGGCCAGCGGTGGGGTCATCGACAGTGCCAGCAGCAGCCAGGCCAGGGCCAGGCCGCTGGAAAAGACGAATACGGCGGCGTTGCCGACATGCTGGGCGAGGAAACCACCGAGTGCGCCGCCAAGGAACAGGCCGAGGAACTGGAAGCTGTTGTAGACCCCGATGGCCGTTCCTTTGCTGCCGGCCGGGGCGATCTTGGAGACCAGTGACGGCAGCATGGCTTCAAGCAGGTTGAAGGCGAGGAAGAAGAGGAACAAGGCTGCGACGAGCCCGTTGAAGTGGTTGATGAATACGGCAGTCAGCAGGGTGGCCAGGCAGAGCAGGGCGATGGCGCTGCTGAAGACCAGTTTCATGTGGCCATGTTTTTCGGCAATGATGATGGCAGGGACGGCCGCAAAGAAGGAAACTGCCATGATGGGCAGGTAGATTTTCCAGTGCTCGGCGACGGGCAGGCTGGCTACCAGCACCAGGGGGATGACGACGAACAGGCCGCGCATGGCGGCATGCAGGCTGAAGATGCCGAAGTTGAGCCGTTGCAGTTCGGGATTCACCAGTACGGCGCTCATCTGGCCGGGGATGGTTTCGGCATCGGCATGGACGCGGCTGAGCTGTGGTGTGGGAACACCCCAGCGGATGACCGCCATGGCGACAAAGGCCAATACGCCGGTGAGGGTGAAGATGCCCGGCACGCCGATCAGGTGGTTGAGCAT
The DNA here is from genome assembly GCA_018062105.1 of Sterolibacterium sp. Taxonomy (GTDB): domain Bacteria; phylum Pseudomonadota; class Gammaproteobacteria; order Burkholderiales; family Rhodocyclaceae; genus Sterolibacterium. Next base: position 10,947 of record JAGOSV010000053.1, on the reverse strand, counting down.
CGGCCCCAGGGCCAGCGAGGCACCAAAGGTGGCGCCGATGCTCATGCCGATCACCGCCATGCCTTTGGCGCGGTGTTCTTCGCGCGTCAGGTCGGCCGTCAGGGCGATGATGGCGGCGGCGACGGCGCCAGTGCCCTGCACCAGCCGGCCGAGGATGATGGTGGTGATGTCGCTGCCGGCAGCGGCGATGAAGCTGCCCAGGGCAAACAACGCCAGGCCGATGTAGATCATGCGCTTGCGGCCGTAGCGGTCAGAGAGCAGGCCGAAGGGGATTTGCAGGAAGGCTTGAGCCAGTCCGTCGATGCCCAGTGCTACGCCGATCAGGAAGGGACTGTCGCCGCCGGGCATGCCTTTGGCGTACAGCGCAAGCACCGGGAGTATCGAGAACATGCCGAACATGCGCAGGGCAAAGACCAGTGCCAAAGCCACCGTGGCACGCATTTCGGCTGCGGACATGCGGTCAGTCGAGGACATCATGATGAAAAACCAGCGGGGAAAAACGGCGCCGGGGGCGCCCATGGGCACGCCGGATGAAGCTTGCGGCGTTTGGCCGAAACCGGCTGAATTGCGTATATTAGCAGCCCCTCGCCCTGGCGGATTCCCTTTCTGCATCATGGATTTGCTCAAGATACGCGGTGCTCGCACGCACAATCTGAAGAACATCAGCCTCGACCTGCCGCGCAACCGGCTGACGGTCATTACCGGGCTGTCTGGCTCGGGTAAATCCTCGCTGGCGTTCGATACCCTGTATGCCGAGGGGCAGCGACGGTATGTCGAGTCGCTGTCGGCCTATGCCCGCCAGTTCCTGCAGCTGATGGAAAAGCCGGATGTCGATCTGATCGAGGGCTTGTCTCCGGCCATCTCCATTGAGCAGAAGGCTACTTCGCACAACCCGCGTTCGACGGTCGGCACCGTCACGGAAATCCATGACTACCTGCGGCTGCTCTATGCCCGGGCCGGCACGCCGCATTGCCCCGAGCATGACCTGCCGCTCGATGCGCAGAGTGTGGCGCAGATGGTCGATGCTGTGCTGGCCTTGCCCGAGGACAGCAAGCTGATGATCCTGGCACCGGTGGTGGCCAATCGCAAGGGCGAACAGCTTGACCTGTTCAACGAGTTGCGTGCCCAGGGCTTTGTCCGGCTGCGCGTCGATGGCCAGATTCATGACATGGATGCGCTGCCCAAGCTGGCGAAGAACCAGAAGCACACCATCGACGTGGTGGTCGACCGCCTCAAGGTACGGGCAGATCAGCGCGGGCGGCTGGCGGAGTCCTTCGAGACGGCGCTGACCCATGCCGAGGGGCGAGCCATTGCGCTGGAAATGGACAGCGGCCAGGAACATCTGTTCTCTTCGCGCTTCGCCTGCCCGGTGTGTCACTACGCCTTGCAGGAGCTGGAACCGCGCCTGTTCTCGTTCAATAACCCGATGGGGGCCTGTCCCGAGTGCGATGGGCTGGGGGTGACCCAGTTCTTCGACGAGGGGCGTATCGTCGCTTATCCGCACCTGTCGCTGGCGGCCGGTGCCATCCGTGGCTGGGACCGGCGCAACCAGTTTTATTTCCAGATGCTCGAGTGTCTGGCCCGGCATTACCACTTCGACATCGAGCAGCCCTTCGAGCACCTGCCGGAGAAAGTGCGCCATCTGATTCTCAACGGTTCCGGTAGTGAGGATATTCGCTTCCAGTATCTCAACGAGAAAGGCAGTCGCTTCGAACGCAGCCATCCCTTTGAGGGCATCCTGCACAACTTTGCCCGACGTTATCGGGAAACCGATTCGCAGATGGTGCGCGAGGAGCTGGCCAAATATCTCAATAGCAAGCCCTGCCCGCAGTGTGATGGCACACGCCTGCGGCGCGAGGCGCGTCATGTCTTTGTCGGCGGACGGGCGCTGGCCGAGCTGTCGGGCTTGTCGCTGGGGGCTTGTCGGGCGTTTTTCGATACGCTGACGCTGACTGGCCACAAGGTTCAGGTGGCAGAAAAGATCGTCAAGGAAATCGTCAGCCGGATTTCTTTTCTCATCAACGTCGGCCTCGATTACCTGTCTCTCGACCGTTCGGCAGAAACCCTCTCCGGCGGTGAGGCGCAGCGCATCCGCCTGGCGTCACAGATTGGCTCGGGGCTTACCGGTGTCATGTATGTGCTGGATGAGCCTTCGATCGGCCTGCATCAGCGTGATAACACCCGCTTGCTGGAGACCCTGGTGCATCTGCGTGACCTGGGCAATACGGTGATCGTCGTCGAGCACGACCAGGAAGCCATCGAGGCGGCCGATCATGTCGTCGACATGGGGCCGGGTGCGGGTGAGCATGGCGGGCAGGTGGTAGCCAGCGGCACCCCCACTGAGGTGGCGGCACATCCGCAATCGCTCACCGGAGCCTATCTGTCGGGGCGGCGCAGGATTGCCATTCCCGGGCAGCGTCGCCCGCCGGATGCCGGGCGCATGTTGCATATCGTCGGCGCAGCGGGCAACAACCTGAAGAACGTCACGCTGGCCTTGCCACTGGGGTTGCTGACCTGCATTACCGGGGTTTCCGGTTCAGGCAAGTCGACGCTGATCAATGACACGCTCTACGCGGCCGCTGCCCGCCATCTTTATGGTTCGACGGCTGAGCCGGCGGCGTATGAGGAGATTCTTGGTCTGGAATTTTTCGACAAGGTGATCAATGTCGATCAGTCGCCGATCGGCCGCACACCACGTTCCAATCCTGCCACTTACACGGGCGTGCTGACACCGATCCGCGAGCTGTTTGCCGGGGTGCCGCAGGCGCGCGAGCGGGGCTACGGGCCGGGGCGGTTTTCCTTCAACGTCAAGGGCGGCCGCTGTGAGGCTTGCCAGGGCGACGGCATGATCAAGGTCGAGATGCACTTTCTGCCCGACATCTTCGTGCCTTGTGACATCTGTCACGGCAAGCGTTACAACCGCGAGACGCTGGAAATCCGTTACAAGGATCAGACCATCCATGATGTTCTCGGCATGACGGTCGAGCAGGCGCGACAGTTTTTCGATGCGGTGCCGGCGGTGGCGAAAAAACTGCAGACCCTGATGGATGTCGGGCTCAGTTACATCACGCTCGGCCAGAGTGCAACGACGCTCTCCGGCGGTGAGGCGCAGCGCGTCAAGCTGGCCCTGGAGCTGTCCAAGCGTGATACCGGCCGCACCTTGTACATTCTCGATGAGCCTACCACCGGCCTGCATTTTGCCGACATCGACATGCTGCTGGGCGTGCTGCACCGCCTGCGTGACCACGGCAATACCGTCGTCGTCATCGAGCATAATCTGGATGTCATCAAGACGGCCGACTGGATCATTGACCTCGGCCCGGAAGGAGGCGATGGCGGAGGGCGCATCATTGCCACGGGCACGCCGGAAGAGGTGGCTGCCCGAGCCGTAGCCACCGGCAGTCATACCGGTCATTATCTGGCGCAGGTGCTGGCGCAGGTATCGACCGTAGCGCCGGGTTCCGGGGTCGATTCCGCTGGCCAGCCGGCTAAACCGCGAGCGAAGCGGGCGGCAGGACGCAAGCCTCGGGCATGAGGATTTCGTGCGCTCCACGGTAAAAGTGCTGCCCCGGCTTTCGGGTAGAATCGCCCCTTTGGTCACGACGACATGCTTGCCATGATTACAGGTTCCTTGCCCGCCATTGCCACCCCCATGCTGGAGGATGGCCGTCTTGATTTGCCGCGGCTGCGCAGCTACATCGAATGGCATGTCGGCGAGGGCTCGGATGGTCTGGTCATGGTGGGTACGACGGGCGAATCGCCGACAGTTGATGTCGAGGAGCATTGTCTGTTGATCCAGACGGCGGTCGAGCAGTCGGCCGGGCGTGTGCCGGTGATTGCCGGTACGGGAGCGAATGCCACGGCTGAAGCCATCGAGCTGGCGCAGTTCGCCAAGAAGGTGGGGGCAACGGCGCATCTGTCGGTAGTGCCCTATTACAACAAGCCGACGCAGGAAGGTCTGTATCGTCATTTCAAGGCCATTGCCGAGGCAGTCGATCTGCCGATGATCCTCTACAACGTGCCGGGGCGTACCGGTTGTGATCTGTCAAATGACACAGCGCTGCGTCTGGCACAGGTGCCGGGCATCATCGGCATCAAGGATGCCACTGGCAACATCGAGCGTGGTACGGATCTGCTCAAGCGCGCCCCGCAAGGTTTTGCCGTGTATAGCGGGGACGATGCCACGGCGCTGGCCTTGATCCTGCTGGGTGGGCATGGAACGATTTCGGTCACGGCCAATGTCGCGCCGCGGTTGATGCATGAGATGTGCGCTGCTGGCTTGGCCGGCGATGTGCGGCGCGCGCGCGAGATCAATTTCCGTCTGCTGGGGCTGCATCGCCATCTCTTTCTGGAGGCCAATCCGATCCCGGTCAAATGGGCGCTGGCACGCATGGGCAAGATGACGGATGGCCTGCGCTTGCCGCTGACGGTACTGGCACCCGAATATCACGAACGCTTGCGCCAGTCGCTGGCCGAAGCGGGCATTTCTGCCTGATTCCCTGTTATGAGGTTTTGCATGAAACATCGTTTGCTGTTGCCTACGCTGCTCACTTCCTTGCTGGTTCTGGCAGGATGCGGTGGCACTTTGCTCGAATCGAAGAAGGTGGATTACAAGTCGGCCGGTCGCCTGCCGTCCCTCGAAGTGCCGCCGGATCTGACCGCACCGACGAACGATGCGCGTTATTCGATTCCCGAGAACAGCCGGGGCTCTGTGGCTTTTTCGAGCTACCAGGAAGGACGGCAGGGGCAGGAGGCCAGTGGCTCGGCTGCTCTGGCACAGGCGCAGGCAGACAACAAGGTGCGTCTCGAGCGCGATGGGACGCAGCGCTGGCTGGTGGTGAGTGGTTCCCAGGCCGCCTTGTGGCCGGTGGTGCGAACCTTCTGGCAGGACATGGGATTCACGCTGACGGTGGATCAGCCGGATGCCGGTGTGATGGAAACCGACTGGAGCGAGAACCGGGCCAAGCTGCCGCATGACATCATTCGCAGCACTATCGGCAAGACGCTGGATTTTCTGTATTCCATGCCGGAGCGGGACAAGTTCCGCACCCGCTTTGAAAAGGGGAGTGCGCCGGGAGCCGTCGATATCTATGTTAGCCATCGCGGCATGATGGAGGTCTATATCAACGAGGGACGCAGCGAAACCCGTTGGCAGCCGCGTCCGCTGGATCCGGAGCTCGAAGCAGAAATGCTGCAGCGTTTGATGGTGCGCCTGGGGGTGGATGCTGCCAAGGCCAAGGAGCAGCTGACCGCCCGCCCGAACCAGAAGGTTGAAGATCGTGCCCGGTTAACGCCTGCCGGTGGTGGTCTCATCGTTCAGGAGCCGTTTGATCGCGCCTGGCGTCGCATCGGTCTGGCACTGGACCGGGCCGGTTTCACGGTCGAGGACCGGGATCGCAAGCGCGGGCTGTACTTCGTTCGTTACGTCGATCCGGACAGCACACAAGACAAGGGCAAGGCCGACAAGGGTTTGCTGGCCAAGCTGATGTTCTGGAAGAGTGACAAGGATGAGGCGGGCAAGGCACCGCAGATGCGTGTGCAGGTCAAGGACGAGAAGGACATCAGTCGCCTGCTGGTGCAAAACCGCGAGGGTCAGCCGGAAAACTCGGATACTGCGCGTCGCATCCTGAAGTTGTTGTACGAGCAGCTCAAGTAAGCATGACGCAAGGGGGGCGGGCGGCTGATTTTTCCTGGCCACCGCGCCGGCGTATGCATGTATGTGCGGTATGTGAGGATAGCCCGCATGCGGGTCGTCGGCATGTCGCCAGAGGAAAAAGTGGGAATAAGCAGGAAGCAGGGATAAAAAAAGCCAGCCCATCGGGCTGGCTTTTTTGTCGGCACAAGCTGATTAGTGCTTGGCTTCTTCCTTCTTCGGCTCAGCAGCCGGCGCAGCAGCGTCAGCAGGCTTGGCAGCATCAGCAGCCGGGGCAGCGGGAGCAGCCGGAGCAGCTTCAGGAGCCGGAGCGGGAGCCGGGGCCGGGGCCGGAGCGACCGGGGCGGGAGCCGGAGCGGCTTCGGGAGCCGGAGCGGGCTTGCTGCAAGCGGTCACGGACAGAGCGAGAAGGGCAGCAACGAGGAGAGAGTGTTTCATTTTTTTCAATTTCCTTTATTGATAAAGAGCAATGCAAAAGATCTTTTGGTTGACCGGTTATCAGCCAGTCAGCCGGGTATTCTAGCAGCGCTTGGGCCATCATGCACATGTGCCGGTGATTTGTTGCGAATTTTTCACACTGCTCTGAAGGGGGCTGCTAATTTGGTGGTTTGGTAAAATTCTCCCCGGTATTCAGGGGGGGCCGGGACGACTGGGGCGGCTACTGCCCCTCCGTTTGTCGTTATGACGCTCATTTTTTTGGGACACTGCCCATGCGGTGTGTGTATGGTTGGTTTTTTGTTCTGCTGCACTGCTTTTTGCTGGTGCTGTCAGGCTGTACACGTATCGACATGACCGCACCCCGCGATGAGCTGGTGGTGGCCATGCGGGATACGCCGGCCTTTACCCAGGACGGTGATGGCGGGCCGGGTTTCGAGCGTGAGCTGGTGGAAAGTCTGGCCCGGGAAATGGGTCTGGAGCTGCGCCTGATCCTGGTGCGTGACCATGCAGAGTTATTGACCCTGCTACGCGAAGGCAAGGCGCACATGGCGGCTTCTGCGATGGTCGTCGATGGGCTGACGGACATCCGCTATTCAGCCCCCCTGCGACGGGCGGAGCAGCTGCTGGTGCAGTCGGCCAATAACGTAGATATCGATGAGCTGGCGGATCTGGCCGGAAAAAAAATTGAGGTGCTGGATGGCTCGCCCGAGGTGGTCACACTCAAGGAGATGAGTGCCTGGAACCTGGCAAAATCGGCGGCCGGGCAGCCCGTTACGCCGCCATTCCTGATTGCCGAAAGACATGATCTGAGCGAGATTGACCTGCTGGAGCGGGTGAGCGAGCGCAGTTCCGAATTGGCTGCAACGGACAGCCTGCATTACGCGTTGGCAGTCAATTTTTTTCCGGACCTGCAGATTGCCCAGAAACTGCCGGGGGAAATCCGCTTTGCCTGGGCCTTTCCGCAAGGTGGAGATCCAGTGCTGTATGGGCGTGCCCAGATGTTCATTACCCGGATTCAGCAGGACGGGACGCTGGCGCGTCTCAATGACCGTTATTTTGGTCATATCCATCGGCTGGAGCAGTATTCCATTGCCGAATTTCTGAAGCGCATCGCGGGCACCTTGCCACGGCTGCGCAGTCACTTCATCACTGCCCAGGAGATGACCGGTATCGACTGGCGCTTGCTGGCAGCGCTGGCCTATCAGGAGTCGATGTGGGACCCGCTGGCCACCTCGCCGACCAATGTGCGCGGCATCATGATGCTGACCGAGGAGACGGCGGATCACCTGAACGTGAGCAATCGCCTCGATGCCCGTCAGAGTATCCTGGCTGGTGCCCGTTATCTTTCGGAAATCATCGATGCCCTGCCACGGGACATTCCCCAGCCCGATCGCACCTGGCTGGGCATGGCGGCCTACAACCTGGGGCAGGGGCACATGAACGGGGCGCTGGGGATTGCCAGAACGTTGAAGCGGGATACGTGCTCCTGGTATGAAATGAAGCAGGTGCTGCCGTTGATGGCACGGCCGGAATATTACAAACGTCTGAAGAGCGGCCGGGCACGCGGCGGTGAGGCCGTCATCATGGTCGAAAATATACGCAAGTTTTATGACATTCTGGCGCGGTTTGAAGCGCAGCATCCGGCCGAAAAATTGTCTTTGGGGACGGCCGAGCCACCCTCATTGCCGCTGTCGTTGCAAACCCGCCTGCCGGTAACGGGGCGGCCATTGAAGGAAACGGTCAGGGCCGTGCCGCGCGAGGGACTGAATCAGCGTCCTGACGAGGCTGGCAGCAAGGTGCGCCGGCCACCCATGTAACTGGTCAGAACTTCTGGCAGGGTGATGCTGCCATCGGCGTTCTGGCCGTTTTCGAGTATGGCCACCAGTGTGCGACCGATGGCCAGGCCGGAGCCATTCAGGGTGTGCACCAGCTCCGGCTTGTTCTTCTCGTTGCGGTAGCGTGCCTGCATGCGGCGTGCCTGGAAGGATTCGAAGTTCGAGCAGGAGGAAATTTCGCGGTAGGTGTTCTGGGCGGGTAGCCAGACTTCGAGATCATAGGTCTTGGCTGCTGAAAAACCCATGTCACCGGAGCACAGCGCCATCTTGCGGTAGGGCAGGCCGAGTTTCTGCAGGATGGATTCGGCATGGCCGGTGAGTTCTTCGAGTGCTTGCCAGGAATGTTCCGGGTGGACGATCTGCACCAGTTCGACCTTGTCGAATTGATGCTGGCGGATCATGCCGCGCGTGTCGCGGCCATAGGAACCGGCTTCCGAGCGGAAGCAGGGGGTGTGGCAGACAAACTTCAGCGGCAGCGTTTCGCTGGCGAGGATTTCATTGCGGACGATGTTGGTGACCGGTACTTCAGCGGTCGGGATCAGGTACAGCTTGCTGCCGTCGCTGCGTGGCACCTGGAACAGGTCTTCCTCGAATTTCGGCAGCTGGCCGGTGCCGAACATGCTGTCGGAATTAACGAGGTAGGGGGCGTAGACTTCCTGATAGCCATGTTCGCCGCTGTGGGTGTCGAGCATGAACTGGGCCAGGGCGCGGTGCAGGCGGGCCAGGTCGCCCTTCATCAGGGAAAAGCGGCTGCCGGAAATCTTGGTAGCGGTCTCGAAATCCAGGCCACCCAGCCCTTCGCCTAGATCGACGTGATCCTTGACCGGAAAATCGAAGGTCCTCGGGCTGCCCCAGCGCAACACTTCGACGTTGCCGCTTTCGTCCTTGCCCACCGGCACGCTGTCGTGCGGCAGGTTGGGGATGGTGGCAACAAATTCGTTGAAGCGGCCAAGCAGGGCGGCCAGGCGCTCCTCGTCGGCTTTCAGTTCGTCGCCCAGGCCGGCGACTTCGTTCATCACGGTGTCGACATCTTCTCCTCTGGCCTTCAGCTGGCCGATCTGTTTCGACAGGCTGTTGCGCCGTGCTTGAAGCTCCTGGGTGCGTGTCTGCAGTTGCTTGCGTTCGTCTTCGAGGGCCTGGAAGCCGGCGGCATCGAAGCGCACACCGCGTGTGGCGAGGCGGGCGGTGACGGTATCGAGCTGGCTGCGCAGCAGTTGGATGTCGAGCATGATGGCGTCCTGTTACGGTTTCTTGGGTGAAGGAGGTGATGGGTGGGGGCGGCGGCGGGATGGTGCGTGGGCATGATCCAGCGCCCGCAGGTGGGCGAGTTTCTCAGTGATTTTCTGTTCCAGACCACGCGCTGTCGGCTGGTACCAGCCGGGAGCATTCATGCCGTCCGGAAAATAATGTTCTCCGGCGGCATAGGCTTCTGGTTCGTCGTGGGCGTAGCGGTATTCATGGCCGTAGCCCAAGTCTTTCATCAGCTTGGTCGGGGCATTGCGCAGATGTTCGGGGACGGGGCGGGTCTGGTCTTTGGCGACAAAAGCGCGGGCAGAATTATACGCAACGTAGAGGGCGTTCGATTTGGCGGCAATGGCCAGATAGACCACTGCTTCGGCCAGTGCCAGTTCGCCTTCGGGTGAGCCTAGCCGCTCATAGACGGCGCAGGCATTGAGGGCTATTTCGAGTGCCCGTGGATCGGCCAGGCCGATGTCTTCCGTGGCCATGCGGATGATGCGCCGCCCAAGATAGCGCGGGTCGGCACCGCCGTCGAGCATGCGGACCAGCCAGTAGAGCGCTGCATCGGGGCTGGAGCCGCGTACCGATTTGTGCAGCGCCGAGATCTGGTCGTAGAACTGATCCCCTCCCTTGTCGAAACGGCGCAGGTCGCTGGCCAGGGTTTCCTGCAGGAAGTCGGCGTCGATATGCGTGATGCCGGCTGCCCGGGCGGCGGTCTGTAATTGTTCCAGCACATTGAGCAGGCGGCGGGCATCCCCGTCGGCATGGCCAATCAGGCGGGTGCGGGCGGCTTCATCCAGGCTCAGGTCGGGCAGGGCGCGTTGCCAGGCGCGGTCGATGAGCTGGCCGAGTTCGTCTTCGTTCAGGCTTTTCAGGACATGCACCGCCGCACGCGAGAGCAGGGCGGAATTGACTTCGAAAGAGGGGTTCTCGGTGGTTGCACCGATGAAGGTAATGACGCCGGATTCGACATAGGGCAGAAAGGCATCCTGTTGCGCCTTGTTGAAGCGATGGACCTCATCGACGAACAGCAGAGTCGGACGATCATTTTGTGCAGCCAGGATTTCAGCCTGCTGGACGGCTTCGCGGATGTCTTTGACGCCGGAAAAAACGGCAGACAGTGCAATGAAATGGGCGTTGAATGCCTCTGCCATCAGGCGTGCCAGCGTGGTCTTGCCGACACCCGGCGGGCCCCACAGGATCATCGAATGCGGGCTGTGTGCCTCGAAGGCCAGGCGCAGCGGCTTGCCGGGGCCGAGCAGGTGTTGCTGGCCGATGACCTCGGCGAGGGTTTGCGGACGTAACGCCTCGGCCAGAGGCTGGTGCGCCGGCGCTGTGTTGCGGCCGGCCGTCAGCAGGTCATTCGCCGATGACATCGGCACCCTTGGGTGGGGTGAAGCGGAACAGGTCTGCGGCGAGCGGCGGGTTGCGTTCGAACTGGTGGAAGGTCAGCACCGTCTTCTGGCCGAAGTGGTCATGTACGATCATCAGGCGCGGCAGGTTGTCAGACAGCCCGATGCGCACCAGTTCGAAGCTGCCTTCGTCTTTGTTGCGCGGCATGGCTTCGACAAACTCTAGGCCATCGGTCGTGCCGGCATCGGTGATGATGAAATTCTTGTCCAGCGCGTTGTCGCCGGCCAGCAGGGCGGCCGGGCTGGCACCGAGCGCCTGGCCAAGCTTCTTGACGGTGACCTGGTTGAGGTCGCGATCAAAAATCCACAGACGCTGGCCGTCGCCCACCAGCAATTGCTCGTAGGGTTTTTCGTAACTCCAGCGGAAACG